>NC_010571.1:5057003-5357204 GCF_000019965.1 Opitutus terrae PB90-1
GAGGGCATCGGAACGGCAGCGGCGCGCTTGGAGCGCTGGATTGCCGCTCGGTTCCCGCTCCTGTCCTCCGCCGCAGGAGGCCGCGCCAAACGCTCGACTCGCCCCAGCCGCTTTTTCAACGTGGCGCTGATGCCGACGCCTACGTCTTTTCTCCACGAACTGGTTGGCTGCATGTCGCAGGGCGCCGCCGGCAACCCGACCGTCGCCATGATCCAGGCAGCATTTACGCACCACCAGCTGCCGTGGCGTTACATCAATCTCGAGGTCGCGCCTGCTGACCTGCCCGCCGCGGTCCACGGCGCTTTGGCGATGGGCTTTCGCGGCTTCAATCTCTCGATGCCGCACAAGGTCGCGGTCATCCCGCTCCTCGCTGGACTTGGCGAGTCGGCCAAGCTGATTGGGGCGGTCAACTGCGTCGTGCGCCGCGACGGCGCGTTCGTCGGCGAGAACACGGACGGGAAGGGTTTTCTCACGTCGCTCCAGACGGTGATCGATCCGCGCGGGACCAACGTGGTGCTGTTCGGCGCCGGCGGAGCGGCGCGCGCGATTGCGATCGAGCTCGCGCTCGCCGGGATTCGCCACCTTACGATCGTCAACCGCGCAATGGATCGCGGCCGCGGCCTGGTCGACGCGTTGCGCGCGGGCACGCCCACCGAGGTGACTTTCGTGCCGTGGAGCGGCAACTATGTTGTGCCCTCCGACACTCAGGTCCTCATCAATGCGACCTCGATCGGCCTCTACGCGCCCGAGGCCCGCGTGCCGGTCGCGGTGGAATCACTCCGGCCCGAGATGGTGGTGGCTGACGTGGTCTTCAACCCGCCCAACACCCGGTTCCTGGACGAGGCCGCCGCGCGCGGCTGCACCACGCTCGACGGACTGGGCATGCTGGTGAACCAAGGCGTGATCGGCGTCTCGTACTGGACCGGTGTCACCCCCGACGCTGCGGTGATGCGCCGCGCGCTGGAGCAGGCGCTCGGATTGGCGCGCTGACGTTTATTCGCGGCGCCCGTCGCAGGTCCCTCGCCAGTCAGAGACCGGCGCCCGTAGCGCCAGTCTTCGACTGGCGCTTGAGGGATTGCTGCGCGGTCGGCGAAAGGACGCAGACCGCGCCTGCCGGGAGGTCTTGCCGGTGTTACTTCACCGTGAAACCCACCTGCAGGGACGTCCCGGCGGTGCCGGTGCGATCCTTGCCGGAGTACGGCACCACTTTCAGCGTGTGCGACCCGACCGACGGCGTCCACGAATAGTAGTTGCCAGTGCCGTCGCCCGCCAGCGTGTAAGGAGCGACGTTCTCCGTCCGCAGGGTTTTGCCGTCGAGGATGAACGCCACGCTGCCGACCGTGCCGCTGGTTTCCGCGCGGACGTTGAGTGCCTTGCCATCGGTGCCGAACGTGATCGTGCTGCCGTTGGTGAGCGCCCGGAGGTCCTTTTCCGTGCTGGCGTTGATCAACGTCAGCTTGGTCACACTCGCACCGCTGGCGGGCTCGCTGACCACCGGCGCCGACGACGAGTCTTCGGTGGCCGTCGATTGCACGGTGAAGCTCACCTGCAGCGCGGTCCCCGCATTGCCCGTCCGGTCCCGGCCGGAATAGGGCACCACTTTCAGCACGTGCGTACCGACCGATGGGGTCCACGACGCATAGTCGCCGTTGCTGTCGCCTGCGAGCGTGTACGGAGCCATATTCTCCGTCTGGATCGTCTGGCCGTCGAGGATGAACGCCACGCTGCCGACCGTGCCGCTGGTCGTCGCGCGCACGTTGAGTGCCTTGCCATCGGTGCCGAACGTGATCGTGCTGCCGTTGGTGAGCGCGCGGAGGTCCTTTTCGGTGCTCGCGTTGACCAGCGTCAGCTGGGTCACCGCGGTCGTGCTCGTCGGCTCCGTAGGGGCGGGGGCGGGAGCGCCCGTCGTGGTGCCCGAGGTTCGGCGCAGCAGCGCCACCCAGTCCTCGCTCTGTTGCGTCGGCGGCCGACCGATGGCGGCGGTGCCGCCCGCGATCGACTTCACTGTCCCCGTCTGCAGGCTGCCACCGGCGCGCGGGTTGTACCAATGCACCGTGTAGCCCTCGCCTGACGGGACCGTGATGTTCGTGATCGCCCCCTGCGGCAGATAGATCGCGTACGCGACTCCGGGCTTGCCAAAGCAGTAGTCCGAGGTCGAGGAGGTGATGCTGTCGTAGTTGGCCACCAGCGGCAGCGGCATGTAGTCGCGCATGAACTGCGCCGCATGCTGCGTGAGCGTCCACATCTTGTCGCGGCTCTTCCAGTCCTCGAGCGTCAGGTCGGTCTGCGGATAGTTGTACCCAAAGTACCACTCCACGCCCGCGCCACCCGCCAGCAGGCTGCCCCACAGCACGCGGTGCACGATCGTCTCGTGCGCCGGATCGTTCGCATCCGGCACCACGCCCGCACTCGAGGGCCCGAGCTCGTCGACCGACACGACCCATTTGGAGCCGGCGGCCGCCGATTTCTTGACCCACTTGAGCGTCTGCTCATGCACGATCGACGGACTTTCCAGCTGCAGCGACGCGCCGCTGATCAGCTCGCTGCCGAGATGTCCGGTATAGATCGTGTCGCGTTGGCTCGGGTAGGTGTGGACCGCGATGAGGCTGAAGTATGGATCGAGCGCGTTGAGGTAGTCCGCGAACGCCTCGCGCTGTGCATCGGTGTTGGTGTTTTCCTCCCCGAGATTCCACGTGACGCCGAGGTGATGGCCAAAGCGGGCGACCAGCTCGCGGTAGTAAATCTTGCGCGTGTTGCCCAGCGAACCGCCGTCAAGCAACTGGTCGCACTCCTGCTCCTGCGTGACCACGTTCAACATGATCCCGAGCTTGTCCATGTGCGAGAACACGATCTCCCACTGGGCCAGCTTGCTCACGTCAAACCGGGTGCGGTCCGTCTTGCTGACAAACGGGAACACGTCGTCGCCGTCGCCCCCGATGTTCATGGTCAGGAAATATACCGAGTTGACCTTCTTGCTCGCGAGGTAGTTGAGCGCGCCGATGATCGCCTTCCCCTTCCCGCTCTTCCAGGTCGGATCGCCCGAGCGGTAGGCGCTCAGGTGGGCGGTATAGTGATGGAGGATTTTCTTCCCGGCGCTGGTGTTGTCGAAATCGGCAAACGCGAGGAAATTCTCCGGGCTGCCGGCACCGGACTTGATGAAATATTCCTTGGAGCCCGCATGCTGCAGGTAGTGTTGGCCCACCTCCCGGAGCCGGCCTTTCGCGCGAAAATCCGCGCCGGTCTTGTCTGTCGGATCGATCGTGAAGCTGCCCGACTCACCGTTGAAGCTCGTGGCGGTGCCCGCCGTCGCCGAAGTCGAGGCCGCGACATTGCTGCCGGTCCGGAACGACGCCACGTAGGTCCAAGTGCCGGTCGCATCCGGCGTGAAATCGACGCGCCATTTGTCGCCGGAGACGGCGCCCGTGTTCGCGGCGTTGCCGTCCGCGGCAAAATAGCCCGGCACGATTAACGTGCGATTCGACGCACTGTGCTTGAACGTGACGTTCAGCCGATAGTTGGTGAACGGGTTGACCGAATTCGTCTCGCTCGTGGACGGTCCGGCAAAGGTCAGCGACACCTTGTGCCACTGTTTCTGCTCACCAGAAAAGGTTGTTTTGCTGCCCAGATTGCGGGTCGCACCCGAGGCAGAGACACAAAAGACGGAGCCCAGCACCAGCGCGCCGGCCCACACAACAGTTCGCAACAACATCATTTTTCATTCGGATTCGAGTTCTAGTCACGGCGACTGCGCTGCCGCGGTCGCCTATCGTTCGCTGGGCTGGATTTCGCGCACACTGCGACGCGAGCACTCCTCGTCGAGGAGTTTCTTTATGGCCGTCCGCGAAGTATCTCCGGTGGGTTACCCCGGAGAATCTCCTAATGTGCTGATGCGGGCAGCCCTCGTGCACCGCTTCCTCCATCGCCGTCGGAAAGGGAGCTTCGGGATTAAATCCATTTTTTACTCCAGCAGACGGCAACGGGATGCGCGCGACATGTTCGCATGGGAGCCCTGCGAGCCATCGGAGTTCCCTCGATTTGTGTCCTACTGCGCCGCCCGTACGGAAAAACCCGCAGTCGCTCGCCGCGAGCCCCGCGCCATACGCCGTCCCTGCCCGCAGCGGGCAAATGGTCCCTCCACCCGCGCGGGCGCGCTGCCGAGGTCACTCGAGCGCGTAAATGGCGCCGTCAGCGCTGCCGAAATAGACCCGCCCCTGCTCCACCGCCGGCGAAGACAGGATGGCGCCGGACGCCAGCAGATGATCCACCGCCACGGTCATCTTCTCGAAGAAGCGCGAGGGAAACAGCACCGGAGAATTCAGCTGCCCCTCGGGGGTCAGCGCCTGACGCACGTTCGCCTTCGCCGCATCGGTCTCGTATACCCATGCGATCTTCCGTCCGGCGAGATCCACCGCATAGAGCCGGCCGTTGAACGAGCCCACGAACGCGAGATCACCGGCCAGCGTCGGGGAAGAGAACGCCGGCGCGCCGAGTTCCACGCGATAAACCTCCTCGCCGGTCTGCGCATCGAGCGCGAAGAACATCGAGGGGATCGAGGTCGACGCATACACCCGGCCGTCGCGCACCGTCGGAGTGGCGTTGATCCAGGTGATCTTGTGTTTCCACCTCTGTGTCCCGGTCTGCGCCTCCACCGCGTAAAGGTGGAAATCGCGACAGCCGAAATACACCACGCCCTCCACCACCGTCGGCGAGGATTGAATGCCTTCCTGATTGTGGTTCTCCGGATCCTCGCCGGTTTTGAATTTCCATTTCAGCGCCCCGTTCGTCGCGTCCAACGCGTACAGAAACGTGTCCCAGCTGCCCACGTAGACCACGCCATCGACGACCGCCGGCGAAGCATGCACGACGTCCTGCGTGGCGAATTTCCACCGCAGTTCCCCACTTCGCGCGTCGAGCGCATAGACGTGACCGTCCCCGCTGCCGACGTGCACGCGCCCGTCCACGACCGTCGGCGACGACAAATAGCAGTCCCAGGCGTCGGCGATGACCTGCTGCTTCGGGCGGCTGCCATGCAGGCCTTTCGCGGAAAACTTTCGCTCGCCCGCCGTCTCGAATTTCCACCGCAACTGTCCGGTAGCCGCGTCCACCGCGTAAATGAAGCCGTCATAGCTGCCAAAGTAGGCCGTGCCGTCGACGATCGCGGGCGTCGAACGAACATAACCTTCGGTCGCAAACTTCCACTTTGTCGCCCCCGACCCGGCCTCCACGGCATAGAGCGAACCATCGTCGCTTCCCACGTAGAGCGTGCCGTCGACCAGCACCGGCGACGACACGACGGGACCCCCGGTTTTCACGGTCCATTTCACGCCTTTCAACGTGGCTGGACCGGTCTCCCCGCTTCGGCCGCTGTGCGCGGGATCACCGCGGAACATCGCTTGCGCGCCCAAGGCCGCCGGAACCACCAGCGCGAGCATCGTCCATGCGATCGTTAGGCCGCGGCTGCCACGCCAAGGCCGGACACAGGCGGGGGAAATAGGCATAGTGCGCCGGTTCAACACCGTGCGGCCGCCCACCCCTTCGCCTTTCCTGCGACCGACCCGCCACGACGGCAGGGAACCGACCCGGGCGGTCGCCGCACCATTCAGCTGTGACTCTCTCCATCGCCCTGCTCCTCGGCTTGATCGTCGTCGCGCTGGTGTTGTTTTCATTCGAGTGGGTGTCGAGCGACGTGGTCGCGCTCGGGCTGCTCCTTGCCCTCATCCTTACCGGACTGCTGCCCGTGAAGGAGGCCTTCGCCGGCTTCGGCAGCGAAACCGTGCTCATGATTTTCGCGCTGCTCGTGATGACCTCGGCCCTGGTGAAAACCGGCATGGTCGATCTCGTGGCGCAGGCGATTCTCCGTCACGCCGGCACGCGGTTCACCGCCCTGTTCGCCGTCATCCTGCTCACCGTGGCCGGCCTGAGCGCCTTCATCAGCAACACCGCGGCCGCCGCGCTGTTTCTGCCGATCGTCCTCGGCTTGGCCGCCAAGGCGAAGGTCTCGCCCTCCCGCCTGCTGATGCCGGTCGCCTTCGCCTCGATCCTCACCAGTTCGGTGACGCTGATCAGCACCTCCACCAATCTCGTGGTCAGCGGACTTATGACCCGGGCCGGGCTGGCGCCCTTGCGCATGTTTGAACTCGCGCCGGTCGGCATCCCGATCGCCGTCGTCGGCCTCGCCTACATGTTCTTCATCGGGCGCAAGCTCATCCCCGACCGCGCGCCCGCGAGCGGGTTGCTCGATCAATTCGGCGTCCGTTCCTACATCACCGAGGTGCTCGTGCTGCCCGATTCGCCGCTCGTCCACAAAACCCTCGCCGAATCCAACCTCGGTCGGGATCTGGACCTCGAGATCGTCCGGGTCCTGCGCAAGCCCGACGTCTCGCTCTGGCCCCGGCGCAACATGACGCTGCGCGCCGGCGACGTCCTGCTCGTCCGCGGCGCGCGGGAAGACGTGCTGAAGGTCAAGGATACCGCCGGCATCGAGATCCGGCCCGATGTGGAGCTGTCGGATCCCGATCTCCGCGCCGAAGACACGCAGCTCGTCGAGGCCCTGGTCGTGCCGCGCTCGCCCATGGTGGGTCGCACGCTCCGCCTGATCGGCCTGCGCGAACGCTATCGCGTGCAGGTGCTCGCGATCAACCGCCATGGCCGCAACCTGCTCGAGAAACTCAGCCACACACTCCTGCGCGTGGGCGACGTGCTGCTGGTGCAGGGCCGGCCGCAGGATCTCGCCCGCTTGTCCGAGGACAACATGGTGAGCGTCCTCAATGCGGTGAACGAGCGCCGCATCGACCGGCCCCGGGCCTGGCGCGCGACGATCATCTTCGCCGGCTCGCTGGCGCTGGCCACCTTCAGTGTTCTGCCCCTCCCGGTCGCCGTCCTGCTCGGCGCCTTCGCGATTTTCCTCACGCGCTGCATCTCCCCGACCGACGCGTATCGCGACATGGAGTGGCGTGCGGTCATCCTCATCGCCTGCATGCTCGCGCTGGGCGAGGCGATGATGCGCACCGGCACCGCCACTTATCTGGCCCAGCACGTCGCCACGTGGACCGCCAACTTCTCCCCGGGCTGGCTGCTCGGCGGATTCTTCGTTCTCACCGTCGCGCTCACCCAGCCCATGTCGAACCAGGCCGCCGCCGCCGTCCTGTTGCCGATCGCGGTCCAGACCGCGACGCATGCCGGACTGAACCCGCGCGCGTTCGCGATCATGATCGCGGTGGCCGCCAGCTGTTCGTATCTCACGCCACTCGAACCGGCGTGCTTGATGGTCTACGGTCCCGGGCACTATCGCTTCATCGATTTCGTGCGGGTCGGCGCCCCGCTCACTCTCCTCCTCTTCCTGATTGCGCTGGTCCTCGTTCCGCGCACCTGGCCGTTGCTGTAAACTTGCCACTCAGGTCCGCCGCCGTGGCGACGCACCGGATTCTACGCCACTGCCCCGTCCGAACCGGCTCCGGCCCCACGGGTCCACCGTCCCGGCCGCATGAACGCCATTCTCATACTCAACCCTCAGGCGGGCGCTCTCGCCCATGGCGCCGGGGATGCAGCCAGCCCGATCAAGCTGCACGATGCCTTCGCCGCCGCCGGGGTCGACGTGGCGCTTCGGCCGGTCAACGGCGATGAACTGGGCGCGACCGTGGCGGCGGCGGTCGCGCAGAAACCGGAGGCCATTTTTGTCGGCGGGGGCGACGGCACGATCAGCGCTGCCGCGGCGCATCTGGTTGATACGGGCGTGCCGCTCGGGGTGCTGCCGCTAGGCACGCTAAACCACTTCGCCCGCGATCTCGGCGTCCCCACGCCGTGGCGCGAAGCGGTCGTGGCGCTCGCGTGCGGACAGGTGCGCCACGTTGACGTGGGCGAAGTCAACGGCCGGATTTTCATCAATAACTGCTCGATCGGCTCCTACGCCGAGGCGGTGCGGCGGCGCGACGCGCTCCGTTCGGATCGCGGCCACGGCAAATGGCGCGCGATGCTCCTGGCCAGCTTCAGCGTGTTTCGCGAACTCCGGCGCATTCGTCTGCACCTCAATCTCCCCCACCAGGCGCTCGATCTGCGCACGCCGTTCCTCCTCGTGGCAAACAACCGCTACTCGGGTCACGTGCTCGAGTCGTCGTTGCGCGATCGCCTCGACCAGGGGCAGCTCTGGTTCTACAGCACCCGCGCGCGCGGCCGCGCCGACGTGCTGCGGTTGGTCTGGCAAACGCTCGTGCGCGAACTCGACGACGCCGATGCGCTCGACGTGCAGGCCGCCTCGACCGCGGTGCTCTCCTCGCCTCAGGCATCGCTGCCCGTCGCCGCCGACGGCGAACTCCTCACGCTGCACCCGCCGCTGCAGTTGCGTATTCGCCCGGGCGCGCTGAGCGTGCTGGCACCTGCCCCCGCGGGGACCGGATGAGAACGATCGCGCATCTCTCCGATCTGCATTTCGGCACGGAGATCCTCGCCGTCGTCGACGGGCTGGCGCACGAGTTGCACACCCGCCTGCCGTCGCTGGTGGTGATCAGCGGCGATCTCACGCAACGCGCCCGCCGAGCCCAGTTCGCCGCCGCTCGTAGCTTCCTCGCGCGCTTGCCTCGCCCCCAGCTGATCGTGCCGGGCAATCACGACGTTCCGCTCTACGATCTCGCGCGGCGGTTCTTCGCGCCGCTCGCGCGTTACCGCCACTACATCTGCGCGGAATTGAATCCGCTCCACTGCGACGCGGAGGTATGTGCCATCGGACTCAACACCGCGCGCTCACTCACCTGGAAAAGCGGACGCATCTCCGCCGCGCAGATCGCCCGGCTGCGCGCGCATCTCCAACACGCCGGCCCGCGGCTGAAGGTGATCGTCACGCATCACCCCTTCGTGCCGCCACCCGACGACGTCGGGATCAAGCTCGTCGGTCGCGCCGGCCTCGCAATTCCGCTCTTCGACGCGCATCAGGCGGACCTGCTTCTCGCCGGACACCTCCATCGCGGTTACGCGGCCGACATCCGCGCCCACTACCAGCTGGCGCGCCGCTCGGTGCTCGCCGCCCAGGCCGGCACCGCCACGTCGGGTCGGACCCGGCACGAACCGAATGCGTATAACTGGATCCAGCTCGAGGCGGAGCGGATCACGATCGAGGTGCGTTCGTGGAGCGGCCGTGGATTCACGACGTTGCGCACGGCGCGTTACGCGCGATCGCCCGAGGGCTGGACGCCGGAGCCGTGAGGCCTTTCCGTCGACCGGCGCGAGTGAGCGGCGGCGGGCTCGCGCACTCGACACTCCGCGGCGCGCCGTGCAGCGTTTTGCCGTTACCCATGAACGAACTGCCCGATTGCTTTTACTGCCGCAAAGATCAGCGGCTGCACGATCTCATGATCGAAATCGCGCCGCTGCGCGTTTCGACGCTCTACCTGTTCAAGGAGCAGACGTATCGTGGCCGCTGCGTGCTGGCGGCGCGGCAGCACGTGAACGAGTGGTTCGAGCTGCCGGAAGCGGAGCTCGCGCTCTTCGCCCAGGATATCGCGCGCGCGGCGCGCGCGATCAAAGCCGCGACCGGCGCGGCGAAAATCAATTACGGTGCCTACTCGGACAAGCTGCCGCACCTGCACGTGCACCTCGTGCCGAAGTATCCGAACGGCCCGACGTGGGGCTCAACCTTCACGATGATGCCCGACCCGAAGGTGCTGCTCGGCGCGGCGGAATACGCGGAACTAAGCGCCAAGATCTCCCGCGCTCTCGCCTTGTAGCCGGGGTCGCTCTGGACTCTCAGCTCTCCGCTCTGGGCTTTCGACCGCTACTTCGCTCCGCCAACTTTCTGCGGACTCGTCGTCGGGCCGAGACAGCGCGGCCCGTCCGGTGTAAACACGAGCGGGTCGATGCATAGCCGCCGCGCAGTTTGGGCGGCATCCCAGGCGTGGTAGACCACCCACTGGCTCTCGCCGTCGGGCCCGTGCACGACGCTGTTGTGCCCCGGCCCCAGCACTTGCCCGGGAACGCCGCGGAGCACCGCCGGGCCTGAGTGACTCCACTCGTCGCACCACGGCCCGAGCGGATGATCCGCGACCGCGTAGCTGACGCCGTAGTCAGCCGTTTCCCAACGTCCGCCCGAATAGAAGCAATAGTAGCGCCCCGCGTGCGGCACGACGAAGGGGCCCTCCACCGTGTGCCACGCCTCCCACACGCGATCATACCAGCGCCGCTGACGCTGAAAAATCTGCCAGTCACTCGTCGCCCGCACGACGACCTGCGCGGGGCCGGCGATGCTCAGCATATCATCACCGAGTGGCACCACCGCCGTGCCCGTCCCCACCCGCTCGTCGAAATAGTCCTTCGCAAAAAAGAGATACCAGCGGCCATCGCGTGGATCCCGGAATGGACTCGCGTCGATCGAGAACGGCTCATCGGGAAACAAATCGCGGCCCGCATCGCGGAACGGCCCCGCGGGATGTTCCGCCACCGCGACGCGCAGCCGCATGTCCGCCGCGTAGTAGAGGTAAAAACGCCCATCACGCTCGGCCACCTCGGGCGCCCAGTACGCCACCGGTTTCGTGGACGTCAGCGGCTCTAGCGCGCCGCCGACCAGCGTCCAGTTCACCAGGTCACGCGACCGCAACACGGGGAACACGCGGCCGTCCGACTGTCGGCCATCGCCCGCATCCGAGCCGGTGCCATAAGCGAAATATTCGTCGCCCGTCCGCAGCACGAACGGGTCCGCAAAATATCCCGGCCAAACTGGATTCTGGTACGTGAGTGGGAGCGCGCTCATGCCGGCACACGCTCCCTCGCCGCGGGATTCCCGCAAGCGGGGACGTAGCATTGTAGGAGCAGGTTCAGGCCGCGAAACAAACCTGCGACGCTAGCAAGGACTGCGCTCCCTTTTTAGGGCGGGGTCGCCTGACCTCGCCGGTCGACACAAAATCGCGGGGGGGTCGGGCGACCCCGCCCTACCGCCATCGAACTCGCGGCGGTGATCGTTACGCTTCGAACGGCGCCACCGTCAGCGACTGTCCGTTGTCCTTCGCTCCGAGTTGCAGCAGGAATGGCGCGGCCACCTTCGCCCACGCCTCGGCCTTCGGATAAGTCCCCGCATCCTCGCCCCACGCCGAGCGGAGCATGTCGGTGTCGATCACGCCGGGATTCAGCGCCACCGCCGCCATGCCTTTCGGCAGTTCCTGCGCCAGCGCCTTCGTCAGCCCTTCGATGGCAAACTTGGACGCGCAATACGGCGCCACCTGCGGCGACGTGCTGCGCCCCCAACCCGAGCTGAAATTCACGATCACGCCTTGCTTCCGCGCGACCATCGCCGGCACGAAATGCCGGATCATGTTCGCCACGCCGCGCACATTCACGTCGAGCACCTTCGCGAACTCGCGGTCCTCAATCTCCCACAGCGGCGCCAGCCGGTTCATCACGCCCGCGTTGTTGATCAGCAGGTCGGGCGCGGCCTCGTTCTCGAGCACTTTCGCCGCCCAGATCGCCACCTTCGTGTCTTGCGCCACGTCCACCGCGGAAAAATCGTGCGGCGCCTGATGCGCCATCCGCAGGTCGAAGATCGCCTCGCCGCCGCGGCCGCAACCGATCACAGCGTGCCCGCCGCGAATGAACTCCTCCGCCAGCGCCCGGCCCAGCCCGCGCGTCGCCCCGGTGATCACGATCTTCATGCGGGAACAGCTACCGGTCTGTCGGCGGACCGCCACTCCGAAATCGAGACTCCGTTCCGCTCACTCAGCCCATGTAGGGGGGCTCCCGCCCCCGCCACCGCGCAATCGTGGGTTCCCCTCGGCGGGATCAGGAGATCCCGCCCCACATGCCTACCGGCTCTGCAGGCTGAACTTGTTCAGCCCGGTCTTGCGGCAGGCATCCATCACGAACGCCAGCCGCTTCAACGGCGTCGTCTCGTCCGCCTTGATCAGCACCGGGATGTCCTTGTCGACGCTCTTCACCTGCTGCAGCAGCGCGGTGAGTTCTTCATCCGACACGGGCTTCCCGTTGAACGAAATCACGCTCTCCTTGTTGATCGCGATCGTCACCGTGCCCTTGAACTCGTTTTTGCCCGCAGTCTCAACCTTCGGCAGCGTGATGTTCAGCGTCGCCGCCGACTTGAACTGCATCGTGACGAACGCGAAAAAAATCAGCATCACGAGCACGTCGATCAACGGCACGAGATTCATTTCCGGCCGCCGCCGGCGGCGCTGACGCAGGCTGCTGCTCATGACCGGCCGCGCTGCAGAATCCGCTCGAGCAACACGTCCAGTTGCGCCGCGTAGTTCTCGATCCGCCGCTGCAGGTAGCCGCTGCCCACCAGCGAGGGAATCGCGATCACCAACCCGATCACCGTCGCGGAAAGCGCGAGCGCCACGCCTTGGGTGAATGCCACCGGATCAGGCAGCCCCGTTTCCGGGGAAATCTGGGAAAACACCTGCAACAAACCCGTCACCGTGCCGGTGAGCCCGATCAGCGGCGCCGCAGCATAGATCACGTCCAGATATGGCACGCCGCGTTCCATCCGGTTGATCTCAAGCCGCGCGAAGGCCTTCACCGCGTCCTCGTCGTTCTTGTGCTGCTCCGCGAACGCCACGATCCGCGAGAGGACCGTGTGCTTGCCGCCAATCAATGGCCGACCGCCCACCACCGCGTCGACCAGATCCTCCGGCATCACCGCCGCGCGGCGCAACGCATAGGACCGCTCGCAAACGATGAAGACCATGACCAGCGAGCAGAGCAAAAGCGGCCAGATCAGGACACCGGCGCCTTTGATGACATTGGCGACGTTCAGGACCTCGGTGATGGCGAGAAACATAGGTGAAGAGGTGCACGTTGTGACGTGCAGCGGGAACAAATGTTCAAGAAAAACGGGCAAGTCCATGTCGCGCTGCGCGCCGCATTGCAAGCGTCGGCTGGACCGGCGGCTTGCGCCAGTCGACGCACCGCCGCCGCAATAACGAATCCGAGGTGCGGTGACACGGATGGTAACAACGCTCACGTGCCTGCCACCGCGGGGAGGTTGTCACGCCTTTTCTAACCACCCTCTCGAAGGCAGGAAGGGTATTTCGCTGCCCGCCGGGAGCCCGTCAAACGCTCACGGAGTGACCGCCCTACCTTGGCTGGATCGGGCAGAAGCACTGACAGCTCTAGAAGAACATCGCCTCGCTCAGGGCGAGTTCCGGGCTGAGCAATCCGGCCGGCGCCGGCAACGTCGTCCGGCCCGTGCCGAAATCGGCTTCAAACAACGCGTGGCCCGCGGCCAGATCGCCGTTCCAACGGAAATATTTCCCCGGGCTCGCGTACTCGAAGCGCACGCCGAGCGTGTGTGCGGGCGCCTTCGCGTCTGAGAACGGCAGCTTCGCCACGTCGGCTCCGCAGGCTTCCAACCGCTGCCGCAACCAGCCCATCGTTTCACATGCCTCCGCGCCCAGCCCAGGCGCGTGCAGCACCACCACCCGGGTCAGGTCCGCCACCAGGTTCTCCGCCGGAAACCGCGCGAGAAACTGGCCCACCGTCTGCCGCACCGGCAGCAAGCGCGCATCCACCAGATCGCGCAGGCTCTCCGGCTTGGGCCACGGATAGACGAACGTGTCGAACGGCGCGATCGCACTGTCGATCAGCACGCGTTTGGCCCGCGTCAGCAGATACGTGTAGTCCGCGAGCCGCTTGCAGTCGGAAAACCGATGCGGCCAGTAGTACAGCGGCAGATCCGTCGAGAGACACACGGACACTTGGTTCTCCAAATACTGCCGCGCCACCATCGGATAGCTGAGCATCACGAACTCGACGCAGCGCGTGTCGTCCTTCGATTTGCCCAGGAAACACTCGCCGTAAATCTTCGCCCGCATCTCGGTCGCGCCCTGGTCGTGCCGCAGCGGACACAGCATCACCACGCGGCTCGGATAACGCTGCGAGAACCGCAGCAGTGTCTGAAACTGCGCCACCGCATCCTCCGTCGTCGTGTTGAATCCGAGATGCAGCACGAAGTTGACCTGCGTCGCCTTGACATCCTCCGCGTTGGGTCCGCCGCGCCCCTCCGCCGCGGCGCGGTCCCACATATCCGTCAGGCTGCGGGAAATCGCACCGACCGGCACCTCGATCCCCGGCAAGGCATTGAAAACTTCAGGCATGGTTCGAAAGTAACAAGTGGGAAGTCACAAGTAGCAAGAGGTGCACTCGGTCCGGTTCACGCTCCAAGTCTTGAGCCTCGCTACTTGGTCCTTGGTTCTTGCGCGGCCCCGCCGCGTTTTCATGGCTTCCTCCAGTGATGTCCGTTGCGCGCGAGCAACGTTTCGGCCGCCGGCGGGCCCCATGATCCAGCGGGATACGTGTCCATGCCTTGGGGACCGGCCGCCGCCCACGCTTCCAACACCGGCGTGCACAAGCGCCACGACGCCTCCGTCTCGTCGCCGCGGATAAAGAGCGTGCCGTCGCCGACCATCGCATCCAGCACGAGCCGCTCGTAGGCTTCGGGCGTGTTCGAGCCGAACGTCGTCGCATAGCGGAAGCTCATCTTCACCGGCTGCGTCCGCGTCTCGAGGCCCGGCACCTTCGCATTGAGGATCACGCCGAGACCTTCGTCTGGCTGAATCTGGAACGACAGCGTGTTCGCCGCCAGATCGAACTCGTCACCCGCGGCGAACAATGTACCGGGCGGCCGCTTGAAATTGATCGCGATCTCCGACACGCGACGCGCCATCCGTTTTCCCGAGCGCAGGTAGAACGGCACGCCCTGCCAGCGCCAGTTGTTGATCGAAAGCCGCAGCGCCGCGTAGGTCTCCGTCGCCGAGTTCGCCGCGATCCCCTCCTCCTCGAGATAGCCGCGCACCTTTCTCCCGCCCGTCATCCCGGCGCCATACTGCGCGCGGGCCACGTCGCCGTTGGGCCCCAGATCCAGCGGCTGAATGGCCTTCAACAGCTTCACCTTCTCGTCGCGGATCGATTCCGCCCCGAGCGACACCGGCGGCTCCATGGCGGTCAACGCGAGGAGTTGCATCGTGTGATTCTGGATCATGTCCCGCAACGCGCCGCTCTGCTCGTAATAGCCGCCGCGGCTGCCCACGCCGACCTCCTCCGCCACGGTGATCTGCACGTTGTCGATGAAGTTCCGGTTCCACAGCGGCTCGAAGATCGCGTTGGCGAATCGCTGCACCAACAAATCCTGCACCGTCTCTTTGCCGAGGTAGTGGTCGATGCGGTAGACCTGGTGCTCCTCGAACACGCCGCGGAGCGTGGCGTTGAGCGCCCGCGCCGAGGCGAGGTCCTTGCCGAAGGGTTTTTCGACGATCACCTTGGCCTGATGCGGCTCGCCGACGTAGCGCGCCGCCAGTCCGCTCGCGCCGAGATTCGCGATGATGGGCGCGAACACCGACGGCGGCGTGGAAATGTAGAACAACGTCTGCAGCGGCCGGCCGAGCTGCTTCTCGATCTCGGCAAGGTGCTGCGCGAGCCGGTCGAACGCCGGCCTTTCGTCGTAGCCACCCGCCACATAGCTCGTGCGCGCCGCCAACCGGTCCCACACCGCGGGCACCAATTCACGCCGGGAAAACTCCTTGATTGCCTCGGCCGCCAGCCCGCGGAACTCGTCGTCCGGAATCGGCTTCCGGCCATAGCCGACCAGATAGAAGTCGGCCGGCAGCAAGCCATCGACGCCGAGGTTGTAGACCGCCGGAATGAGTTTGCGCGCGGTGAGATCGCCGGAGGCGCCGAAAATCACCACGACGGTCGGGGGAGCGCCGCGGTGCTTGCTCAGTCCGTGAAGGAAGGGATGCCGCTGTGTATCAGACATGCGAAGCCGCCAACGTCGCCCGTGACCTTCGGCGATGCAAGTCGGCAGTGCCGTCCGGTGTGTCAGCGCGAGCGTCTGCCTTCTGGGGGAGCCCGGCATCCCGCCGGCTTTCATTGCGCTTCGCGCCCGCCACGCGAGTCATCCTCACGGTCGGAAATGTTTCCCGAACAGCGGTACGTTTTCGAAGTGCCGCACCGTCGGCTCCGCGTCTCCCCCACCCTCCGCGATTTCCACCACATCCAGCCGAAAGGTCGCGGGCTTCGCCGTGAGCCGCGCGAGGTACGCCTTGATCGCACGACCGAGCACCCGCTTCTTGCGCTTATCCACCGCGTAGTAGCCCGGCACGAGCGCGTTCGCCGCGCGGCTCTTCACCTCGACAAACACCAGCACCTCCCGGTCGCGGCACACCAGATCGAGCTCCTCACGACGATCGCGTGGATTCCGCCAATTGCGTGCGACCACTCGGAAGCCGCGCTCGCGCTGCAGCCACGCCGCCGCCAGCCGCTCTCCGGCGGCTCCGGCATCGTCGGCCGGCCTCAGCCCCAGCAATCGCCGCATTCGCTCCAGCATCGCAGTCGTACCCCAGCGTGGTTTCTCATTGCGGGCCGCCGCCACCCGCGGACAATCGATTCACTCGATTTCGCGCCCCATGGCCACCCCAAACATCGCCGGCACGCTGCGCCGTTCGCTGCTCATCAAAGTCATCTCCAAGCCGGCGCCCAGCCGCGAGGACGTGAGTTCGGTCATCGAGCTGACCTCGTCCAAGATCGTCGAGGCGCTCCAGGCACAGTCGATGACCTTCTACCTGGTCGAGGGCAATGACATCACCTTCCGCAATGTCTATTACTCGCCGACGCTTTGGGCCAAGGATCCCTCGCTCGAGAAAAAGCTCCAGGAAACCGCCGCCACACTGCTCGCGCTGAAACTGCCGCTCGGCACCGGTATCGTCGGCAAGGTGATCGGCACCGGCGAACCCGTTTTCTTCCGCAACACCGAGGAGCAGGCGCCGCTCATGGCGTCGCTGGCCAAAACGACCGGCTTCGAGGTCCGCTCGATGCTCACCGTGCCGCTCAAGACGAACATCGTCATCGGCGCGATCCAGGTGCTGAACAAGGAACTCTCCGCCGGCACCGACGGCGCGTTCACCGAAAAGGACCTCACGCTGCTCCGCGAGGTCGCGGAATACTCCGCCACGCTGCTGCACCGGATGCTGGATCCGAAGTTCCAGCTGAGCGCCGACGATACCGCCCGCTTCATCGCCAAGCTCACCGATCTGCCGCTCGTCACCAAGCTCAGCGAACTCGAGGTCGACGACAAACTCGTCGAGGTGATCGGCGACGCGATCATCCGCCGCGAAGGCATCTTCCCGCACAAGCGCGTCTCGCCGAATTCGCTCTCGGTGCTGATGACCAATCCGCTCGACTACGCGAAGCGGGAGTCGTTCTCGCAGGCGACCGAGATGAGCATCGACGAGGTCGCGGTGATCTCGGCCACGCAGTTCGACGAGCTGCTCCACAAGTATTTCAAGGCCGCCGCCAACGCGCCGGCCGCCGACATCGACATCGGCTCGGTCGCCGAGGTGATCAGCACCGCGTATTCGCCCGAAGGCGGCAGCTCGGAGGTGAGCGCCGCGGATCTGGAGAAGGAGGACTCCGCGCCCATCATCCAGCTCACCAACCGGATCATCGAGGACGCCTACGTTTCGGGCGCGTCCGATATTCACATCGAGCCGATGGAAAAGGACCTGCTCGTCCGCTACCGGATCGACGGTCTCTGCCAGGAGAAGCTGCGGCTGCCGAAGCAGGTCGCGAATGCGATGGTCACGCGCATCAAGATCATGTGCAACCTGGACATCTCCGAGCGCCGGTTGCCGCAGGACGGCCGCATCGTGTTCAAGAAATACACGAAAAAGAACATCGACATCGACCTGCGCGTCGCGACCGGCCCGATGAACCACGGCGAAAAGGTGGTCATGCGCATCCTCGACAAGACCAAGAGCACGCTGCCCCTGCCCGCGCTGGGTTTCTCCGAGGAAAACCTCGCCAAGTATCGCGAGTGCATCCGCCAGCCCTACGGCATGATCCTGCACTGCGGCCCCACCGGCTCCGGCAAGTCGATGACCCTCTACTCGGCGCTCGGCGAGATCAACGCGCCGGACATCAACATTCAGACGGCCGAGGATCCGATCGAATACACGCTCGCCGGCATCAACCAGATGCAGATGAGCCGGCAGATCGGGCTCACGTTCGAGCGGGCGCTGCGCTGCTACCTGCGCATGGACCCCGACGTGATTCTCGTCGGCGAAATCCGCGACAGGGAAACCGCGCAGATCGCCGTCGAAGCCGCGCTCACCGGTCACTTGCTGGTCTCGACGCTGCACACCAACGACGCGCCGTCCACGATCTCGCGCATCGGCGAGATGGGCGTGGAGCCGTTCAACATTTCCGCCTCGCTTGTCTGCGTCTGCGCCCAGCGGCTGCTCCGCCGCGTGTGCAAAAACTGCAAGGTGCCCTACGAGCCGGAAGGCCGCGAAAAGGACATCATCGAGAAAGCGCTCGGCTGGAGCGGGCCGATCTACAAAGCCAATCCGCGCGGCTGCCCCACCTGCGCGGGGCTCGGCTACAAGGGCCGTGTCGGCATCCACGAGTTGATGCTCAACTCCGAGGAACTCACCGAGGGCATCAACAAGGAAATCGAGGTCGCCGCGCTGAAACGCATCGCGATGAAAAACGGCATGAAGACGCTCCACCAGGACTCGATGCTCAAGGTCAAGCAGGGGCTCACCACGATCGAAGAAGCGCTCAGCAACGTGCCGCCGGACCTCGTGCTGTAAACCCGCCACGCCTTCACGCACGGGAGTCGGTATCGGCCATTGCGGCCGACTTCGGTGAGGTCGGTTCCGGCGTCAGCCAGCCGCCCGATTTTTCGGGGAAGCCGACTCTCTGACCGCCCGTCCGGACGAACCTCAAAACACCACCTACCGCTGCGGGGCTCCCGGCTCCGCTGCGGCCGCCGGTTCGGTCTGCTGCCATTCCTTCCGCAACCGCAGCGCAGGCGGAAACGCGTGGTTTTTCCGCAACACTTCGTTGAGCAGCAGCGCCGCCGTGTCGCGGCTTCCACTCTCGCCCAGTTCGCGCGCCAGCGCCACCACGCGTTGGGCCGATTCGCGTCGCCCGTCGAGAAACAGCTTCGCCGCGCCCAGCAGTTCCAGCGTATCCCCCGTCCGGATCGCCACCCGCATCTGCCAGTCGAACACGTCCGGCTCGCGCGCCGCGAGCCAGGCCGGTTTTGCCACGCGAATTTCCCGGATCGCTTGGGCTGCGTCGCTCCAGCGCTCCGCCGCCGTGAGCTGAACCAATCGCTCGAAAAACTCCCTCTCATCAGCCGCCGCGGCCCCCGCGGGCATCGCCGCCGCGGTGGCGACCGGCGCGGCCCGCCGACCGACGTCGGCGCGCTCCCGCAACACCGCGAGGCTCCCGCTGTTCGGAAACGCGCGCTCGGCGATCTGCACCACCGCGGCCGCTCCGGCGAAGCGCCCCGCCTTCACCAGCACCTCGGCCGTTTGCCGGTAGACCCGCATCGGCAACGGCCGTTGCTCGAGCAGCTCGGTGAGCCGCGTCTGCGCGCCTTCGTCCGCCTCGGCGGCCGATTGCAGCAAGCGTTCCAGCCACTGCGCCGCGAACGCTTCCACCGGTGGCGCATCCGCGGGCAACGGCGTCACTTGGTCCAGCGTCTGGGTCGCCCCCGGCCAATCGCCGGCAATCACCTGCGCTTGCAGCAACACCAACTGCATCGAGCACAGTGGGAACCCCTGCTGCGCCGCCCGCTCGGCACAGCGCTGCACCAGCGATGGTTGGCCGGCCTCCAGCAACGCACTGGCTGCCATCATCAGATCCGGTTGTGACGCCGAGAACCGCAGGAAGAACCGGTCCAGGGCGGCGGCGGCCGACGCCTGCTCGCCCGCGAGCGCTTTCTGCACCACGCCGTAAACGTAGGTGCGCGGATCATTCGGGGTGAGTTCGCGCAACTGTTCCCAAGCCGACTCCATCTCGTCCACGCGCCCGGCCTCCCGCAACGCGCGCACCTGCAGCCGCAAAATCTGTGGATGCGTCGCGCCCGGCGCGTTCGCCACCCACGTCTCGAGTTCCGCCAGCGCCTCCGTCGTACGCCGGAGTTGCAGCAGCGCCAGCACCCGCGCCTCCCGGACCAACGCATCCGCAGGCTCGCCGCTGGCACTCGCCGCATCCAGCGCTTCCGCGGCGCGATTCGCGGCCAGCAACGCCTGCAGCCGCTGACTCACCAGCCAGTCGCGCTCGCTCGTTGCACCGCCGAGAAGTCGGTCGCACGTACGGACAATCACCTCGTAATCCTCGCCGTCGGCCGCGGTGCTGAACAACAACTCGAGCAACGGCCGGCCCGGATTTCCGTGAGCCAGATCCGCCGTTAGGACCTCGAGCGCCTGCGGACGACGGTTCGCCCCGAGATAGAATCGCGCCAGTGCCAGCCGGCCAATCGTGTTATGCGGATCGCGCGCGAGCCCCACCCGCAGCTTCATCACCGCTTCGCTCCAGCGGCGCGCCTCGAGGTCGGCCAGCCCTTCGGTGATCATCATCCGCCCCCTCAATTCCCGCACCGCGTCACGCCGCAGCGGCAGCAACAACGTATCCGAGTAGCGAATCAGATTGCCGGGCTTGCGATCGAACCAGAAGAAAAGTGCCGTCGTGGCGGCCACGTAGCCGACGACCGCCAGCACAATCAACCAGCACAGCACGCCACGTAGGCTCACGGCGAGCCCCTGTCCGCCATGACTGCGCTCATAGGCGCCGAAGAGACCCAGCCGCCAGCGGGCCCGAATCGTATCGCTGGCTCCCCACACAAGCTTGATGCGCCGGCTGGACATGCGGTCGCGGGGAATTCAGTTCTCAAATGCGAATTTGTCCAGCCCGGCGATGCAACTCGCGCCGCCACGAACCGGCCCCGAGTTTGCTGTTGTCGGCTGTCTGAGGGCAGACGAAGCTGTCCGATGCGATGAAATCTCCGGGCCACCGCAAGCAGACGCTGCTGCTCCTGTCCGGCTTCTGGCTCTTCTCGGCGCTCTATTACGCGAGTCATCCACTCGCCTGGCGGCTTATCTACGGCAGCCCTTTCAACCTGCGGGAAACGGTCGCCTCCGGCACGCAATGGCTGCTCTGCATTCCGCTCTCGCTTTATTGCCTGACACTGCCCGCGCGATTTCCACTCGACCGCACCGGCCGGCGCGCGAGCCTGCGCCGGCTGGTCCAGATCGGGCTGATCGTTTGCGTGCTCCTCTTCGTGCTCGACGTGCTGGTGTTCCATCTGCTCAGCCTCACCAGCGCCAAGCCGCCGCCGTTCCTGCAGTTCGTCGCGATGATCGCCGTGTCGCGCACGCACACTTACATCCTGATTTACCTGCTGCTCACCGGCTTCGCCTACGCGCTCGACTCGCTGCAACGCTCGCAGGCGCTCGAGGAGCAGGCCGCGCAACAGGCCCGGGCCGCGGCGGAGCTGCAGCGCGACTTGGCCGACGCGCGGCTGCGCACGCTGCGGATGCAGCTTCAGCCTCACTTCATCTTCAACACGCACCACGCGATCACCGGGCTGATGCTCGAAGGCCAGACCGACAAGGCCGTCCAAATGCTGGTCCGACTCAGCGACCTGCTGCGCCTCACGCTCGAACAAGGCGACGGCCACGAGGTCAGCCTGCGGCAGGAGATCGCCCTGCTGCGGCAGTATCTCGAGATCCAGCAAATCCGCTTCGGCGACCGGCTGCAGGTCGACATCGCCGTCGACGCCGAGACGCTCGACGCCGCGGTGCCGAGTTTGATTCTTCAGCCCCTCGTTGAAAATGCCGTCCGCCACGGCATCGACCGGCAGATCGCGCCGGGCTGGATCAAGGTCACCGGCGCGCGCGACGGTGAACGCTTGGTGCTCGCCGTCGAGAACAGCGGCAAAGCCGAAGCCGCTCCCGAGCGTGCGAGGCGCAATGGCATCGGGCTGGCCACCACGCGCGCGCGACTGCAACAGGCCTATGGCGCGGCGCACGCGTTCGCCCTCACGCGCATGCCGCACGGCGGCATGAAAGCGGAACTTTCGCTCCCGTTCACCCCGATGCAATCACCGGCGAGTGCGATCGTCTCCGAGGCCGTTCCCGCATGAAAGTCCGCGTGCTGATCGTCGACGACGAACCGCTCGCGCGCAGCGTCATCCGACACTGGCTGGCGGACAAACGCGGCGCGGAGATCGTCGGCGAATGCGGCAACGGAGTCGCCGCGCTCGAACTGCTCCGGCAGCAACGGGTCGACGTGCTGTTCCTCGACGTACAGATGCCGGAGATGGATGGCTTCGCGCTGCTCCGCCGGGCCCGCGCGATCGAGATCCCGGTCGTCATCTTCGTGACGGCCTACGACAAATATGCGCTCCAGGCCTTCGCAGCGCATGCGCTCGACTACCTGCTGAAGCCGTTCGACAAGGAGCGCTTCGATCACGCGTTCAAACGCGCCCGGCTCGCGCTCGAGCAGGTGCGCGCCGCCGGCGAGTATCGGACGCGGGTGCGCGCGCTGCTCGACACGCTCGAACTCCCCGTCGGCGAGGAAGCGCGGGCCCAGGACAGGCAGCTCGTGTTCTCCAGCCGGCTCGCGCTCCGGCAGGACGGCAAGATCGTGCTGGTGCGCACGAGCGACGTGCACTGGCTCGAAGCCGAGGGCGACTACGTCCGGATCCACACCCGCGAGCGCCGTCATCTGCTCCACGACACGCTGAGCCACCTTGCCACGCAGCTCGATCCACGGCTGTTCGTCCGCGTGCACCGCTCGGCAGTGGTGAACGTGGAGTGCATTCGCGAGCTGGAGCCTTCGAGCAATGGCGAGTTCGAGATCGTGCTGGTCGATGGCCGGAGACTGCACTCGAGTCGCACGCATCGCGACGACTTGCTGGCAGCGCTCGGACGGCCGGCGGGCTGAGCGGAAACGCGCGGAACCTCCGTCGATCCAGATCGTCCGCTGATCGACGGAAGTCCTCCGTTCGCCGAATTCGCCTGTTCGCAGCCACCGGGCCGCGGCATTGGCTGCCGCTTGTGAATCGAATGTTCCGTTGCATGTTCCGCTCACGAGCTTCCTCGCCTTCCCGGCGAGCCACACTGCGCGCGGACCATGCCCGCTGAATCGCCGTCGCCGCTTTCGCCCGAATCCGCCGGTCTGCCGCGGCGGCTGGGCGGTTTCGATGCCACGATGCTGATCGTGGGCGACATCATCGGCGTCGGGATTTTCACCACGACCGGCTTGGTCGCCGACGCGTTTCCTCATCCCGTCTGGCTCCTGCTCGCCTGGCTGGCCGGCGGACTCCTGACCCTGTGCGGCGCCCTCACCCTCGCCGAACTCGGCGGAGCTCTGCCCCACGCCGGCGGCGAATACGTTTATCTCAAACACGCGTACGGGCGGTGGGTCGGATTTTTGAACGGCTGGACTTATCTCACCATGACCAGTTCCGGCTCGATCGCGGCCATGGCGGTCGCGCTCACGTCGTTCCTGCCCCTTCCCTCCACGCCGCTCGTGCGCGGCCCGGACTGGCTCGGGGGCGTGGCGGTCAGCCCGGCGCAGCTTTTCGCCATTGCCGTGGTGGTCGTGCTCTCGGCGGCCAGCTACGTGGGCGTCCGCTGCGGCAGCTTGCTGCAGAATTTTCTCAGCGTCGCCAAGATCGCCGCCGTGCTCGGGCTCGTGGCCGCCGGCCTCTGGTTCGGCCACGGATCGTGGACGCATTTCAAGTCCGCGACCTTCGCCCTTCCCGCCACCGGACTCACGCCGGCGATCGGTGCCGCCGCGATCGGAGTGTTGTTCTCCTACTCCGGCTGGTTCGCCTGCACCTACATCGCTGGAGAAATCAAAGATCCTTCGCGGAACATCCCCCGCTCGCTGATCGCCGGCACCCTGCTCGCAACCGGCATCTATGTCCTCGTCAACATCGTCTATCTTTACGCGCTTCCGATCGGCGAGCTCCGCGGCACGGTGCAGGTGGGCGAAGCCGCGGCCCTGCGGCTGTTCGGCGGCCACATCTCGACGGTCTTCACCGTCGTGATGATCGTCACGATTCTGGGATCGCTCAACTCCGTGATCCTCACGTCGCCGCGAATCTACTACGCGATGGCGCGCGACCGGCTGTTTTTCCAGGCGATCGGCACGGTGCATCCGCGTTTCCAGACCCCCGCGTATTCCCTGCTTCTGCAAACGGCGCTCGCCGCGCTGCTGATTCTCACCGGCTCGTTCGCGCAGCTCCTCGCCTACGTGACGACCGCCATGGTGTTGTTCTCCATCCTCAGCGCCGCCGCCGTCTTCGTGCTGCGCCGCCGCCGGCCCGATCTGCCCCGCCCCTACTCGCTCCCGGGTTATCCGTGGGTGCCGGCGATCTTCGTCGGCGTCTACAGTTGCATCTTCATCAGCTTGATCGTGGCCCGCCCCCAGGAGGCGGGCCTCGGACTGGCTACCGTTGCCGCCGGCATTCCGGTCTACTGGCTCTGGAATCGCCGGCAGCCGCAGGCTCACGCGAGCCGCCCGCCGGCACCGCTGCCGGTCGCGGCGGTAGCCGCGCGGCAAGACTACCCTGTTTGCAGCCACAAGGAACCCCATGAAACTGATCTCGCCTAAACTCCAATTCGCGCTCGCCCTGCTCGCGCTGGCCAGCGCCCCCGTCCTCGGCGCAGCGCCGAACGACACCGAACAGCAGGCGTGGGACGACTTCGTCGCCTGGGTCAAAGTGCAACCCGGCGTGCCCAATCGTTCCGAGTGGCAGCGCTATCAGGAGAAGCTCGTCGCTGACGGCTTCACGGCTGAAGCGGCCGGTGCCCGCATGGGCTTGCTGGGTAAGCTGCGCGCAACCCACGGCTCGGACTTGGGCCGCGTGTATTTCAACCGGCTCTACGCCGCGCGTGATCACTCGCGCTTCATCGCCACGCCGAACACGTTCCTTGTCGACGTCGCGAAAACGCTCCAGCCTGGCAAGGCGCTGGACGTGGCGATGGGCCAGGGTCGCAACGCCGTCTATCTCGCCGCGCTCGGCTGGGATGTGACCGGCGTCGACCTGGCGGACGAGGGGCTGCGTATCGCCCAGGAGAACGCTGCCGCCGCCGGCACCAAGCTCACGACCGTCAACAAATCGTTCGAGGAATTCGACTACGGCGAGGCGCAGTGGGATTTGATTTGTTTCATCTACACCGACGCCCCGGTCATCGATCCGGTGTATGTCGCCCGCATCATCAAGGCCCTGAAACCTGGCGGCCTGCTCCTGATCGAACGCCCGCATCGTCGGCTCGACGTCGAGGATCCGGAGCTCGGCGCGCTTCTGCCCAAGGATTTCCCCAACGCGCTGCCGCGCGCCTGGGATGGGCTGAGAATCCTGCGCTACGAGGATCTTCTCGGGGTCTCCGACTGGCAACAGACCAGCGCCAACCGTGAGCAGCTCAAGCTCCGCATCATTCGGCTGCTGGCGGAAAAGAGGTGAGCGCCTGACGTGTAGCCGGGGTCACCGATTCTTGACAGCCCGGCTCGGCGAACCGGTCCACAGCCCTGGAGACGCGACGCCCTCGTCGCGTCCGGTCACCGCGCGGCACACTGCTCCCTCAGCGCGCCGCCTTCCGGAGTTCAGGGTCGATGGCCGGCCTACCCTGCCACCGGCACCGCAGGCACCGCCGGCACGGCTTGCACGGTCCGCGTGACCGCTTGCGCGATGTTCTGCGGATGCGCCTCGGGCTCGCCGCGCTCGGCGTTGAACTTCATCGACACCGTCTTCGAGACGCCGCGCTCCTCCATCGTCACCCCATAGATCGCGCGCGCCGCCGAGACCGTCCGCTTGTTATGCGTGATGATGATGAACTGCGACGACTCGACGAATTTCTTCAACAGGTCGGTGAACCGGCCGATGTTCGATTCGTCGAGCGGCGCATCGAGCTCGTCGAGCAGGCAGAAGGGCGACGGCTTGACCATGTAAAGCGCGAACAACAGCGCGACCGCGGTCAGCGTCTTCTGGCCACCAGAGAGCAGCGTGATGCCCTTGAGCTTCGTGCCTGGCGGCTGCGCCACGATCTCGATGCCGCTCTCGAGGATGTCCTCGGCCTGCACGAGTTCCAGATGCGCCCGGCCACCGCCGAAGAGCGTGTGGAACGTGTACTCGAAGTTCTTTTTGATCTGCTCGAACGTGAGCTCGAACTGTCGTTGTGAGGTCTGGTTGATCTCGTCGATCGCCTTCAGCAACTCGGCCTTCGCGGTGGTCAGGTCGTTCGACTGCCCCTGCAGGAAATCGAACCGTTGCTTCAACTCGGCGTATTCTTCGATCGCGACGAGATTGACCGCACCCATGCTGCCGATCCGCGAACGCAACGCGTCGGCCTCGGTCTTGATCGCATCCCAGTCCGTGCTGTCCAGCGCCGCCAGGTCCGCTTCGGTCGGCTCGCCCTTCGGCCCCTTCGGCTTCCGCCGACGCTTTGTCGGCGCCGGTTGCGCCGATGCAACGACCTGGGCCGGTTCATCTCCGTTGTGGCCGGGGTCGCCGACCTCGGCAACCGCCGACGTGATCGACAGCGGCTGCTCCGCTTCCTTGGCTTCTCCCGCCTCGTCCTCGTCCTCATCGAGATCGATCGGCTTCACGCCTTCCGGCTCGTCGTCGGCGTGCCAGAGCTGCTGTTTCCAATCCAGCGTACCGATGTCGGTCTGATACTCGCGGGTAACTTCCTCCACGAGGAACTGGGTTCGCTGGCGCGTCTCGGCGAGTTTCACCTCGTGCGCGCTCAACTGGTCGTGCGCGGCCTCCGACTGCGTGTGCAGCGAAATCTGCGCGCCTTCCAAGCCGCTGATCGCTCGCTCGAGCTCCACCAACTCAGCTCGCACCGTTTCGACCTGCTGCTGAGCAACGGTCAACGTTTCCGCCAGCTGGGTGCTCCGCTCGCGCTGCTCGGCGCTCTCGCGCTCGAGCTGACCGATCTGCTCGCTCCAGGTCTCGATTTCCTGCTGCCGCTGAATCAGGAGCTCCGATAACTGCCCGCGCCGGCGCTCCATTTCCCCGAGCCCGCGGTCGAGCACCTCGACCTTCTGCCGCCGTTCCGCCAGCTCCAGCCGGGCCTGCGCGAGCGACTCGCGTTTCACATCGCGATCCGCGCGCAGTTCGTTGAGCCGGACCTCCGCTTGTTGAATCTTCTCGCGTTGCGCAGCGGCCTCGGCCTCGGCGGTGGTCAGCGTCGCCTGCGCCTTCTGCCAGCGTGCCTGCGCCTCGTTCCGCGCCTGCTCCAGCCCGGCAACCTCCCGCTCCATCCGCTCGACCCGATTCGCAATGTCCTCGGCGTTGCGCTGCGCGCCGCGCTGGTCGGCCTGCGCCGCGGCCAGATTCTGCGTGGCCGTAAGCACGTCGGTGCGGCGCTGTTCGAGCGCCTGCTCCGCCTCGGCCAGCCGCGCGTTCAGCGCATCGATGACGGCCTTCTGCTCGTCGTGCACCTTCTGCTCCTCCGCCAGCAGCCGCGCGGTTTCGCGCAGGTCGATCTCGCGTTGCACGATGCTGTTTGCCGAACGTTTCGTGCTGTGGTGTCCGCCGTAGACGAAACCGCGCCGGTCCACGAGGTCACCCTTGCGTGTCGCCACCGCGAGAAACGCGAAGGCGGGATTCGCCTTCCAGAAATTCAGGAACGCCCCCAGGTCGTCGGCCACATAGCACTCGCTGAGCACGCCGAGCGCGGGATGCGCCGGATCCATTTCCGCGAGCGCCTGCACCGCCGGCGTCAACCCCGCCGGCAACTCGGCACTCAGCTCCGGGCGCTCAGCTCTCAGCTCGTTCACCCGCAACACCGCCGAGCCAATCTGCTCCTGCTCGAGCTGCGCCAGAATCCGCTGCGCCGTTTCCAGATCGCTGACACTGATTGCTTCCGCTGCGGCGCCGAGGATCGCCTCGACGGCCTTGCCGAACTCCGGTTTCACCGCGAGTCCGTGCGTGATCGGGCTGACTTTCGCGCCGGCCAGCGCGCCGTCGAGCCGGCCCTGCAGCACCGCTTTCGCGCCCTCGCCAAAACCTTCCCAGCGTTCCTGCAATTGCTGCAACAGCCGCAGTCGCGCGGTCCGCTGCGCGAGCTGCCGGTCGACTTCCTGCAGCTTGCGCTGCGCGTCGCGAAACTCGCGCGTCAGATCCGTGATCGCCTGCTGCGCCGCCGCGGCCGCGTTGTTCGTCCGCGATTTTTCCGCCAGCGCCGCCTCGACTTTCGTCTCGTGCTCCGCGGCGACCTGCGTCGCCTCCGCGAGTTGCTGCCGCACGCCCTCCAGCTCCTGCGCGAGCATGTCGTGCCGGTGGACGCTGGTCTTCTGGTCGACTTCGTAGCCGGAGCAATCCGTCCGCAGCCGGGCCACGCTGCTCTCGATCTGCAGCAGCTGGAACTTCGCCTGATTCAGCTCCTGTTCCAGTTTGGTCAACTCGCCCTCGACGATCGCGAGCTCGCGGTTCCGTTGCTGGAACACCGCATCGCTGCTGCCCAGCAGCCCAAGCTGCATCTGCTTGTCCTGCGCGCCGGAATCCGCCTGCGCGGTGACTTCGCGCAACTGCATCTCCAGCTCCTCAAGATTCGTGCGTGATGAACCCAACCGGTCCTCCAACCCCGCGCGCTTGATGTGCGCCAGGTTGGCCTGGTTCTCCGCCTGTTCCCGTTGCGAACGGACGTCGAACACCGCCTGCTGCGCGTCCTGCACACGCTGATTCAGCCGGCTGCGCTCCGTTTTCTTCGACTCCAGCGCGCCCTGTTGCTGCTCGAGATTCGCCCGCCGCGCGTTCGCTTCGTCGCGGAGGACGTGCACTTTGCTCTCCAATTCCGCGAGCGTCGCGGCCAACTGCGCATGATGATACGCGCTCCACGCCAGACTCAGGTGCCGCAGGCGAAAGCTCAGCCGCTTGTAGCGCATCGCCTTCGAGGCCTGCCGGCGCAGGCTGCCGATCTGTCGACCGACCTCACCGATGACGTCGGCCACGCGCGCGAGATTCTGGTCGGTCAGCGCGAGCTTGTTCATCGCCTCGCGCCGCTGGCTCTTGTATTTCGTGATTCCCGCCGCTTCCTCGAACACCGAACGCCGTTCCTCCGGCTTGGACGACAGGATCAAATCGATCTGGCCCTGCGCCATGATCGAGTAGCTCGTCCGGCCGATGCCGGTGTCCATGAAAAGTTTCTGGATGTCCTTCAACCGGCACGCCTGGCCGTTGAAGAAATACTCGCTCTGCCCGTCGCGGTACACCCGGCGCGTGATTTCGATCTCGTGATACTCGCTGCCCAGCTGTTTCTCGCACTCGGTCAACAGCAGCGAGACTTCGCACATCTGCGCTGGCTTCCGCGTGTCCGCGCCCTCGAAGATCACGTCCTGCATTTTCCCGCCGCGCAATGCCTTCGCGCTCTGCTCGCCCAGCACCCAGCGGATCGAATCCGCGATGTTGGATTTACCACAGCCATTGGGTCCGACCACCGCGGTCACTCCGGGCTCGAAACGGAGCATGGTGGGATCGGCAAAGGACTTAAAACCGTGAAGCTTGAGCGCCTTTAGATACATGAAAAACCCGAGTTGAGCGGGGCCGGTTCGCCCGCGCAATGGGATTCTTGGCCAGCACGGTTTTCGCTGGTAAAAACGTTGCCAATCCACTCGCGGCGGACCAATCGCGACCGTGCCCCGATCGGCCCCCCGACACGGTCGCCGGCGAGTCGTCGACGGCAAACCAGATCCGGCGCGGATCAGTCGACTTCGAGCCGCTTGCCGAGACTGACGACATCGTCCACCGCGAAGCCGAGCTGCCGGTAAAACGCCACCGCCGCCTCGTTGTTCGTGCGCACCTGCAAGTTGATCTTCGGACATCCCGCGGCGCGCAGGATTCGCTCCGCTTCGTCCATCAACGCTCGGCCAAACCCCGTGCGCTGGAATCGCGGCTCGACCGCCAAATAGTTGATCCAACCGCGATGGCCTTCGTAGCCCACCATCGCGCTCGCCACCACGCGCCCATCGTGCTCGCCCACGAGAAACCACTCGGGATTCACCTTCAGCTTGCGACGGATGTCCTTGCGCGGATCGTTCTGCGGCCGGACGAGTCCGCACGCGCGCCATAACCCCACCACGGCTTTTTCGTCGGCGTCGCGGTAGGCGCGGATGGTCATCAGCTTCGCTGATCACCGAATCCGCTCCGTACAGCAAGGGGGAAACGCTGCCGCGTGTCCGTCCAATCTACCCTATTGGATTACATCGGCGGCAGCTACCCCGGAGGCGACCCTCGGCCGATGGTCAGGGTGGTGCCGCAATCGGCAGCGCAGCGCGAACTCCATTTGCCCCGTCGAGCAGACCACGGTTATCCGTGTCGCATGCCCACGGACGCGCCGAGTTGCGACACCGTTACCGCCGAAACCCGGAAATACCTCCCGTGGCTCGTCGCGGTCGCATTGTTCATGGAGAACCTCGACGCGACGATCGTGAACACCGCGGTGCCGACAATGGCCCTGAATCTCGAGGTCGCGCCGCTCAGCCTCAAGGCGGTGCTCACGAGCTACACGTTGAGCCTCGCCGTGTTCATTCCGATCAGCGGCTGGCTCGCGGATCGGTTCGGGACGTGTCGGATCTTCCGGCTCGCCGTTGTCCTTTTCCTGCTCGGCTCGCTGGCTTGCGGACTGGCGCCCAACGTGCCCGCACTCGTCGGCGCGCGGATTCTCCAGGGACTCGGCGGCGCGATGATGACCCCGGTGGGCCGGCTCGCGCTGGTGCGCGCGTTTCCCCGTTCCGAGATGCTGCGGACGATGAACTACGTCGTCATTCCCGCGCTGCTCGGGCCGCTGCTGGGGCCGTTCGTCGGCGGGCTGATCGTGCACTGGATGTCCTGGCGCGTGATCTTCTTTCTCAACATTCCGCTGGCGCTCGGCGGGCTGTGGATGATCAAGCGTTACATGCCGGATTTCCGCGACGAGCAGGTCGCGCCACTCGATCGCACCGGGTTCGTGCTGTTCGGCGTGGGCGTGGCGCTGCTCTCGTATGTGCTCGAGGTGTTCGGCGAACACACGCTGCCGGGGCAGGACATCGCGTTCATGCTGCTGCTGTCGCTCGGGCTGCTCGCCGCCTATGGCTGGCACGCAACGCGCGACGAAGCGCCGGTGCTCGACCTGGCGCTGTTCAAGGTCCGCACGTTTCGGCTGTCCGTCGCCGGCGGCTTTGCCACTCGGCTCGGCGTCGGTGGAATGCCGTTCCTGCTGCCGCTGCTTTATCAAATCGGGCTCGGGTACGCGCCGTGGCAGGCCGGACTGCTGGTCATGCCGCAGGCCCTCGCCGCGATGGGCATGAAGCTCATCAGCCGGCCGATCCTCGGACGTTTCGGCCACCGTACGATCCTGCTCACCAACACCGTGCTGCTCGGGCTGACGATCATGATCTTCACGCAGGTCGGACCCGGCACGCCTTGGTGGGCGATCATCGCGCTCAGTTTCCTGCAGGGCTTCTTCTCGTCGCTCCAGTTCACGAGCATGAACTCGCTCGTGTATGCCGACGTGCACGACCGAAAGGCGAGCCGCGCCAGCAGCATCGCTTCGACAGCCCAGCAGCTCTCGCTCAGCTTCGGCGTCGCGTTCGGCTCGCTGCTCGCGGCCTGGTTCCTGGGCAACGTGGATCAGCACGATCCGACCCAAGCGATCCCCGCGTTGCACAAGGCGTTCTTCGCGCTGGGTGCGGTGACGATCATCTCCTCGGCCACCTTCTGGGGTCTGCATCCAAACGACGGCAACAACGTCAGCAACCGCGGCTCGCGCCAGCCGCCCGGCACCGAGGTCAACATCGCGAGCGACGCCGCCGCGCCCGTCACCAAGTAGCCCGCTCTCGTCCGACTTTCTTCGCGGCGAAAGCCTCGCCCAAACTCGCAATCCGAATCGCGACAAACTCAGCCCAGCGAACCGCCGCTCCGGCTCTCAACTCTTCGGCAAGCTCAGAGCCTGCGGCTCTCATCCCTCAACTCTCAACGGTTTCCGGCTCTCAGCTCTAGACTCTGAGCTCTAGACTCATTTGTGATCCCACGGCAGGTGCACGTTGAGCCGCGGATACTTCCAGATCCGCACCTCTTCGAACATCTTGCCCGGATTCAGAATCCCGTTCGGATCCAGTGCGCGCTTCACCGCCTGCATCGCCTTCACCTCGGCCGGCCCGTGCTGCACGCGCAGGAACGGCGTTTTCGCGAGACCGATCCCGTGCTCGCCGGAAATCGCTCCCCCTAGCTTCACCACCGTCCGCATCAACGATTCCACCGCAGCTTCAGCCGCACGGGTCTCCTTCGGATCGGCGCGGTGATACATGATGTTCACGTGCAAATTGCCGTCCGCCAGGTGCCCGAAGGTGGGGATCGGCAAACCCGACGTGCGCTTCAACCGCTGCAGAAACCGGAAGAACGCCACGTAGTTTTTCATCGGCAGCACGACGTCCTCGTTCAGTTTGGCGTCGCCCAGCTCGAACATCGCGCCCGAGCATTTGCGCCGCACGGTCCACAACTGTTCCGCCTCCTCGCGATTCCGTGCCGCCCGGTAGCCGGCCGCGTGTTCCGCCGCCCACGCCAGCACCTGTCGCTTGTGCTCGCGCACCTCGGCCGCCCCGCCGGCGAATTCCAGCAGGATCACCGGCCGGCCCGCCTGGCCGGGAAAGATCGTGGTCTGCATCGCACTCTCCGCGCAGCGCACGCTCTCGCGATCGAGAAATTCGCAGATCGCCGGCTGCACGCGTTGATGAAACAACCGCAGGATCGACTCGATCGCATGCTGCTCGTCGCGGAACGACGTGAGCAGCGTCCAGCGCGTCGCCGGCTGCGGAATCAGTTTCAGCACCGCGCCCGCGACGACGCCCAGCATCCCTTCGCTCCCGATCCAGAGATCGCGCAGATTGAAACCCGCCGCGAACTTCTTGGTCGCGGTGCCCCACTCGACCGCTTCGCCGGTCGGCAGGAACCCGCGCAATGCCACGACGAAGTCCCGCGTCACTCCATACTTGCCGCCGTGCATGCCGCCGGCGTTGCAGGCGATGTTGCCGCCGATCGTGCAGTATTCCTTCGACGAAGGATCCGGCGGATAAAACCAGCCTGCCTCCGCGGCCGCGCGTTGCACGTCCGCCACTTTCGCGCCGCACTGCACGTGCGCCAGTCCGGCCACGGCATCGATCCGGATTTGATTCAGCCCGAGCAGGTCGATGACCCAGCCTCCGCGCACCGGCGCAGCCGAGCCCATCAACGTCGTGCCGCGTCCGCGGACCGTCACCGGGACGCGATACCGGTTCGCCAACTCGAGCACGACGCCGATCTCGGCTTCGCGACGCGGCTTCACGACCGCCGCTGGCAGGAACGAAATCTTGCTGGCGTCGAACGACGCCGCGAACCGCGACGCCTCATCCGTCGCGACGATGCGCGCACCGAGGCGGCGGCAGAGCAAGCGAGTGGCTGTTGCGAAAGACATCGTCGAGACAAAATGCCGGTCGCCCACAGGGCGCGAGAAAGAATCCATGCGCGGACCGGCCGTTCGCTCGGGGGAAACTCTCGATTGCGCCCTGCGTCCCGCCGGCCCATTGTGCAAGCCGGGTCCATCCGGCCGGCTCGGTCACAAACGCCCGCGGGTTGCACGGTTTGCTTGAGTCTGCCGGGAATGTGCCGATAGCAGAAACAACTTCAAAAACAGCGCGTTTTTGCGCGCCCACGGAATGCCATCCACGCCGCCTCGTCCCCCGACCGCACGAAGCAACCGCGTCCTCGTGATCGACGACAATCCGTCGATCCATGAAGACGTGCGCAAGATTTTGTGCCCGTCGGTGACCGAGACCGGCAGCAATCTTGACGCGTTGGAGGCGGAACTCTTCGGTGCACCCGACGCGCCGGCGACCGCGAAGCGGGATATGCCGTCGTTTACGGTCGATTGTGCGCACCAGGGGCAGGAAGGGTTGGCCTTGGTGAAAAAAGCGACGGCCGAGGGCCAGCCCTACGCCATGGCGTTCGTCGACATGCGAATGCCGCCGGGCTGGGACGGAGTCGAAACCACGCTCGAAATCTGGAAAGTGGCGCCCGACCTGCAGATCGTCATCTGCACCGCCTACTCCGACTACTCGTGGGACGACCTGCTCGCGAAGATCGACGGCTCCGACCGGCTGGTGATCCTCAAGAAGCCGTTCGACACGATCGAGGTGCTGCAACTCGCCAACGCCCTCACGGCCAAGTGGAACCTGCTGCAGGAAACGAAGGCCAACGCGGACGAACTCGAAGCACGGGTGCGCGCACGCACCGCGGAGCTCGAGAGCGCGAACGCGCTGCTGCACGAGGAGATCGGCCGTCGGATGCTGGTGGAGCTCGATCTGAAACGCGCGAAGGATGCCGCCGAAGCCGCCGACCGCGCGAAAAGCGTTTTCCTGGCCAACATGAGCCACGAGATCCGCACGCCGATGAACGGCGTGCTGGGCATGGCCAACCTGCTGCTCGCGACGCCGCTCAATCCCGAGCAGCACGATCTCGCCGAGACCTTGTGCCAGAGTGGCGAAAGTCTGCTCACGATCATCAACGACATTCTCGATTTTTCCAAAATCGAGGCTGGGCGGATGGAGCTCGAAGCGATCGATTTCGACCTCGCCGACAATCTCGAGCTCGCGCTCGATCTGCACGCCGAAGCGGCCGCGCGCAAGCACCTCGAGCTCGTCGTCAACATCGACCCCGCGGTACCCCGGCACGTGCGCGGCGATCCCGGCCGGCTGCGGCAGATCCTCCTCAACCTCGTCGGCAACGCCATCAAGTTCACCGAAAAGGGCGAGGTCGTGGTCAAGGTCACCGTCGACCACAACTGGCCCAACCGCGTGCTGCTGCGCTTCGCCGTGACCGATACGGGCATCGGCATTCCCGAGTGGGTGCAGGAAAAACTGTTCCAGCCGTTTGTCCAGGCTGACACCTCGACGACGCGCCGATTCGGCGGATCGGGACTGGGGCTCGTGATCTGCAAGCGGCTCGCCGAGTTGATGTCCGGCTCGATCGGTGTCGAGAGCAAGCCCAACGAAGGCTCGACGTTCTGGTTCACCGTGGAGCTCAAGCACGCGTTTCACCCCGTCACCGTCGGCGTCGTGCCGTTGTCGACGCTGCGCGGTCATCACGCGCTGATCGTCGACGACAACGCCACCAACCGCTCACTGCTCAAACATCTCTGCAATGCCTGGAGTCTGCGGCATAGCGTGATGGAGTCCGTCGACGAAGCGCTGGTGGAACTGCATCGCGCGACCGCCGCCGGCACGCCCTTCGACCTGGTCATCACCGATCACCACATGCCGGGACGGGACGGACTCGATCTCGCAGCGGCGATCAATCGCGACACGACCATTCCGCGGCCGGCGCTGGTGCTGCTGACCTCTCGCGGCGAACGGCTCCCGCAATCGCAGCTCGACGAATACCGCTTTGCCGCCTGCGAGTTGAAGCCCGTGCACGCGCGCAGCCTGCACACGACGCTCGCCCGCGTCCTGGCCCATATCCGTCCAGGCGTGCCCGCCCTGCCCGACGGGAATGGCGTGAAACCCGCCGCTCCGCCGGCCAAGGAGGCCCGCATTTTAATCGCCGAGGACAACCCGGTGAACCAGAAGGTCACGCTCCTGCAGCTGCGCAATCTCGGCTACCCAGCCGACGTGGTGCCCAACGGCCGCGAGGTGCTTGAGGCGCTGCGCAGGAAAGCTTACGCGCTTGTCCTGATGGACGCGCAAATGCCGGAGATGGACGGCGTCGAGGCGACACGGAAGATTCGCGAAGCACAGGCCGCCGGCGACCGTACGATCCCCTCGCCGCTGCGCATCATCGCCATGACCGCGAACGCGATGACCGGCGATCGCGAACTCTGCCTCGCTGCAGGCATGGATGACTACCTTGCGAAGCCCGTGAAACCGGGCGATCTGCGAGACATGCTCGCGCGTTACCTGCCCGACGAGGCGACCGCGACGCCCGCCGTTTCCAGCTGAGCCATCCAGCGCGCGATCGTCTGTGCCCTCCGCGTGAGCGCGGGGATCTTGCAGCAGCGGTCCGTAAAATCGGACCCTGGGTTGACTCTGCCTACCCGCCCGCGCTTTGCAGCGCCAGCGCGCGGCAGCCTTTGATGTCGAGCTTCCCGGAGCCCAGCAGCGGAATGAGCTCCACGCGTTGGATGATCTTGGGCACCCAGAGATTCGGCAGTCCGGCCTCCAGCAGCCGCGCCCGCAGCTCCTCATTCGAGATCGGATCCCGCGTGAGCAACACCAGCGCCTCGCCTTTCGTCGGATCCGGGATGCTCGTCACGGCGATCCGCGGGCCCTCGTTCTGGTCGATTTTGAATAGCTCCGCGATCTTCTGCTCGATGGTGACGTGCGGCACCATCTCGCCGCCGATTTTCGAAAAACGCGACATGCGACCCTCGATGAACAGGAAGCCGTCCTCATCGAAACGTCCCAAGTCGCCCGTCACGAACCAGCCGTCCTTGAAGGCCGCGCGGGTCTTTTCCTCGTCGTTGAGGTAGCCGGAGAATACGTTCGCGCCGCGGAACAGCACCATGCCGGTCTCCGTCACGGCCAGCTCGCGTCCGGTGTCGGGATCGACGACGCGTGCCGTCATCCCCGGAAACAGCCGGCCGGTCGAACCCGTGCGCTTGCCATGCTGCGGCGCCGGCGCGGCGGGCTCCAGCGGCGGATCGGGCTGGTTTACGTTCGTCACCGGCGTGGTTTCGGTCAGCCCGTAACCCTGCAGGATCTCGATGTGGAAGGTCTCGAGGAACGCGCGATAAAGGTCGTCCGGCAGTTTCTCCGCGCCGGTCACGACGATGTCGAGTGACTTGAGCTCGCTCGGCTGGGCCTTCTTCAGAATCGGCCGGATAAACGTCGGCGCGCCCACAAGCACGGTTACCTGCTCGTCGCGAATCGCATCGACGATCTTGCGCGTGTCGAGCGGGCTGGGCACGGTCACCACGCGGCAGCGGCGCAACATCGGGAACCACAGCGTGACGGTGAACCCGAAGCTGTGAAACAGCGGCAGGCAGCCCATGAGCGAGCACACCGGCGGGAGGATTGGCAGCGACGCGATCTGCGAGCAGTTGGCCAGGATGTTGCGGTGGGTGAGCATCACGCCCTTCGGTTCGCCCGCGCTCCCGCTGGTGAACAGCAGACCCACCTCCTCGCGATCACCGATGTGCGGGATTCCAAGCAGCGTGGCGACCCACTGGTTCGGCAGCAGCCAGGCGGCGGCGAGCCACGGCAAAATCCGCTTTTTCCCGCACGCGGCGATCTCCCTGGTGATATCCAGCGTGCGCTCCGGCCAGGGGAAACTCGGGATTTTCGCGCGCATCGCCTCGGCCGAGATCACCGTGCGCACGTCCGCCATGCGGATGCACGCAACGGACGAGATGCTGCCGAGCGTGAAATTCAGGTTCACCGGCACCTTGCCCGCGCAGATCACCGCGAGGTTCGCGATGAAGGCGCCCGCGCCCGGCGGCAGGACGATGCCGACGCGTTTTTCCGGAATCGTCACCTTGATGCGGCGGGACAACGCCGCCGCCACGGCGAGCAGGGTCGCCGCCTTGAACGGCTTCCGTTCGGTCGTGCGATCGATCACGAGGACGTGGCCCGGCCGCTTGGCCAGTGACTGCACACACTCACGCGCCAGGTTCCTTCGCAGCACCGGCCGTTGATCGAAGGCGATCGCACCCTGGTCGAGCATCGCCTTCCGCGCAACCGCGATGCTGGCCTGTTCGGAGGGGATCGGGGCGCCGAAGGCGACGAACACCGGCGTGGGCTTCAGCCGCGGGGATTTCCAGAGATACTTGTTACCCGCAAAGGAAAACACCGAGCCCCACGCGCCGTCGATGCCGGCGGGAATCACCGGCACGCCCGCGTGGCGCGCCATCACCGAAAAGCCGCGCTTGATCTCCATCAGCTGTCCGGTGCGCGAGATGTGACCTTCGGGGAAAACGCCCACCAACTCGCCCGCTTTCAGGCAGCGGATAGCCTGCTTCATCCCGTCGATCGGATGGCGCGACGCGATCAGGATCGCGCCGCTGTGGCGCAGGAAAAAATCGAGCAGCCAAGGCATCCCCGGTTCGCGGAATCCGACAAACCGGATTCGGCGGGGCGATGCCATCTGCAACACCACGCAATCGACGTACGACAGGTGATTGGCGATCAGCAGCGCGCCCCCCGTCGGCGGGATGTGCTCGGTGCCGCTGGCGCCGACGCGATAAAGCACGCGGGCCGCGACCGCAGCCACCAGTTCGAGCCAATAAGGAAGATAAGAGCGCCGACGAAGGATCGGGGTAGACATGGACGCGGGACTAATGCCGCGCAGCGTCAGCATTATTTCAAAGCATTTTTTCCGCCGCGGGTACGGCGAGGGGATTCTTCCACCGACGCAAATCGCGCGCGAGTTCGCCGAAACCGCCGGGAAAATCCGCCTCGAGCCGCCGTGAATCGCCGGCGTGCCGTCGCACTTCCTCCAGCGCGCGTTGCATCTCGAACGGCAGGCTCGGCCGGTCCGTGCCGTAGACGCGCCACTTCAACTCCCGCCGCGTATACGGTGGGTGCCCGCTCTCCTGTCCCGCGAGCCAGGCGGCTTCGTTGACCGAATCATCGCGTCCGCACAGATACCACGCCTCGATCGCCGGCACCGCCACGCCGATGCCGCGCAGCACGCGCGTGCGCCCGTGGGCCGGAGGGAGCTTCTTCGTCGTGCGCCGAAATACGGCCCGGATCTGACACATCCGGCAGAGTGGATGGTGATAGTTGGGCACCTCGTGCTCCGCGGTGTGCACGACGGAGTCATCCGCGTCGACCACCACGACAAGCCCGTCGGCCGAAGTGTTGAAATGCAGATGTCGGATCACCGCCGGCAGCACTTGCACGACGTTGGGCCAGCCCCGCGCGCGCAGTCCGGCCTGGGTTGGCTGCAATGGTTCGCGCAAGACGCCCTCGACCAGCACGCGAATCGCCGCTTCATCCGCCGGCGACTCGCTTAGAATCGCGACGTTCATGAGCCCGCTTCCCGCTGGCAGAGCGCGACCGCTGGGCGCGCCGGGCATGCGATGATTCGTTCTCGTTCCTCGTTCTCTTTCTCGTCCTCCCTCCCCGCGCCCATCGGGTGTGAGCGCTTGCCTAGCAGAGAGAACGAGAAAGAGAACGAGAACGATGGGGTCATGATTCCTGCGGGGAATTCCTCTCCTCCGGCACCCCGCCCAAGATGCCGCTGAACCAGATATCGCCGAGCGAGCCTTCCTCGAGCAGTTGATCCAGATCGGACCGGTCGGACAACCGCTCGAAGTGCGCCTCGCGGCCATGCTTCTGCGTAATCACCACGTCCTCCGGATGCTCGCGAAAGAGATCGAGCAGATACGGCGAGTGCGTCGTCGCGACGACCTGCACCGCCGGGCGCTTCAATCCAACCGATTCCGGATAAGCGAGCCGATAGAGCGCATCGCGCAATTCCCGCAGTGTCCGTGGATGCACGCCGTGATCGAGTTCCTCCAGGCAGACGACGCTCGGCGGCTGCGGCATCGACGCGAGCGCGAGCACCGCAAGGGTGTGCAGCGTGCCCTGCGAAAGATCCTCGCCGCTCACCACGCCCACTTCGCCAAGCAAGGTGAACGCCAGCGCCACGTGATGGCCGGGGCGCGACTGCAGTTCGAACTTCGTGTATTCGGGAAACAGCCGGAGCGCTTCGGCCACAAACGCGTCGTAAGCGGCGCGCGCGGTCTCGCGCCAATCCGCGAGCACCGCGGCGAGGTTCGCGCCATCCGCCGCCAACTCGGCACCGGGTTGCAGCGGCGTCGGCGAGGCCATTGCTTCCGGATCGAAGGCAAACGAGCGGATCCGCTCAATCTCCGCCTTCAGCGCCGGCCAGTCCGGCGCGTCGGGCGGCGTGAGGTGGATGGCATCGCAGCGGTTCGAGTCGACACAGGCGAGGCGGACCTGGAGTCGCTCGAACGGCGCGGTGAACTGAAACACCATGCTCGGGCCGTCTTCGGTCACGTGAGCCGTGATAGGATCCATCGGCTCGAGCTGGGACAGCGTGCGCAGGTGCTGCAGCGCCTCGATGAGGCTGGTCTTCCCACTGCCATTCGGGCCCAGCACCAAGTTGAACGGCGTGAGCCGTACCTGCGCGTTGCGCAGCGCCTTGAACCTGCGAAATGCCACCGACGCGATCACGTCGCGAGCGTGTGCGCGCCGCGCTCCGAATGCAACCCCGCCGGGCCGGCTTTGCCGTCCCGGGAAAGCGGCGACCGAATACGCGTGCGTGGGAGCGCGGGCGTCCTGGCACAGTGCCACATATTCGTTTACACTTAGTGCCATAAATCCGCTGACACTTTTTCTGGGGTGCGATGCCCTGGAAGATCAAAACGGCGGAGCAGCAGCGTCAGGCTCTCGCTCGGGAGATGACGCGAGGCACGGTGTCGGTGACCGCGTTGTGCGCGCGGTTTGGCGTGAGCCGCACGACCGCTTACAAGTGGGCGGCGAGGTATGTGGCTCAGGGGGTAAACGGGCTGGTTGCGCGACAACCGGGCCGCCCCAAACAGGTGAGCCAGGCGTTGGCGCGGTGGCACGCGCGCGTGTTGCTCGCGCGTCAGGCGCGGCCCAGTTGGGGTGCGCCCAAGTTGCGGTGGTGGCTCGAGCGGACGCATCCCGGCGAGCGAGTGCCGTGTAGCCGGACGCTCCACCGGTGGCTGGTAGCCGCCGGTCGCGTGCACCAGCGACGTCGCAAGCTTAGAGCCGGACCGGGGCGGCCCGCCACCGTGCTCGCCGAGCGAGTGAACGCGGTCTGGACCGCGGACTTCAAGGGAGACTTTTACACCAAAGACGGAGCGTGGATCTTGGCTTTAACGGTGCGCGATCTGTACAGCCGCTTCATGCTTACGGCCCATCCCGTGCCCCGGCAGAGCGAGCCGGTGGTCCGCCGCGTGTTCGCGCGGCTGTTCCGCCGCTTCGGCGTGCCGCAGGCGATTCGGGTTGACCGCGGCACGCCGTTTTGCGGCAGCGGGCCGTATGGCCTGACCGCGCTGAGCCTATGGTGGCAGCGGCTGGGCATCGAAGTGCAGTTTGTCAGCCGCAAACGCCGCCTCGACAACAACGCTCACGAGCAGATGCACCGCATGCTCAAGGCCGAGGCCGCCACGCCCGTGTCCCGCTCCTACGGCGCGCAAGTCCGACGCCTGCAGCGCTGGTGCGGCCGGTACAACCACGACCGTCCGCATGAGGGTTTGGCCGGACGCACTCCGGCCAGCCTCTACCGCCCGAGCACCCGGCTGCTGCCCCGACTCGTGCCGCCACAGTACCCGCTCGGCTGCGTCACTCGCCGGGTCAGGCCTCACGGCTACGTGAAGCTGGACGGCAGCCATCGCCACATCGGTCGGGCCTTCGTTGGCCTGACCGTGGCGTTCACCCCTTACCGGCAGCTTTACCGCGTACACTTCGATTCCCTCCTGCTGGGCACGATCGACCCGCGGCTAACCAGATCCGGCCTCGTCCCCGTTCGTAGGTTCAGGTGAGGGAGGGGCTGCGCCCCTCCCTCAACCCTCCCCAAGCCTCATGGCTTCCTCTTCAAGACAAACGAACCCGGCTTGGTGCGAAAAAGTGTAAGCGGATTTATGTCACTCCACCTCCTGGCCCGCTTCAATTCAGCAAGAGCGCAACCAGCTGCGTCGCATCCGCCCTCCCCCGGTCTCACCGAGCCGGCTACAGCCGCACGCTTACTTGAACGCCTCCAGCTCCTGCTGGCTCCACTCCTTGCGGACGCCTTCTTTCGCGAGGACGGCAGCCACTTGATCGGCGGAAATCGGCTCGGCCTTGTTGCCCCACTGCTGCCGAATATACGTCAGCACCGCGGCAATCCGGTCGTTGTTCCAGTTGTAGCCTGAACCCGGCACCTTGCCGAACGCCGGCATCGCCGCCGCGCCGTAGGTTTTGCCTTCGACGACGAGCGGGCCCTTGAGTCCGTAAACCACCACGCGAATCAGCCGTTCGGGGTTGCCGTTCACCCACTCGGAGCCGGCGAGCGGCGGATAGATTCCTTCCACGCCCATGCCGGTGGCCTGGTGACACGTCGCGCACACCTGGTCGAAATTGCGCTTGCCGAGTACGAGCGGATCCAGCTTCTGCGCCGCGGCGCCGCCTTTGACCGGCTTCGCCGTTTCGTTGAACACCTCGGCGCTGTACTCGCCGGAGTAATGGTTCAGATAGGTGGCACCGTAGAAGATGAGTCCGCTGAAGATGAACAGCAGCGCCAGAGGCATCAGCCGGTAACGGCCACCCTCGCCGCCGGCCTTCTTCGCGGCCGCGGCTTCGTGCGCCTTCAGCAGGCTTTCGTCGCTGGCACCGGGCTGCTCGAGCCGCGGATCGCTGGGAAATGGATCGCTCATTGCTTCTCTGGCTCCTTCGGCGCCGCCGGCTCGACCGGCCGGGCTTCGGGGTACTCGTAGGTTTGCTTGAGGCTCAGGAGATACGCCACCAGCGCGCGCGCGCGGTGGGTCGGCACGACTTCTTGGCCCACCGGCGGCGTGAGGTTGCCGTACAGCGGCAACGCGTGATCGGATGGCTGACGATTCGCGATGGAGCGTTGCTCAAACAGGAATTTGTAGGACGGCATCCCGCCGGCACCGGCATAGAGCAGCTTCAGCAGGTCCTCCTCGTCATAGGGCGCCTTCCGTCCGCCGGCATTGGCGAGATCGGGGCCGACGCGGCTTTCGCCGAGATGCACGCGCGTCTGGTAAATATAATCGCGGGCCACGCTCTGGTGTTCGCCCCAGCCGCGCTCCTTGTCGGCGCCGAAACCGGGCCGCCGCACCTGCTGCGTATGGCACACCGCGCAACCGAGATCCGCGTAGACCTGCTGGCCTTGCGCGGCGAGGCCCGGTGCGCGCAGCGGAAAGGCCTTGCCCTCGTTCTCGTCGAACAGCGGCGCGAGCCGGGCAAGTTGCTGGTTCGGCCAGAGCACCACGCCGGCCCATGAGAAGACCAGCGCGGCAAACAAGCCGACAAAGAAGAGCAAACCGTTTCTCATGATGCTGAAGCCTCCATGGCGTGCGGCTCACGAATCAATTCGGCCGCCGGCGTCTCCGGCTTCGTCGTCCACAACCGCACGAGGTGCGCCGCCAGCACCAGATTTCCCACCAGCAGCAGCGCCTGCCCTGCGGCCGCCACGAGGAGCCACGGACGCGTGTGGGTCGCGATGTCGACCAGCGCCACCGCGGCGTTGTTGAGATCCCGGCCCTGCACGATGCCCGCCGCGGCCAGGCCGCCCACGAGCGCGATCACCCCGATCACGGCGGCCGCGTAGTGTGCGCGGATCAACGGGGTCGAGACCCACGGCTGGTTCGCGATTCGCGGGACGAGGAAATAAATCGCGCCCGTCACAATCATCGAAAACGCGCCCAGGAGCGCGAGCTGACTCTGCGCCTGGCTCATCCAGGTGAATTGGGTGACCTCGGCCACGCTTCGCAGCGACAACACCGCGTCGGCAAATCCACCGAGCACGTAGGCCGCGACGCCGAACGCGACGAACTTCAGCGTAAAGCCCGAACGCCGGAAGGCGCCGGAGAGGTTGATCGCCACCACCAGGTAATGGAAGGTGAGCACCGCACACGCGACGATGCCGATCGTGGCGATCCACGCGGGCACCGGCCCGCCGATCAGATGGCGGCCGCCGGTCCACGCGCCGATGACCAGCAGCGTCCAGAAGCCGAGGCCCGCAAAATCGTAGCTGGGAATCGCGCGACCCGTGATCTTAGGCACCAGATAATACGCCGCGGCCAGCGCCACCGGCGCCATCCAGAGCGTCCAGAGGCTCTGCGCGAACCACGCTTCCGCCACCGGCTGCAGCACGCCGCGGAGCGGCGCGACCACCAGCATCACGTGGGCCGCGGAGAAGAGCCAGGGGAAGAGAAACAGCGCCGCGACCGCATACCATTGCGCGGCGAACATCGGCTTGTGCGCGCGTCCCGTCCAGGCGAGCACGCCCGGCACGGCGATGGCCGCAAACGCCGCCAGCAAAAACCACTGCACATAAGCCGGCATCCGGAGCAGCACGATCGAGGTTCCGTGTCCGCCCGCGATCCCGCCGATGGCGAGGGCGACGCCGAAGTTCCAGAAGAGCGTGCCCACCACCACCCAGTTCAATGAACGAAGGGGCGCGCCGCTGAGCCGGCCGAGCAGCCAGAGGGCCACGGCGAATCCGGCGTTGCCCGCCCAGCCGTAGACGAGCGCCGTCTCCTGCATGCCGCGCACGCGGCCGTAAGTCAGCAGCGCGCAGTCGGCCAGCAGCGCCGGGTCGAGCGTCTGCGCGTAGTTCAGCAGCGCGAGCGCCCCGCCCGCCAGCGCCCAGAGCACGGCGAACGCGAGCAGCAGCGACAGCGGGAACCGCGCGGTCGAGTCGACTTCGCTGATTTCAGTCTGAGCAGAGGTCATTGCGGAGGCTTCTGATATTTCTGCAGCGTCAGCTCCATCGCGCGATCGAGCGGCAGCTGCACCACGCCCGCTTTCTGGTCGACCCAGCCGTAGCTGCTGAGCTGCTTCGCTTCCTTCGCGTGCAGCTCGGCGAGCGCCTCGCGACGCTGTTTCTCGGTGCGAATGCCATCGTCGGGAAAGGCGCCGGTCTGGCGCGGCACGTAGACGTAGTAGACCACCACGGCGAACAGCGCGAACAACACCAGGACCCCGAGCACGCTGATCAGCGGCGCGCGCGGCGACGTGGGCGCGGAGGAAGCAGGATGTTCACTCATGATGCTGGAGGGATTCCGCGATCCGCGGATCGCGGATCGGAATGAGTTTGGTGGTGGGGAAGCTCTTCAGGTACGCCCAGACACAGACGCCGCCCACGCCGACGACGGCACTCAGCACCCAGAGGAGATTCAGCGACAGGATCGGCCAAGGATCGCCGTGCGCATCCTTCAGCGCCGGCAGAATGTTGTAGCAGATGTCGACGAGGATGATCGCGAGATTCCACCAGGCGATCCGGCGGATGATGTGTGGCGTGACCTTGTAGCGGTAGGACAGCAGCAGGCAGAACGGCAGCACGAAATGGCCGAAGAGGATCACCAGTCCGACATACCACCACTGGTTCGTCGTGCCGTCGTGGTTCAGTTCGCGCAGGTTATACCAGAACGTTTCCTCGGGCACGTTGGCGTTCCAGATCAGGAAATACTGCGAGAACGTCACGTAGGCCCAGAACACCGTGAACGCGAGCATCAGCTGGCCGATGCTGTGCAGGTGATTCTTGTTGAGGACGCCCGCGTAATCGCCGCGGTAGGCAAGCCAGACCATGATGATGACGCCGAAGCACAACGCGCCCCGCACGCAGTTCGCGAAGAACCACACGCCATACATCGTGGAGAACCAGTGATATTCGAGTGACTTCGCCCAGAAGATGGCGGCGAATGTCAGCGTCAACGCGACGATCGGCAACCCCATCGCCGCCGTGACGCGATTCTTGATGGTCCACTTCACGTCACCATCGGCGTCCTGCGTGAACGAGGCCTTCCGCAGCCGCGCCGAGAGCCAGATCCACAGGCCGTAGAATGCGAGCGTCGAGACGACGAACACCGGGAAATTCAGCAGCCCCGACTTCTTGAGGTAGAGCGGGTCCTGGCCGACGGTGTGCCCACCGTGCAGCTCGTGGCCGAGATCCATCCAGGGCCAGATCAGGCCGCGGTTGAAATACGACACGATCAGCAGCGGCAGGAAAAGGATCAGCAGCCACTTGAACGCGGAGAGACCGTGCTCCCACTGGCGGCGAATCACCACCGACCACGATGCGTCGAAAATATGGTGGATCAGCACCATCAGCAGCATGCCGATCGCGATGGCGGTCCAGTAGGTGACGGCGACGAGCCACGACAACGCAATGTGCGCGGGCGGGGAGATGAAAAGCCCGGCCGCGGTGATCGCCATGCCGATCAGGCCCACGACCAGCGCCCGGCCTGCCAGTGAGCTCGTGGCCGTCGCGGGGGCGACAACAGGAAGGGTGGCAGCGTGAGTGCTCATTGCAGGCCGAGAGTTTGCTTGGCCGCGGCGTCGTTGACGTCCGCCGCTGTGCCCATCTGCGCGCGTTGTAGCGCACGCACGTAGAGGATCACGGCCCAGCGCTCCTCGGGGAGCAGCTTGTCGGCATACGGCAGCATGTTCGCCTTGCCGTGCGTGATCGTGTTGAAAATTTCACCCTCCGCCATGTCGCGCAGCCGCGGATCATGGTAGGTCGGCGTGGCACCCATGCCGTATTGCTTGGTGATGCCATTGCCGTCGCCGGCGGCACCGTGGCAGGGCTGGCAGTAGATCTGGAAGCGTTCGCGGCCGTGCGCCATCAGTTCGGCGTTAACCGTGACCGCCGCGGGGAACCCGCGCAGCCAGTTGCCGTCCGCCGCGCGGCCGAGATCGAGCGCATCGTCGTTCCGCAGCTGTCCGCGGGCAACCGTGTGCTGCGGGATCGGACGGTCGGCGCGACCGTCGGCGAAAAACGCGCTCTCGCGCTGCGGCTTGTAGAACGGCTGGTGCTTCATGCCCGGGAAGGCCCACTCCGGGAAAACGTCCATCGGCGGACGTGTGAATTTCGTGCCGCGCAGTCCCAGGAGGGAGAACAGCAGCACGACCACGAAAGCGGTGACGAGGTAGACGTGGCGCATGGTCAGGCCTCGAGCTCCGTGATTTCGCCGCCGCCAGCTTTCTCCAGCAGCGTGCGGGTGTTGGCCGCGTTGAAGCGCGGGTCGCGCGCCTCGATGACGATGAAGAACTGGTCGTCCATCCCGCGCTTGATCTTCGGATACTTCAGCACCGGGTGATAGTGCATCGGCAAACCGTTCACCAGGAACATGCCGATGATGGTCGCGAACGCGGTGAACAGGATCGTGAGCTCATACGAGATCGGAAACGCGAACATCGGCGAGAAATACGGCTTGCCGCCGACGATCAGCGGATAGTCGTAGGCGTTCATCCACCAGATCGACGTCATGCCGGTGCAGAAGCCCGTGATGCCGCCGACGAGGGAAATCCGCGGCACGATCGAGCGCTTCAAACCCATGGCCTTGTCCATGCCGTGAATCGGACACGGGGCGATGACGTCCCAGTATTTGTAGCCGGCGTCGCGCACCTGCTCCGCCGCGTGATAGACCGCGGCGGGCGTCTGGAAGGTGGCGATCAAGCCGTAAGGTTGGACGGAAACGGAGGACATCAGTGTTTCTCCATTTTGATCGGGTCACCGAGGCCCGTGGTGTGCGCGTGATCGTCGGGCCCGTGGCCGTGCACGTCCGCCTGCGGCGTCACCGCTTTCAGTTCCGCCATCGGCATCACGGGCAGGAACCGGATGAACAGCAGGAACAGCACGGAGAACACGCCGAACGTGCCGAAGAACGTGAAGATCTCGACGATCGACGGGCTGTAGTAGCCCCAGCTCGAGGGCAGGAAGTCGCGGGCGAGCGAGGTGACGATGATCACGAACCGCTCGAACCACATGCCGACGTTGACGAAGATCGACAGCACCCAGACCAGCGTCGTGTTGCGGCGGACCCATTTCGACCAAAAGAACTGCGGCGTGATCACGTTGCACGTGATCATGATCCAGTAGGCCCACGCGTAGTTGCCAAACGCGCGGTTGATGAAGGTGAAGCCTTCATACGGGTTCGCGCCGTACCACGCGATGAAGAACTCCATCGCGTAGGCGTAGCCGACGATCGTGCCGGTCGCCAACGTGATCTTGCACATGCAGTCGATGTGGTACTGCGTGATCAGATCCTCGAGTTTGTAGACCGCGCGCAGCGGCAGCATGAGCGTGAGCACCATGCCAAACCCGGAGAAGATCGCGCCCGCGACGAAATACGGCGGGAAGATCGTCGTGTGCCAGCCAGGCAGCAGCGAGACCGCGAAGTCGAACGACACGATCGTGTGCACCGAGAGCACCAGCGGCGTCGAGACGCCGGCGAGGACCAAGTAGGCCATCTCGTAGTTGCTCCAGTGGCGGTTCGAGCCGCGCCAGCCCATCGCGAACAGCCCGTAGAGGAACGAGCGGAAGCGATTGCCGGCGGCGAGGAACCGATCGCGCAGCACCGCGAGATCGGGAATGAGACCGACATACCAGAACAGCACCGAGACCGTGCCATAGGTCGACACGGCGAACACGTCCCACTCGAGCGGCGAGCGGAAGTTCTGCCAGATCCAGTTCGAATTCGGCAGCGGGAAGAGATACCACGCATACCAGATGCGACCGACGTGGAAGACCGGGAAGATCGCGGCGCAGACCACCGCGAAGATCGTCATCGCCTCCGCCGCGCGGTTGATCGACGTGCGCCACTTCTGGCGCAGCAGGCACAAGATCGCCGAGATCAGCGTGCCCGCGTGGCCGATACCGATCCAGAAGACGAAGTTGACGATGTCCCACGCCCAGTTGACCGGATTGGCGTGACCCCACACGCCGACGCCCGTGGCGACGAGATACGTCAGCCCGGCGACGGTGAACGAGGCGACGAAGCAGGCGACGACGAAGCAGACCCACCACCAGCCGGGCGTCTTGCCTTCGATGATCCCGCAGATCTTGTCGGTGATCCACGCGAAGCTGCGGCCGTGCTCGACGAGCGTGGCGCGCGGCAGCACCGCCGGCTTCACTTCCTTGAGGATCGCGGCGCCCGCGAGCGCGGCGTGTTCAGCGTGCGTGCTCATCCGTGGCCCTCCTTGGTCGCGGGCGCGCCGTGCTCATGCGCGGGAGCGTGCCCCTCGGCGCCGCCGCCGTGGCCGGCGGGATGGTTCTTCTTCTCGTACTCGACGCGACTGAACGGCCGGGCGACGTAGTCTGGCATTTTCGGATTCGGATTCCGCAGCTTGCCCGAATAGGTCGTGCGCGGACGGGTGTTGAGGTAGCCCAGCACCGCGTAGTCGTGCTCGCGAGCTTTCGCCTTCGAAACCGCGCTCTCCGGATCGAGGATGTTGCCGAAGACGATCGCCTCGACCGGGCAGGTCTGCGCGCAGGCAGGCACAATCGTGCCGTCCGGCACCGCGATGTCGTCGGGGTGGCCGGCCTTCGCGGTCTTCACCTTGTGCTGGATCTTCGCGTTCTGGATTCGTTGCACGCAATAGGTGCACTTCTCCATCACGCCGCGCATCCGGACGGTGACTTCGGGATTCTTCACCATCTTCACGAGCTCCGGCATGCCCTGCGGGCCGACCGGGCCGAGGTAAAGACTGTCGAGCTGGCGCTGGTTGTAATCGAAGAAATTAAAGCGGCGGACCTTGTAGGGACAGTTGTTCGCGCAATAGCGCGTGCCGATGCAACGGTTGTAGGCCATCGCGTTCAGGCCCTCCTCGTCGTGCACCGTCGCGTTGACCGGGCACACGGTTTCGCACGGCGCGAGCTCGCACTGCACGCACGCCATCGGCTGCAGCGAAACCTGGGGATCCTCCGGCAGGTGCTTGTTGCCCTCGCCGCCGAAAGCTTCCGCATCGGCGTTGCCGTCGGAGTAGTAACGGTCGAGCCGGATCCAGTGCATCTCGCGGCCGCGCAGCACCTGATCGCGACCGACGATCGGAATGTTGTTCTCGGCCTGACAGGCGACGACGCAGGCGTTGCAGCCGATGCACGTGTTGAGGTCGATCGACATGCCCCACTGGTGGGTGCCGGACTGGAGCGCGTCGGGTCCGCCGAACGCGGGCGTCTTGTAGAGCGAATTGCCGCGCGGGATCAACGTGGCCCGCTCGGCCGGCGTCATCGCCTCGCCCTGCTCGCCGAGAATCGACGGGCTGTGCGACTCCATGCCGAACGCCGCGACGAACCGCGGGTTCTCCAGAAACTCGTCGACGTTGGCCTCGCGAATGATGTCGCGGCCCTCCATCGACCAGTGCTCCTGGGTATTCGGCATCGCCTTGACGTCTTGCGTCGGCACGAGCTTCCCGCCCACGGTGAAATGCAGCCCCGCCGACGTACGCAGCGGATAGAAATCGTGGCCCATGCCGCGACCGACGTGGCCCGACTGCGTCCGACCGTAGCCGAGCGGCAGCACCACGGTGTAGTTCGAAAGTCCCGGCTGGATGTGGATCGGCGCGCGCACCGTGCGGCCGTTCACCGTCAGCTCGCCGATGAACGCCTGCTCCTTGCCTTGGTGGAAACCGGCCATCTCGACCCGCGCGACCTGCAGCGTCGAGCCGTCCGGATAGACGCCTAGTTCGCGCGCGAGCCGCGGGCTGACGAGAATCGCGTTGTCCCACGAGATCTTGGTGATCGGATCCGGCAGCTCCTGCAGCCAGCCGTTGTTCGCGAACCGACCGTCATCCATCTTGTAGTCGGTGACGAACCGCACCTCGAGGTTGTCCTTCGAAAGTGCTGCCGGATTGCCCGCGCCCGCGCCGAGCAGCCGGGCCACGCCGGCGGCGTTGTAGCTCACCGCGACGGTCGGATACGCGGAGTTCGCGAGCAGTCCGTCATGGAGAAACTGCTGGAAGGCCTTTTCCGCGTCACCGCCGGCCAGCGCCGTGATCGTTTCAAGCACCAGCGCATACGGATCAGGATTGTTCGCGCCCACGATCCGCGCGAGCACTTCGAGCTCGGTCAGCCCGCCGAACAGCGGCAGGATCATCGGCTGGATCGGCACGATCGTGCCGTCCGCCGTGCGGGCATCGCCCCACGACTCGAGATAATGCGCCGCCGCGAGATGCGCGCCCGCCGGTGAGGCCACCGTGGTCTCGTCGGTGTGGTAACCGAGCCGGACCACGTTCTTCACCGACTTCTGCAGCGCCGCCCAATCGAGATCGGCCGGCGCATTGTACACCGGGTTGCCACCGAGGATGACAAGCGTGTCGATCGCGCCATCGCGGATCGCCGTCGCGAGCGTCTGGATCGATGCGGCGTCGTTCGTCGGCGGGGCGACGAAGTCGACCGTCGCCCCGATGTTGCCGAGCGCCGCATTGATCGCGTAGGCGATCGCGTGCACCTGCTCGGGCAAATGCGCCCCCGCCACGAACACGCTGGTGCCGCGGTGCGCCAGCAAATCCGCCGCGCACTCGTCGATCCACTTCGGATCGATGTCGAGCCCGGCACTGAGCGGCGCGAACGCCGCACTGCCGGTGATCTTCACCGCGAGGGCCGCAGCGAGCGCGAGCATGTGACTGCTCGCCAGCCGCAGCCGGTGATCCGCCATGCTGCCCGTGATCGTGAACGCGCTCTCGGCCACGTAGAGCCGGTTCATCTGTTGCGCGTCCTCGCGATTCACCACCCGCCGGCCCTTCGCAAACTCGCGGGCGTAGTAAAGTCCCGCGCCGTCCGGCCGCAGGAAATCCGCATCGAGCGAAACGATCCGCCGCGCCCGGGCAAAGCGATACAACGGCCGCACCGGCTGGCCGAACGCCGCCGTCGCCGCACTCACCGGCGCCTCGTCGGCCACCGGCTCGTACTCCGCCCAGATCGCCCGGGGCAACCGCGCCCGCAACTGCGCGAGCAGCCGCGCGCGCGTCGGCGAGCTCGACTCCTCCGCGAGAAACGCGAGGCCCGCCCCGCCATTCGCCGCGTGAGACGTGCCGATCTGCGCAAGCTGTTCGTTGAGGTCGGCGACGTTGAGCTTCCGCCCCTCGCGGGTGTGCTGCGTCGCGCGTTCCGGATCGTAAAGATCGAGCACCGACGCCTGCGCGAGCAGCGAGGCCGAGCCGCCGTGCTGCTGGTAAGTGGGATTGCCCTCGATCTTCGTCGGCCGGCCCTGATGCGTCTCGGCCAGCACGGGAATCGCCGTGCGGCGCAGCGGCATCGCCGTCGCGAAATACAGCGGCAGCCCGGGAATCATGCCCTCGACCGACTTGCCGTAGGGCAGCACGTATTTCTCCGGCCGGCGGCAGCCCGCCAGTCCGACGCCGCCGAGCGCGAACGACGCCGCCATGATCTTGAGGAAATGCCGGCGATCCACGCCGTTCAGCTCCGAAGCGCCCTCGGGAAACTCGCGGTGCAGCTGCTCCTGAAACCCGGGCGTCGCCGCCAGCTCGTCGAGGCTGCGCCAGTATTTCGGGCCGGTCGGCTCGCTGTTCGCCGGCGCGGAATGGTCAGATTTGCGTTTCATCGATGGCAACCGGTGCAGCTTTGCGGCGGCTTGATTTTCCAGTCGTGCACGAACTTTTCACCGGCGGCAGTCCCGGCCTGCGCCGCGATCGGAAGTGAATCCAAATTGTAAACGTCCTGCGGCGCGCGCACGCGTGTCGCCGGATTGCGGTGACACTCGAGGCAGAACGACATGCTCAGCGGCTGCTCGTGCGTGACCACGTCCATGGTGTTGACCTTGCCGTGGCACTCGACGCAACTCACGCCGCGGTTCACGTGGGCGGAGTGATTGAAGAACACAAAGTCCGGGACCTCGTGCACCTTCACCCACGGCACCGGGTCGCCCGTCTCGTAGCTTTGCTTCACCACGGCGAGCAGCGGGCTGTCGGGCTTGACCTGGTTGTGGCAGTTCATGCACGTCTGCGCCGTCGGCACGACGGAGGTGCGGCCCTTGTCGACGCCCGTGTGGCAATAGCGACAGTCGAGGCCGAGTTGGCCGGCATGAAGGTTGTGGCTGAACGGCACCGGCTGGACCGGCGCATAGCCGACCCGGGTGTATTTCGGCGTCATGTAGTACGTGACGCCCGCCGTCGCGATCCCGCCCAGCACCACCAGATAGATTACGATCTGGAGCGGGAGTCTGTTCGCCGATTTCGGGAAAAGAGAGGACATGAACCGGAAAGACGTCGATCGGCCCCGAGGGTCAGATCGAATCCGCGCGGCGCGCGACCGCGCGTGACTCGCGCTGGAGCGTGAACCCTGCGGCCTTCACCGGCGTGCTCGCATCGGCGGCCGCCGCGGCGCGCTTGGCGAACAATCGCGGGGCGAGGCTCGCGACGGCGGCGATGCCGATCAATTTGGCGAGAAAGGTCTTTCGTGAAGGGTCGTGGCTCACAGCGGGGGGAGGGAAACAGTGAAAAAACGCCGCCAAAGAAGGCGCCGGATTTTCGGATGTAAAGAACTTTACCGCATTTTTTGTGAACAAAATCCGAGCAGCCTTGATGCTCGACAAAGATTGCTGGCGGAGGAACCGCCCATCGACCCACCGTTTGCCTTTTGGTTCAGAATCGCAGCGCGTCCGGCAGTTGTTTTGCCGCCGCGAGCATTTCCAGCCAGGTCACCGGCGCGTGGCGCGCGATCGCACCGCTGCGGTAAAGGAGAGCCAGATACACGTTCCAGCCCGCGGCCGCAGCGGCGATGACGAGCAATGCGCGACGACTGCGAGCTCCTGCGCGCCGAAACAACCAGCCCGCGCCGGCCATCATCGGCAGCAGCGCGGCATCGTAGCCGCGGTTGCCGAAGGCGGAGGCAAACCACCAGCACCACCAGGCGGCGTTGATGAAAGCGGTGGCGCACCAGGCCGCGCCCCAGCCGAGCGCGGCGCCGCGCTGCTGCCAGATCCAGCCCAGCATGCCCGTGAACGCCACCAGCAGGAACGGATGCCAGTAAAACAGACCGTGCCACGACGAGAACCACGAGTTGAGCAGCTCGGGTCGCGCCCAGTGGAAAGCCTCCCCTTCCGCGCCGTAGCTGAACACGAACCATTCGCCATACACGACGCGCCACGCCCAGAGCTGCAGCAGAACAAACGGCGCTGCGCCGAGCACCAGCATCGCGAGGCTCGAGACAGCACGAAGCCGTAGAGCGGGGTCTCCCGACGCCGCCGCGCCAGCAGCTGACCCAATCTCCAGCGTCAGATCTCCCGAATCCGTCGCAGCACGCGGAGCGGCGGGGTCGGGAGACCCTGCCCTGCACCGAGCTGCCCGCCGGACCGTCCACGCGACCACCACCCCGAACACGACCAGCTGGAATCGCGTGGTGACCGCCAGCCCGAACGCGGCTCCCGCCAGCAACCACCAACCGCGATTCACCGTTGGTCGATCCACGGACGAGCCGGCGGTGGCCCGCTCGAGCGCATAGGCCAGCAGCGCGATCGCGAAAAACGCCGCGCCATGACTCATGCTCAGATTCACGCTCTGGTAATACAGCAGCGGACTCGCCAGCCACACCGTGAGCAGGCCGAGCAGCGCCGCGGCGCGATCGTTCAGCCAGGAGCTGATCACCTTAACCGCGAGCAACAGCGCCAGCACCGCGAGTAGAGCGTGGCCGACTTGCACGGCGATCTGGTGCACCGGTCCGAACCCGTCGCCCGACAATGACCACCAGCCCGTCCAGCGACCCACGCCGACGATCGACTCCGCCGCCAGATAGGAGGGCAACGTCAGGACGGCCCAGCCTACCCCGTATTTGTTTGGAATCCGGTCGCTCTTCGTCGGCGGCAGCCCTAGCGCTGCGGCGCGCTGCTCAGGCACGAGCGTGTTGCACGCCGCGAGATCATTGCGGAAATCCCAATCGCCATCCTCGATCGCGGAGCGGAGCCAGAGATAGTTGAACGTGTTGTCGTAGCCGCGCAGCGCGCTGCGGTACGGGATTTCGGCGAGCTGTGAAACGAAAAACGCGAGGCCAATCACGAAACAAAGCACGACGCCGGCGCGGGCTGCCCCTGAGAGCGCGGCCGCCCCCGGCCGCAACAGCCCGTCAGCGGCCGACGACGGCCGCGCTCCTGGAGAATCCGTCTCCCCTGCCCCGCTACCCGACGAACAGCCCATCGCGCATGCTGCGGACCGTGTCGCACCGGGCCGCGAGTTCCGGGTTGTGCGTCACCAGCACGACGGCCTGGCCGTGGTCCTTCGCCAGCCGCGTGAGCAGGTCGAACACGAGGTTCGAGTTTTTCACGTCGAGGTTGCCCGTCGGCTCGTCCGCGAGGATGATCGCCGGCTGGTTGGCCAGCGCGCGGGCGATGGCTACGCGCTGCTGCTCGCCGCCGGAAAGATGATTCGTCAGCCGGTGCGTTTTTTCGCCCAGCCCGACGTCGCTCAGCAACCCGCGCGCCCGGTCCTCCATTTCAGCCGCCGCGAGCCGGCCGAGCTTGCGCATCGGCATCATGACGTTTTCGAGCGCCGTGAACTCCTGCATCAAAAAATGAAACTGGAACACGAATCCGATGTGCGCGCCGCGCGCCGCGGTGCGCTCCAGATCGCTGCTGTTCGACATCAGCTGGCCCTTGATCCAGATGTCGCCCTCTTCCTGCCGATCCAGCAGTCCCAGCAGGTAGAGCAGCGTCGATTTCCCGCAGCCCGAGGGCCCGACGATGGCGTAGACGTGACCCGCCTGCGCCTCGAACGACACGCCGCGCAGGACGTGCACGCGGCCCTCGTCCTGACCGAGATGGCGGTGAATGTTGGAGCATCGGAGGGCGAACTCGGGAGCGGTGGTCGACATGATCTCTCCTATTGCGCCGTGCCGCGAATGACATCGCCTGGCTCGAGCTTGGCCGCCCGCCGCGCGGGGATCAGGCTGGCCACCATCACCATCGTCACGGCCGTCAGCACCGCGGCGACGTAGTGCCACACCGACCAGGCGACGATGAAGGTTTCCGTTTTGAAAATTCCGGTGACTCGCAGCGGCAGCTGCGACACGCCCCAGGTGATGCCGGCGCCGAGGAGACATCCGCCGACGGTGCCGATCGCGAGCACGATCACGGCCTGCCAGAGGAAAATTTGGGAAATGTCCTGCCGGGTGTAGCCCATCGAACGCAGGATCGCGATCTCCTTGGTCTTCTCGAGCACGATCATCGCGAGCGTGTTGAACATCGCCAAACCCGCGATAAGCGTGAACACCGACACCGTGATCGCCGTCGACATCCGCAGCGCGCGAAACACCTCGAGCCAAGTCTTCTCGCGCACCTGCCAGGGTCGCGTCTGGTGCTTCAGCACCTCTTCCATCCGCGCGGCATCCTCGGGGGCCCGCTCGATATCGGTGACGTTGATCTGAATGTATGAGGCCCCCGTCGGTTTTTTCAGCAGCGAGCGGGCTTCGCTCAGGTGCACAAAAACCCGGCTGCGGTCGTACTCACTCACGCCCGTTTCAAAGATCGCGCTCACGCGATAACGGCGCTGCTGGTCCAATGTTTCGAGGACCAGTGAATCGCCCACCGCGAGTTGGAGCCGGTTCGCCATTTCGCGGCCCACCAGCGCCCCGGTGGGCGCTCCGCGGAAAGTCGCCGCCTGGCCGCGTACAATCTGTCGCTCCAGATCCGACACCTTCACGTGATCGTCGAAATCGATGCCGTACACCCGGACGGTGTCATGGGAGAGTGAACTGCGGACAATCACCTGGCCCGTCAGCACGGTCGAAACCGCCACGACGTTGGAGAATTGCCGCACCGCCTCGCTTACGAGTTCGGGCTCCTCGATGCCTTCGATGTATTTGCGGCCCTCCGGCTGCCGAATGCTGAAAATCGACGCGGTGTTGCCCGCCGCCATGCTGCGCATCGTGTCCTGCACGCGATCCTTGATCTGGATCGCGCCGTCCGTGCCCAACATCGTGTGGACAAAAAGCTTCTCGAAACCCGTCGTCGTCGCCTGGGTCACGACAAAGAGTCCAACCCCGAGCACGATGCACGAGAGGCTCATCGCCATCGCGCGCTTCTTCGCGGTCAGAAACCGAAATGCGATCCGCAGGTTGGGCGACATGTCCGAGGCGACTTGTCGTTAACGGCCCGACGCATCGTCCACGCGGACGCGATCACCGTCACGAAAACGATCGAGATCGTCCACGATCACCTGCTCACCGGCCTTGAGCCCTTTCAGAATCTCCACGGACGTGAGGCTGACATAACCCACCTCCACCGTGCGCAGCCGCACGCGGCCGTTCTCTACGACCAAGACATTGTTTCCGAACAGCGCGCGCCGCGGAATGATCGCCTCGGCATCGCGCTCGCCGACCACGATCGTCAGTTCGCCGGTGAGCCCCGGGACCAGCTTCTCCGGTTCGATCTGCACCTCGAGATACACGATGTAACGCTGCGTAGCCGGATCGGCGGTGGGCAGGATCTTGGTGACTTTAGCCCGATACTGTTGCTCCCCGTAGCCAAGAAACCGCACCTGCGCATCCTGTCCCTCGCGCACCCCGGCGAAGTTCTCCTCGCTGATCCGTCCCTCCACTGTGCGCGTCGTGCTGATCAGGATCGCGATGGGCGCGCCGCCGCCGATCAAGTCGCCCGGTCGTGCGCGCACTTCGGCGACCACGCCGTCAAATGGAGCGACGATGGTCATTTTCTCCAACTCGCGCCGCTTCGCCTTCAGCGTGTTCTCGAACGTCGCCAGTTCGTGCTCGTTGCCCACCTCCTCCAAGGCCAGCTTCTGTTCGATCGCCTTCAGCCCACGCCGCTGTTTCTCCAGCTCCGCGACCGGGTAGTTTCCGCTCTCCACCATCCGCTCGAGATGCGCGATGTTTTCGCGCGCCGTGACGAGGTCGAGCCGGGTCGACGAGCCGATCTCGAGGCTTTTTTTTCGCGCCGCGTAGTCGCTCTCGATCCGCTCGATTTCGAGTTCAAGATCGCCGGTGTCGAGTTGCACCAGGAAATCGCCTTGGCGGACCTTCAAGCCCGGATCCAGCTCGCTCTTGATGACCCGGCCGCCAATCTCGCTCTTCAGTTCCATCTGATACTCGGCCCGCACGATGACGCTGCCGGGCACGAGATTGACGGCGCGGTCCTTGACCGCCGCGCTGACTTGCGCCGTTGGCCGCAGGTAGAGGCTCAACGCAACACCCAGCACGACCAGCGCCGCAGCGATAAACAGGAACTTTTTCATCGAGGTAAAGAGGGCAGGTTCGTGAGCGCAGGATCGTTCAACGTGGCGGAGAGCAAATCCGCCGCCCGCAGCAGGTAATCCTGACGGGCGTTAAAGGTGCTCACCCGCGCATCAAACAGCTGCAGCCGCGCGTTCTCGAGATCGGTGGGCGACGCGAGCCCGAGCTTTTGATCCTCTTCCTTGGTCCGGAAGCTGCGCTCGCCGAGCGCGAGATACTCCTCCGACATCGCCAGCCCGCGCGCGGCGAAGTCCAACTGTCGTTTTTTCGCGCGGACGCTCACCAACACGTTCTCGCGCTGCACTTCATAGGTGCGCTCGGCCTGTCGCCGCCGCGCCAGCGCCGACGCCTTGGCCGCGCGGCTGGCAAACCCGTCGAAGATCGACCAGTTCACCGAAACTCCCGTGTAGAGCGACTGCACTTCGTAGCGGTAGTTGCGGGCGCTGTTCTGCGTGTAGACATAGTCCTGCTGGTCCTGCGTCAATCCCACGACTGCGTTCACCTTTGGCCGCAACCGCGTCTTTGCGATGTCGTAGTTCAACTGCTCGATATCGACCTGGCGGCGGAGATTCTCCAGTCCGTAGGTCACCGGATCCTCCTGGGTGGTGAACGCGCGCACGAGGCCGTCGATCTCGGTTTCCGCGCGCGCGATCGCCGGGATTTCCCGCGGCACCTCCTCGTCCGGAATCGTCGGCATGCCGCAAAGTTTCCCGAGCACATACCGCGCGGTATCGTAATCCTCCTGAAACCGATCCGTCCACAGCCGGGCCTGCTCGGCGCCCATCCGCGCGGAGAACAGGTCGGATTCGGAGATTTCCTTGCGTTCGAACCGCTCGCGCGCGATCTGCCACGATTGTTCGGCCATCCGCTGCGTGGCGCGCGTCCGCTCCACGCTGAGTCGCTTGAAAATCAGCTGAAGATACTGGGAGCGGATTTCGCTGATCAGCAGCCGGTAGGCTTCGACGGTGTCTCCCTGGGCAATCTTCACCTTCAGCTCGCCGATCCGGCTGGCGTCCTTCAACGCGCCCCAATGGAAGAGCGGTTGTTCGAGAAAAACGTTGTAAGCCACCTTCTGGGTCGTGGTGGTTTCCGAGGCGTCGCCCCGGCGATCCTGCGTCCACGGGTAATAGCTGCCGTAGGCCCGCATCGAGGGCAGCTGGCCTGCACGCAGCGTCGTCCGCTCGGCTTCGGCCACAATCTCGTCGGTGTTGCGGGCGATCATCCGCGGCGCCTGCTTGACCGCGGTTTCCAGCAACCGCTTCAACCCGGGAAAGTAGTTTTCGGGCAGCGGCAGGACGGGACTGCGCAGCGGTTGCGCTGGAAGGGAGCCGACGAAGAGAACGGAGCAGACGCCCGCGAAGGCCAGAAGGCGAAGGAGACGAAGCATCAAAGGAGGGACGATGGGCATTTCCTGCGTGGAGACGACGACTCGCCGACACTGCAGCAGATCTGTGAGCCAATCGGAAGTCTTCAGTTCCGTCGCAATCGCGCAGAAGGCAGTCTGTCGCAACGCCGTGCAAGCTGAAATTGTCGCCGGCTCGCAAGGTCGCACGGGCTTTCCGCCCGCGGATTACGCCGCGCGCCCCATTGCAGTTCGCCACCCGCTATCTTACGTCACGGGCGAGATGCTCGTGCCATGCCCGGTCGTGTTTGGCTTTGCGCTCGGCGGTGCCCGCGCCATAACCACGGGGTTCTCATGCCCAAAGCATTCATCACCGGCATCACCGGCCAGGACGGCTCGTATCTGTGCGAGTGGCTGCTGGCCCGCGATTACGAGGTGCACGGTCTGGTGCACCGGCCGGATGCCCTCGCCGCGAGCAATATCCGCCACCTCGTGACCGACGCGAAGGTGCTGGGCCAACGGCTGTTTTTGCACAATGGCGCGTTCGAAGACGCGACGCACCTGCGCCGGATCATCAGTCGCGCCAAGCCGAACGAGTTCTACCATCTCGCCGGTCAGTCGAGTCCGCGACTCAGCCTCGAACTGCCCGAAAGCACGGTCGACAGCATTGGGATGGCCACGCTCCGGTTGCTCGAGATTCTGCGCGACCTGCCGGACCCACCGAAGTTTCTCTACGCGTCGAGCAGCGAGGTCTTTGGCTCGCCGCCACATTCACCGCAGGACGAACTCACGCCGGTCAACCCGACGACGCCCTACGGCGCGGCGAAGGCGTTTTCCCAGCAAATGGCGCGGATCTACCGCATCGCCTATGGGCTGCAGACGTGCGCGGTGATTCTCTACAACCACGAGTCGCCCCGCCGCAGCAGCAACTTCGTGACGATGAAGGTCGCCCGCGCCGCCGCGCGCATCAAGCGCGGGCTGCAGCAGGAGGTCCTGCTCGGCAGCCTCGAGGGCAAGCGCGACTGGGGCTGGGCGCCCGATTACGTGCGCGGCATGTGGCTGATCCTGCAGGAGCAGAAGGTCGATGATTTCGTGCTCGCCACCGGCGAGCTGCACTCGGTCGCCGAACTGGTCGCGACCGCATTCGAGTGCGTCGGCCTGAACGCGCGCGACCACGTGCGCCACGATCAAAATCTCGTGACCACCGTCGAACCGGTTGCGCCCTGCGGAAATCCCGGGAAAGCGCGCCGGATCCTCGGCTGGGAAAACACCGTGCCGTTCAAGGAAATGGTCGCGCGACTGGTTGAAGCGGAACTCAAGAAGCTCGCATGAGCGCCGCGCGTCACGTCTCGCGCCTCCCGGAGGCAGCAGCTGACAGGGCCTCGTTCACGCCTCACGTCTTCTGGCTGTGCGGACTCTCCGGCGCCGGCAAATCGACACTCGCCGCACGGCTCGCCACGGCGTTGCGCGCGCGCGCGATTCCGGTGCTCGAGCTCGACGGCGACCGCTTGCGCGGCGGCTTGTGCGCGGGACTGGGTTTCTCCGACGCCGACCGTTCGGAAAACCTCCGCCGCGCAGCCGAGACGGCGAAGCTCGGGGTCAGCTCGCAGCTCTGCGTCGTGGCATCGTTCATCACGCCGCTCGAAAACCAGCGGCAGCTGATCGCGCGCACGATCGATCGCGACTGCCTGTCGTTCGTCTTTCTCGACGCGCCGCTCGACGTCTGCCGCGCGCGCGACGTGAAGGGGCTCTACGCCAGGGCCAAAACCGGCGCGGTACCCCACATGACCGGGCTCACCTCCGCCTTTGAACCACCGAGAAACGCGGATCTGACAATCGAAACCAGCCGGGAAACCATCGACCGGTGCAGCGAGCGCCTGGTGGCGTTTGCCCTGACGCGGCTCCGCCCGCCCCGCTGACGTTCTGAAGGCGAAATGCGTTGTGAAGAGATCAGGTTTTCCAATCCAGCTTCAACCACAGATGCACACAGATAAACACAGATTAGGACCGGATTTCCATCTGTGTTCATCTGTGTCCATCTGTGGTGAAAACCGTCTGAGGTTTGCCCCAATCGGATCATGACTTCCCTGCACCTCAGCCACCTCGACCTGCTCGAGCACGAGGCGATTCACATCCTGCGCGAAACCGCCGCGCAATTCGCCTCGGCCGCCGTGCTTTTCTCCGGCGGCAAAGACTCGCTGGTGCTCGCCGCGCTGGCGCGCAAGGCCTTCGCCCCGGCGCGCCCACCCTTTCCGCTGCTTCACATCGATACCGGTCACAATTTTCCCGAGACGCTCGCGTTCCGCGACGAGTTTGCCCGGACCTGCGGCTACCAGCTGATCGTTCGGCGCGTACAGGACACGATCGACGCCGGCCGCGTGACCGAGGAAACCGGCCCGAACGCCAGCCGCAACGTGCTGCAAACGGTGACGCTGCTCGACGCAATCGCCGAGTTGAAGCTCGACGCCGCGCTGGGCGGCGGCCGCCGCGACGAGGAAAAAGCGCGCGCCAAGGAGCGCGTGTTTTCGCACCGCGATGAATTCGGGCAGTGGGATCCGCGGAACCAGCGGCCCGAGCTCTGGAACCTTTATAACGGCCGCAAGCGCGCGGGAGAACATTTCCGCGTGTTCCCGCTCAGCAACTGGACGGAACTCGACGTGTGGGCTTACATCCGCCGCGAACGGCTACCGCTGCCGAGCCTCTACTTTGCGCACGAGCGCGAGGTGTTTCTGCGCAACGGCTCGCTGCTCGCCGTCTCCCCGGCCCTCCCGCTGCTCCCCAGCGAACAACCCCAGCGCGAAACGGTTCGTTTCCGCACTGTCGGCGACATGACCTGCACCGGCGCGATCCGCTCGACCGCCGCCACGCTCGACGCGATCGTCGCCGAAATCGCCGCCGCGCGACAAACCGAACGCGGCACACGCTACGACGACCAGCGCTCCGAGACGGCGATGGAAGACCGCAAAAAAGCCGGCTATTTCTAGCTGCACCGCCGATTCGTTCCGCAGACCGAACTCCCCAACCTTGAACGTCGAACGTCCAACTTCGAACTCCGAATCCCAATCGCTAGGCGGCCGTCCGCCGGCGCCTGGTCCAGTGCTCTCAACTCTCAACGCTCAACTCTCAACCACGCCGGCGCCCGACCTCCTCCGTTTCATCACTTGCGGCAACGTCGACGACGGTAAGAGCACGCTGCTCGGCCGGCTGCTCTACGACACCAAGTCGATTTTCGAGGACCAGTGGAACGCCGTGGAGCGCGCCAGCGCGCGGCGCGGCGATGCCTACACCGACCTTGCGCTCCTCACCGATGGACTGCGCGCCGAACGTGAACAGGGCATCACCATCGACGTCGCTCATCGCTATTTTGCCACGCCGCGGCGGCGGTTCATCGTCGCCGACTGCCCGGGCCATTTTCAATACACGCGCAACATGGTCACCGGCGCGTCGGCTGCGCAGCTCGCGTTGCTGCTGATCGACGTGCGCAAGGGGCTCACGGAGCAAACGTGCCGGCACGCGTTCATCTCCACACTGCTCCGGATCAAACACCTCATCGTGTGCGTGAACAAAATGGACCTCGTCGACTTCCGGCAGGAGGAATTCGAACGGGTGCGCAACCAGTTCATGGCCTACGCCGAGCGGCTCGACGCCGCGGACATCCAGTTCATCCCGACAGCCGCGCTGCCAGGCGACAACATCGTCACGAAGTCGCCGCGCATGCCGTGGTTCGAAGGCACACCGCTGCTCTACACGCTCGAAACCGTCTACGTGCGCAACGACGCCAACCACGTCGACCCGCGCTTCCCGGTGCAGACGGTGATCCGGCCGCAGGACCCCGCCGCGCCCGATTTCCGTGGGCTCGCCGGCCAGGTCGCGAGCGGTGTGTTCCGTCCGGGCGAGGAGGTCGTTCACCTGCCCACAGGTTTCACCGCGCGAATCAAGGCGATCCACGGTCCGTCCGGCCCCGTCGACTCGGCCTTTCATCCGATGTCGGTCGTGCTGGAACTCGATCGCGACCTCGACATCGGTCGCGGGGACATGCTGGCGCGACCGAACAACATGCCCGAGGCCACGCAGGATCTCGAGGTGATGCTCTGCTGGCTTTCCGAGCAGCCGCTCGATCCCGCGCGGCGCTATGTGCTGCAGCACACGACGCGCGAGACCAAGTGCCTGGTGCGCGCCGTCCGGTATCGGCTCGACGTCACGACGCTGCACCGGCAAAGCGACGCCGGCGGCGCCGCGGTGCAGATGAACGATTTTGCGCGCGTCTCGCTGCGCACCATGGCGCCGGTGTTCCGCGATTCCTACAAAAAGAACCGACAAACCGGCGCGGTCATTCTCGTCGACGAAGCATCGAACAGCACCGTGGCAGCGGGGATGATCCTCTAGAGGTAAAACGAAAACTCGTCATGGCAGCCGATTGCCCCGTAGGGCCGGTGCTCGCCGCCGGCCGCGAACACGTTTGGCACGCGTTTGTCGTTTCCGGCTGCCGTCAAGCGGCAGCCCTACAACGCTCAGCGGGATGTTTCGGATCGCCTCGACTCAGTCGGAACCCAATGGACCGCAATTAGGCTCGCCAATGTGCAGCCGCGCGTATCACCAATCCGCATGCCCAAGAAAGCCTTCATCACCGGGATCACCGGTCAGGACGGATCTTATCTGACTGAGCTGTTGCTCGAAAAGGGCTACGAGGTCCATGGCCTCGTCCGCCGGGCGAGCACGATGAACCGCGGCCGGATCGACCATCTCAACGGCTTCGAGCACGGGCCCGACAAGCGGCTGTTTCTCCACTACGGCGACCTCGCCGACAGTGTTTCGCTGGTGAAACTGCTCTACGCGCTGCAGCCGGACGAAATCTACAATCTCGCCGCGCAAAGCCACGTGCGCGTGAGCTTCGACGTGCCCGAATACACCGCGGACATCACCGGCGTGGGCGCAGCCCGCATTCTTGAGGCGATCATCGAATCCGGCATCGGCAAAAAAGTCCGCTACTACCAGGCATCGTCCTCTGAAATGTTCGGCAAGGTGCAGGAGGTACCGCAGCGCGAGACCACGCCTTTTTATCCGCGTTCGCCCTATGGCTGCGCGAAGGTCTTCGCGCACTGGCTCACGGTGAACTACCGCGAATCCTACAATCTTTTCGCGTGCAGCGGCATTCTGTTCAACCACGAGTCGCCGCGGCGCGGCGAGAGCTTCGTCACGCGGAAGATCTCGCTCGCCGTCGCGCGAATCAAGAAGGGCCGGCAAAAGGAGCTTTATCTCGGCAACCTCGACGCACAGCGCGACTGGGGCTACGCCAAGGAATACGTCGAAGGGATGTGGCGAATGCTGCAACAGGACCAGCCGGACGATTACGTGCTCGCGACCAACGAGACGCACACCATCCGCGCCTTCCTCGAGGCGGCGTTTGGTCGCGTCGATCTCGACTGGCACGATTACGTGCGGTTCGACGAGCGTCACCTCCGTCCGGCCGAGGTCGACCTGCTGATCGGCGATTACTCCAAAGCCCGCGCGCGGCTCGGCTGGGAACCACACACGCGGATGAAGGCGCTCGCCGAACTCATGGTCGACGCCGACCTCGCGGCGATCGGGTGAGTGGGCGTTCCCTCCGACGCAGCCGAACTCGTGAGGTAGGGCCGCCGTTCACCGGCGGCCGTGAACCGCGCGGCCGGCGATAAACGCCGGCCCTACGAACGTATCGCGACCGGAAATCCGGAGGAAGCATCCTCCCCCTCACCTGTGTGCTGGTGTCGCGCCGGGTTTTCTGCCGAAATTCATCGTCTTTCCTGATGAACACCTCTTCCGCCAACCCGCTCACGCCGTTCATCCTCCTCTGGCGTCACCGCGAGTTGCTCGACCAGTTCACCCGACGCACCATCCAGCAGCGGCATCGCGGCAGTTTCTTGGGCGTGGTCTGGACCGTGTTGACGCCGCTGCTGAGCCTCGGACTCTACACCTTTATCTTCGGTTACGTCTTTAAATCCGAGTTTCAAGCGGTGCCGAATCCATCGCGCTTCGACTATCCCCTCGGATTATTTCTCGGTCTCGTCCTGTTCCAATTTCTCGGCGAGCTCCTCGCCCAAAGTCCCTTGGCCATCGTTACGCAGCCAAACTTCGTCAAGAAGGTCGTCTTCCCGCTCGAAATCCTGCCGGCGGCGGTGGTCGGCGCGGCCGCCTTCAACGCCGCGGTCAGCTTCGGGCTCGCGCTCCTCGGCATCGTGCTCCTCGGCCATGGCGTCGACTGGCACGCCCTTTCCGTTTTCCTGATTTTTCCGCCGGTCCTGCTGATCGGGCTGGGCTGCGCCTGGTTCCTCGCGGGCTTGGGTGTGTTCGTGCGCGACACGGCCAACGTCATGCCGTTCCTCGTGCAGGTCCTGATCTACACCAGCGCGGTATTCTTTTCCGTGAACCTGGTGCGCCACAGCGCCGGCTGGATCATCCTGAAATTCAATCCGCTGCTGCACGCCGTGGAAGCGACGCGCCGCACCGTCCTCTGGCACCTGCCCGCGAGCGCCCACAGCCTGATTTTCCTCTGGGTCGTGGGGCTCGTCACCTGCTATCTCGGCTACGCGTTCTTCAGCAAAACCCGTCACGCGTTCGCGGACGTGCTGTGAGGCGGTAGCCGCCGCGTGGCCCGGCGCGTCAGCGCAGGGATTGCTTGCGGACCTGCGGTGTTTGCCAACCATGGCCGACTGCCTTTATGCCGCTGCTCGAAGAGTATCCCAACGCGCCTGACTTCTTCTTCGCCTACCGGCACTGGCTGTCGTTCCCCTCGGTGCAGCGCAAGCCCGGCGGCTGGGAATTCGAGGGCCACTTTTATCCCGACTACCTCTTCGTCGGCGGAGCATCGTTTGCGATCGAGCGCGTCGCGCGGCGTTACTGCACCGGCACGGGCCTTGATATCGGCGCAGGACTCTGGCCGCTGCCGGGCGCCACCGCGGTCGATCTGGAACGTGGCCCCGGCCATGGCCGCACATTGGATGAATTTGCCGACAGCTCGCAGGATTACGTTTTCAGCTCGCACTGTCTTGAGCATATCACCGACTGGCGGACCGCGCTCGCGAGCTGGATCCGCAAACTCAAGCGCGGCGGCCGGCTCTTTCTGTATCTCCCCCATCCTGAGTGCGCCATTTGGCGTCCCGGCTCGCCGTTTGTCGGCGACGGCCACAAATGGCAACCCACGCCGGAAATCCTCAAGAGCGCCCTCGCCGAGTTGCAGGGCAACCTGATCGCCCACGACGACGGACCGGACGCGATGCGCAGCTTTTTTGTTTGCGCCGAGTTCGGGCTCACGCCGCGCTTCCCTGTCGTATGACGTCCGAGAGCTATTACTTTGGCAGCCAACTGGCGGTCCGGTGCGATTACTACGCATTCCCGCGGACCGGCAGCCACTATCTGTGGGCGTGTCTCACCGGCTTGCTCGACCTCGTGTTTTTTCCCAACGAGTTCGTGGAAAATCCGGAGGCACTCCAGCGCGCCGAAGAACTCAACCCTCACACTTATTACGTGCTACGGTTGCGGGAAGACGGCGTGCCTTTCCAGCCCGTCTACATCAATGCCGCGCCCAACGGCGTCCACGGCAAGCCCGCGGCCTCGCCGTGGCCCGCGCTGCTCTTGATTCGCGACCCGCACCCCACGATTTACAGCTGGTATCACACCGCGGTCGAACGCTGGGGTGCCAAGGTGACTGATCGACGCGCCTGGATGCGCGACGCCTACCAGCAGTACCGTGAGTTCTACACGGCCGCGCTCGCGCTGCAGCAGCAGGCTCCTGATCGCACTTGCCTCGTGCGTTTCGAAACGCTGAAGCCCAACGCCACCGAGCTCGAACGCATCGTCCGGTTCCTCGGCGTGCGACCCAAACTCTCGCCCGCGTTCGTGCACTGGTGGACGCAATTCGAACGAATGACCCAATCGGGCCCGCGCACGTTTTATCGCCACGGCAACAACACCCGCTGGCGCGAGGATCAGGGCTGGCTCGCAGATCTAGAGCAGATCAATCCGGGCAGCTTCGCCGATTTCGGCTATCCCGACCAACCATGCTAGACACATCCGCCCACGCGGTGAACGACGCCTGGTTCACTTCCGTCGATCAATGCTGGTGCGGCGGTCATAGCCAGACCCCGAGTCCGCACGCCGCGTCCTACCTCGTGTGCGAACGCTGCGGCACGCATTTTTCCGCCCGCCGGCTGCGCCCCGAGTGCATGGGCCAGTTCTACAGCTACGAGGGCTACTGGCAGAAACGGCAGCAGGGCAAGCAGCACCCCACGCTCTGGGATCGCCAGCAACTGCTCGAAGCCGACGGTCGCGTGCAGCATTGGATCCAGGCGATGGAGCGCCATCTGAACGGCGCCCGCGGGACCGCCGTCGAGATCGGCTGCGCCGAGGGCACGCTCCTGCTGCATCTACGGCAGCTCGGTTGGCAAACCGTCGGCGTCGAGCCCGACGCGAAAACCGCCGCCGCGGTGCATGAACGCACCGGGCTCGACATCCGCGCCGGCGTTTTCCCCGACGTCGCGGTGCCCGCGTGTGAGCTGTTCGTCGCCTGCGACGTGCTAGAGCACATTCCGGAACCGCTCAAATTCCTGGGCGCGGCTCGCGACGCCTTGCGGCCCGGCAGCGTGCTGTTTCTCCAGCTGCCTTTGCTCGAACGCGACGTGCCGGATTTCGGCTCGATGAACGACAAGGTCTTCGATCCGCAGGAGCATGTCTTCATCTACTCGCGCGATTCAATCACGACGCTCCTCGAGACCGCCGGGTTCGAAATCCTCGAAAACCACGACGCCTGGCGCCGCGCACACGAGATCGTCGTCGCGCGCCGTGTCGAGCGGCCCGACCGTCCCGTGCGCCACCTCGCGAACCTCAGCGAGATGTTTTCGCGCGAATGGTGCCAGCTCATCGACGAGCTCAACGCTTTCGGCGCGCCGCACGGGCTGCGCCAATTCACCAACTGGTCGAAGATCTGGGAGTATCCGTGGCTCTGGCACCACGATTTGTCCGGCCTCGACTGGTGGGGCCGCCGGGTGATCGATCTCGGATCAGAACAATCCCCTTTCCCTTGGTGGCTCGCCTCGAAAGGCGCGCACGTTACGCTCATCGAAACCCGCCGCGACTGGATTCCCCAATGGGAGACGATCCGCTCGGCGCTCGGCGTGAAAGTCGATTGGCAGATCGTCGATTCCTGCCGGTTGCCGATCGCGGATCGGTGCGCGGACGTGGTGACCAGTCTCTCCGTCATCGAACACCAGGACGACAAGTCGCTCGCCTTCCGCGAGGTCGGGCGCGTCCTGAAGCCCGGCGGGCTCTTCGCGTTGTCTTTCGATATCTGTGAGCCGGCGATGGGGATGACGTTCCCGGAATGGAATGGCCGCGCACTCACCATGCAGGAGTTTGAAACGTTGATCGCACAACGGCCCGAATTCTCGCTGCCGGCCGGCTTCGCCTGGAACGTGGAGGACATTCCCGCCTTCCTGCGCTGGCACCGGCAGACCGCCGCACATCACAACTACGTGACGGCCGCCGCCGTGCTCCGCAAACGCCCGGCAGGTTTGTTTCAGCGGCTGCGCGGTCTGCTGCGATGAAGCCTCGGGTGCCCTAATCAGGCGGTTGCGCAACTGGGTCGAATGAGATCACATCCCCTCGTGCGCCGCTTCGTTGCAGCTCTGCGCGTGAGCGCAGGGGCGTGAGCCGCCAAGTTCCAGCGATGAGAATCCTCCTTTCCAAGCCCGACGCGCTCGGCGATCAACTGATCGCCGCCGGTGCCGTGCAGGCGCTGCGGACCTTGCGGCCGGACATCCAGATCGTCTGGCACGTTCGCCGTGGAATGGAGGTCGTGGCCTCGCTGCTCGGCGGAGACGTGTTCGCGCCGCAAACCGACCAGCCGCCCGAATCCGAAGCGACCCGGCTGGCGCAGACCGCCGCACCGCTCGTCTTCCTGCCCTACCCGCTCTCGTCCTACGAGCCGTGGAGTGACGACGTGGGCCGGCGGGTGAAATGGTGGGCCGCTTTTCTGCAGGCGACGCGCTGGGACGCTGCGATCCTTGGCTTGGTCAACCGGACGTGGGTCGGCGATCTCACGGTCGCGCTCGCGCCCGCGTCACAGCAGATCGGATTCGCAGCCAGCGCCGCGCGGCAGCCGCTGGTCAACGAAGCGCATGCGCTGGTGTCCGCGGGCGCGCCGGTGTTCACGACGACGCTCGAGCCATCGTGGACGCGCTCCGAGTCCGATCAACTGCGCGATCTTCTCGCCGTGCTGGAGCCGCGTCTGGCGACCGGCGCAGCTGCAGCTTGGCGCGCGCCGGTGTCATGGGAGCCGCGCACGAGCGCGCCCTCGACAGCGCACGTCCTGATCGCGCCGGGCGTTGGCGGCGATCCGCGCCGCGCCTGGCCGTTGGGCAACTTCCGCGCCGTCGCTGACGGGCTGCGGTCGCGCGGCGCGCGCGTGACCTGGGTGGAAGGTCCCGGCGACTCGCCCTATCTCGCAGGACTGCCCGCGGACGATCAGCACCCGCGTGCCGTGTTTGGTCCGACGGATCTACCCAAACTCAACGCCGCATTCGCCGGCGCCGATCTCGTCATCTGCCACGACACGGCGTACGCACATCTCGCCGCAGGCATTGGCGTACCCACGGTGGCGATCTACGGTGCCGGCCAAGTCAGCCGCTTCCATCCGACAGGCGGCCGGGTCAAGGTGGTTCAGAGCCGGATCGCCTGCGCGGGTTGTCAATGGCACTGCCTCTTCGAACGACTGCACTGCGTCGCCGACATACCCTTGGCCACCGTGGAGAGCGCAGTTGAGCACATGCTCAGGGGTGATGCCTCGCCCGTGTTCGTCGATGTTCGCACGCCGTTCGCCGATGCCCCGGAGGGCGAGCTGCTCGCGTTGCGCCACCGGCTCCAGCAGGAGATTCTCACGCTCAACGCCGACCGGTTCGCCCGACTGCAAATCATCCAGAGTCTTCTCGCGCAACCGAAGCTCCAGCCAGCCTCGCTGCAGCGGCCCGAAACGGAACCGCGGCTGTCGGTCATCATTCCCATGGGCCGGCCGGATCGCGTCGCCGCAACGCTTGCGTCGCTCGCGGCGCAACAGCGCGTGCCGGCGAATTGGGAGATCATCCTCGTCGGCGTGGAGGCCGCGGCCGTCGCCCGCGCGCACCCGCATTTGCCCGTCGTGCCGGTCGTGCTGTCCGCCAACCAACTGCCGCCGCGCACGCGCTGTCTCGGCGTCGAGAAGGCGACCGGCGAATGGTATCTGTTCATCGACGATGACGTCGAGCTCGCCACCGATTGCTACGCGCGGCTGCTCGATCTGCTCGCTTCACCGATGTTCTCGCCCGCCGCGAATCCCCGCGTCGGCGCGATCGGGCTGCGGCTGCCTGGCAAGAGTGGGCGCTTCTTCGAGCGGCTGACGGACATCTCGAATTTTTGGGCACAGCAACATTCCGCCGCCGAGGATCGTGACTGGCTCTATAGCGCCGCCGTGTTCGTACTGGCAGAGGCCTACCATCGCAGCGGCGGGTTCAACCCCGATTTGCCGAACGGCGAGGACGTCGACCTGACGCGCCGGATCGTGGGCGCCGGCTACCGCCTGCGGTACGAGCCGAGTCTGGTCGCGCGGCACGATCATCGTCGCGACACGCTGCTGTCGATGTGGCGGTATTTTTGGAAGAACGGGAACGCGGCCCAATACTTCTTCGCCGCACAGGCCGGCGCGTGTCCTTTCAGCGTGAAAACCGCGTGGTTGAAATCCTGGAGCGATCTGCGGATGAACATGGCGTTTCAACGCGCCCGCGGCGTGCAGCTGGGCCTGCGCACACCACTTATCTGGCTGAACTACCTCATCGTCGAAGCGTCCCTCGAGCAGCATTGGCAGGAATATCTGCATCGCAGCGGTCGCTATCGTGAGCTCCCGGCGCGCGCACGCAGCGACGTGACCTACGTTCAAGCCCTCACTGGTTGGGATGCCGGCCGTCGCGTGCGCGGCGCCTGCCGTTACGCGCTCGCCGTCCTGCAGGATTTCGCCAACCCGGTGCGCCGATGAGAATCGGGATCGGCCTCAACCTTCTCGCGCCGGATCACGGTGGCGTCACCAACTACGCGTTGACGCTGCTGCGACACTGGCCGGAGCTGGCGCCGGAGCATCCGATGGTGCTGTTCAGTTTCGCGCACAACGAGTCGCTGCTCGCCACGCTTCCCGCCGTCTCATGTCAGCATGAGATCCGACTCCAGACCCAGGAGGAAGTGCTGCAGCACCTCGACGAGTTCGACGTGTATTTCTGCCCGTTCGGAACGCTTTGGCCCCGGCCTGTTCGAAAACCGTCCGTGCTCACCTTCCACGACATGCAGGAGCGGTTTTATCCGGAGTTCTTCACGACGAAGGAACACGCCGAACGCATTTACCACTACGACTGGTCGCTGCGCATGGCCGACGCCGTCATCGCCGTGTCCGAATTCACGCGCGACATGGCCGTCGAGATCGGCGGCGCCGCCCGTGCCAAGGTGCATGTGGTTCATCACGTGCCCGACGCGCTGCCCACGCCGGCCGCACCGGCGGCGTGGCCCGGCGGCGACGCTGGCCGGCCGTTTGTTTTCTACCCGGCGAATTTCTGGAAGCATAAGAATCACCTGCGACTCCTGGCCGCGTTCGCCCAAGCTCGCACGGACGCGCCTGAACTGCGGCTGGTCTGCACCGGCAGCCTGCTCGGACGCGAGGCTGAGTGGCACGAGGCGGTGCGTGGCCATGGGCTGCAGGATCACGTGCTCCATCTCGGCAAAGTCACGCGGGCCGAAATCAGCTGGTTGTTCCAGCACGCCAAGGCGCTCATCTTCGCGTCGCTGTTCGAAGGTTTCGGCATCCCGCTGCTGGAAGCAATGCAGTCGGGTTGTCCGATCGCTTGTGGACACAACACCAGCCAGCCCGACGTTGCCGCCGTCGCCGCGCTGTATTTCGACGCATCGAGCACGGAGTCGATCGCAGCAGCGATCACCCGATTGCATCGCGATGGCGCGCTGCGCTCGCGTTTGGCGGCGGCCGGCCGCGAGCGGCTGAAGGTCTTCACCACGCAACGACTCGTGCAAGGTCATCTCGTGGCTTTTCAGAGCGCCTGCCGCCGGCACACTCGCTGGCGCACGTGGTTCAACGAACACGTGCAGCTGCCGCGCTCGCGCCACACGCGCACGACGCTCTCCCCTCGCGAGCTCCGGATCGCGGCGCGCCTGCTCCAGCGGCAAGCCCGGCTGCCAGCGGGCTGCGAACACGTCTGAGCCCATGTTCATGCCGCGTTTCACCATCATCGTCCCCACTTACAATCATGGCCGCTGGATTGAGACAGCGCTGCGGAGCATTTTCGAGCAGGGCGAGCCGAGTGTCGAAGTGCTCGTGATGGATGCTTTGTCGACGGATGACACACCGGCGATTCTGGAACGCTACCGGGACCGGATCGTGTGGCACCGGCGCAAAGACGCCGGTCAGGCGGATGCGATCAACCAGGGTTTTGCTCTCGCCCAGGGTGAAATCGTGGCGTGGCTCAACTCGGACGACACCTACCTTCCCAGCGCGTTCAGCCGGGTCGTCGCCGCATTCGCCGCGGATCCGACGCTGGATTTAGTTTACGGGGATGCGCTCGAGATTAGCGAGGACGGTACCATCCTGACGCCGAACCTGTTCACCGAAGACTGCTCGCGCGAGCGGTTCTATTTTTCACACGACTACATTTGCCAGCCGACGCTTTTCGTTCGTCGCGCCGCGCTTGCCCGTGTGGGCTCGCTGCGCACAGAACTGCGCTGGTTTCTCGACTATCAATGGCTGACGCGGTTTTTCGCCGTCGGGCTGCGCGGTCAGCGGCTCCGGCACTTCCTCGCGGCCAACCGCGATCATCCGAATACGAAGACGAACTCCGGCGGACTGCAGCGCTGGTGGGAGATCATGACCGTGCTGGCGTCCACGCCACCACCCGGCCCGGCGTTGCTCGCCCGGCGCTGTGTCTGGATCTACTCGCTCGAGTTCGTGATCAAATCGATCAACGCGGCGCGCTGGGGGGCCGAACCCAGCTCGTGGGCAGCCACACGAGGTCTTCGCGCCAAGCTCCTCATCCGGCTCAATCGCTGGTTCATGCGACTGGTTTCACCCCGCTCGTTCACGGACATCGTGCAACGCTACGAACGCGACATTGTGCCGCGGGGCCGAACCACCGAGACCCTGTGGGCCGCCGAAAGCCCGGACGCCAAGCGAGCCCCAGAATCCAGTATCCAATGACAATTGGAGGTTGCATGCGTTGTTTGGGATTTGAGATTTGGCGTTTGGCTGTTCCGGGACGGCTCGATGGCGCCATTCTGTTCCTTCATCTCCACCCCATCAGAAGCCGCCGATGACTCCGCTCGAACCCAACACCGTCCTTAAGTATCCGCCGCTGGTCCGCGAGCTGCACGAGGCGTTGCGCACGCTCCTCTTTCCCCAGCTGCCGGACTGTAGCGGTCGCGCCGAATTGCTGGCGAAGCTGCTCGGCACCGGGATAAGCGAAGCGAGTTACGTGCTCGCCGAACTGCATGCCGCGATGGGGGACGACGGCGATGTCTGCGAATTTGGCGTGGCCCAGGGCGCCACGTCCGCGCTGTTGGCCAACGAGCTTCGCGCCACGAGCAAGCTGCTTTGGCTCTACGACTCATTCACGGGGCTGCCCAAGCCTTCGTCCAAGGATCAGTTGAAGGATGACATCTTCGGTTTGGGCAGCATCGAACGCTATGCGGGCGAAATGCGCTGCGACGCGGAGGAAGTGCTGACGCGGCTCGCACAGATTGGCATCGCACCGGAACGCTACCGCGTTCGCGCCGGCATGGTGAACGAGACGCTCCGCGAGGAGAACGGACCCGCCAAGGTCTGCTTCGCCTACGTCGATTTTGATTTCTACGAGCCAATCGCTCACGCGCTCGCTTATCTCGACCGGCATCTCAGCGCGAACGGGCGGATCGTGGTGGATGATTACGACTTTTTCTCCACCGGAGCGAAAACCGCTGTCGACGAGTTCATCGAACAAACGCAAGGGAGATTCCAGCTGACGTTGCCGCACGCGTTCGCTGGCAAGTTCTGCATGCTGCAGCGCAAAGCTTGATCCCGGTTCATGGTGGAGCGCCTTGCCCTCAAGGCGCTGGCTCGTAGCCCGGCGCGGCTGTGCCCTCCACGAGTGGAACTCATCGGGAACGCTCATCGGCACTCATCTCCACTGATCAGGATAAGCGAAGATAAGTGCGGATCAGCGTTCCGACGCTTGTCACTTTTTGCGCGTGTTCGCGCCTTTTTGCGGCCAATCATCCTCGCATGGAATCCTGGCAACAGCCCACCCTCGCCGGCTTTCTCGAGCGGCTCGGTCGCTATCAGATCGAGTTCAGAACGGTCATCGATGTCGGAGCGTCGAACGGCATGTGGACGCGCGACGTGATTCAGTGCTTTCCCGACCGCGACTACTTCCTCGTCGAGGCTCGCCGCGAGCACGAGCCCGCGCTGCAGGCGTTCGCGGCGACGCAGACGCGCACCCGTTACGTCATCTGCGCCGCCTCCGATGAACCGGGCGAGGTGCACTTCCACGCGGGCGACCTGTTCGGTGGGCTGGCCGCGCACGCGGCATTTCAGCAGCACGATATCGTGGTCCCCGCGCGTACGCTGGACGAACTGGCCACCACGTTTGCACTGAAGCCTCCATTTTTCCTGAAACTCGATACCCACGGTTTCGAGGAACAGATCCTCGCGGGTGGGAAAACTCTCCTGGCACAGACGAACCTCGCGGTGATCGAGGCCTACAACCATCAGATGGGCTACGGGAATCTGCTCTTCCCTGAGCTCTGCGCGTTCATGGCCGAGCGCGGGTTTCGGTGCATCGACTTCTTTGATCCGCTCTACCGCCCCCACGATGCCGCGTTCTGGCAGGCCGACCTCGCCTTCGCCCGCACCGACTGGCCGGGATTTCAGTATCCGCATTACGTCTGAGCCGCAGTCCTGCAGTGGCCCACGAATCACGCGAATGGCCCCGTAATCAAGATAAGAACCTGCAGGCCTGAAGGCCGACAGGTGCTCCCTCGCGAACTCTGCTGATGGTTAGGTTCCATTCGCGCCGATGCGCGTGGATCCCCGGGGCTCCGGTCCTTTGGATACCCTTTCGTGTATCTGGTGCTTTCGTGGCGAAACGCTCTGTTCACCCCTACGCCCGCCAGTGTCCTGGTCTATAGAACAGCGGTCCGCCGAGCTTGCGTCGCCAGAACACATACGGCCACCACGCGAGCCGGTAGAGCCGCTGATCTCTCCTTCCCGGGAGCAGCCGCCAGATGCCGCGCTTCTCGTCCCGCAGATAGCGCAGGTGCTGCTCCCACCAGTTGCGGCCGCAGTAGCCCAGCCGTCGTAGCTGCAGCTCGCGGATCTGCCGCAAAATCTCTCCGCGGAGCCGCTGCGATTTCGCCTGCGCATGCTCTCGCGCCTGCGCCCACTCTTCGTCGACAAAAAGAAACTTCGCCCCGGCCTGCATGGCGCGGATCCAAAACTCGTAGTCGAGCGTGTGATCGAACTCCTCGGCGAACCACCCGATCTTCTCGTGCAACGACCGCCGCCAAAACGCCGCCGGCTGGGCGATGAAGCAGTGCTGCACCAGCACATCGGCATCGAACGATTGCACCGGCGCGGGCCTCAGCGCCCGCCCCTGTTCATCGATGACCGTCGCGCGTCCGTAAACGATATCCACCTCCGGATGCGCGGCTAGCGTCCGCACGGCCGAGCCCACCGCACCCGGCAGCAGCACATCGTCGCTGTTGAGAAACCCGACGATCTGCCCCTGGCTTTTTCTCAGTCCCACGTTGATCGCAGCCGCCTGCCCGCCGTCGGGCTGACTGTCCCATTCCAGTCGGATGCCGTAGCTGCGCAGTATGTCGACCGATCCGTCGATCGAGCCACCATCGCACACGTGGTATTCTATCGGCTGATAGCCATGCCCCAGCACGCTGTCGATGCACTGCCGCAGATAATCCGCCTGCTGAAAGGACGGCGTGATGATCGAAACGAGCGGATTCGAGCCCATCGTTGGGCGCTATGGCTCCCGTACCTTCAAGCGCGGAAACCAGCGGGTAAAGTCCGCCGCGTTGCGTGTGACGAGACCCGTGCGATTGACGGCGAAGGCGCCGATGAGAATGTCCGCCACCGGGCGCTTGCCGGTTCGCGATTGGCGTTTCGCCATAACGTAGGTGTTCCACGCGGCATGCGCCGATTCCGTGTCGGTGGGAGTCCACGGCTCCGCGTAAGTGATGCCTGCTTGATCGAGAAAACGCTTTTGCTCCTCCAGATCCCCTGCAAACGCCGCAGCCAACTCGACCATCGTGACTGGGCTAAGGGCCAGGCCCTGCGATAGCAGGCGTTCCAGCAGTTCGGCTGAAGAGCGTCCAAACCGAGGATCACCCTCGAACACGTCGAGCACGACGCAGGTATCGACGATCCACATGGATCATTCCTCTCCCGCGCGAAGTTCCCGCATCCAGTCCGCTGTCGCTCGAGGGGTTTGACGCAGTTTGCGAGCATAGCCCAGAACGGCCAACGGGCCGGGAGACGCAACCGAGGCAACGGAGACCCGCACTTCCCGATCGGAGATGCGCTGCCAGCGGAGCCTCTGCCCCGGACGCAGATTCAACGCCTTCCGCACGGAAGCAGGAACTGAAACCTGGCCTCGTTCCGTGAGCGTGGATTCATCCATAGCCGGACGCTATCATGTGAAAACGTCATGTCAACCGGCCGTGCATCTCGCGCAAAAGCGCCCTGTGCTTTCGCCTCCGATCACGAACCTTGCGGGCTTGATCCCCATTCACCGTCGACCATCCACCGCCCACTCGCCACCGCCCGCCGTCTACTGTCCACCGTTTACAAGCCAGGCTGGACCACAAACTCATGCAGCTCGCGCGAGCGCGCCTTTAACCATTCCAATTCCGTCTCGGATTGACCGGCGATTTCCGGCGCGGACCACAGCCGCCGATAGCGATTGCCTTCGGCGGCGGAGACGGTCTCCCAAGTGCCAGCGAGTTCGGTTCTCAAGTTTTCCAAGACTCCGCTGACCTTGCAGCGGTTGTCGGCTTCGATCAGCGGTCGCCACACGCCTTCGTGCAGTCCATAGCCGAACCAGATCATCTCCTGGTGCCAGTAGAACCCCAGCCACGAAAATCGCCCAAGCTCCTTCCCCCCGATCCATTGGACGCCAGTGGTCACCTTCCCCATCTGCGACTCGTGGTAGACGCGCAGCGCCTGCAACGTGCGTAGCCAGCGCTGCTCCCGCGAAAGGAATTCAGAAATGATTTGGGCATCGGGCATGGTTTGAACCCAATCTTATCCGCCAAAACGACCTCGCCAAGTGGAATCCGGAATAGTCCGAGATAGCGCTCCCTGCTTGCAGCCGAACACCCACCCAGACTGGAATACGTGTCTGCTCGTCGACCGAAGATTCCATCAAGGTTGGCCACCGCATCCGAGCAATCAGACTAACATCATGACTGCCTTCCCGACTCCTGACGCAACAGGTCCCCTGACCATCGCGCAGGCCTTCGCGCACGCTCTTGCCCATCATCAAGCGGGAAGACTAAAGGATGCGGAACGCCTCTACCGTAGCATCCTGGGTGTGGCTCCGCGCCATGCGGACACAAACCACAACTTGGGGATGATCGCATTGCAGGCCAACCAACGACCAGCGGCAGTGCAGTTTTTCAGGGCCGCCCTGGAGGCAGAGCCACACCATGCTCAGTATTGGTTCAGCTACATTGCCGCGTTGATCCACGCGGACGAAATCGACGGCGCACGAAGCGCCTTCAAACAAGCGGAAGACCGTGGCATTGCGGGACCGCAGATGGCTGAGTTATCGGCCCGGCTCAGCGCTGCAGGAAGCAAGCCAGAGCGACCTGACGCACGCGACGTGCAAGCGCTGTTGAATCACTTTGGTGCGGGACACTTTGAGGAGGCGGCAATGGCTGGGCGGTCCATGACAGCTAAATATCCCCAGTATGCACTGGGGTGGAAAGTGCTTGGTCCTGCCCTCATGAAACTCGGACAAACGGCGGAGGCGCTGGATGCGATGCAGACAGCTATTGCCCTCTCGCCATCCGACCCGCACGTCCACCATAACCTGAGCACCGCATTGAAATCACTCGGACGCTTGGAGGAAGCTGCGGCGAGCGCCAGGCGCGCGTTGGGCCTGGGTGTAGACGCCCATCTCAATCTCGCCAGCATCGAATACCAAAGCGGCCGGTACGACGAAGCAATCGCCTGCTGTCGGCGGGCATTGGAGCTGAAGCAGGATTCAGTCGAAGGTCACGTGAAGCTTGCGAACGTGCTGGTCCGCACTGGGCAACTGGACGAGGCAACCGGCCACTACCGGCGAGCCTTGGAAATCGAACCCAACCTGCCCGCAGTGCACAGGGCATTGGGAACGATCCTGCAAGATCAAGCACGCTATGACGAGGCGGCCGCCCACTTTCGACGTGCGTGCGACCTCCGCGCAACGGACCTTTCGTGCCAGATCTCGCTTCATCTAGCATTGCCTGCAATCGCTCAAAGCGGGGAGGCCATAGATCAGAGCCGAACGCGTTTCCGATCTGCTCTCAAGACTCTCGCCCGGTCGTCGGCTACGCTCGACGACCATGATGGTCCCCCTGTGGTGGCGTCCTTCTATCTCGCGTATCATGGTCAAGACGATCGGGACCTAATGGAACTCATCGGCGAGCTCTATCGGGATCGTTGGCCAGAGTTGTCTTTTGTCTCACCCCACGTGGCCGGGTGGCATTCTCCCACCGGCACAGGACGCAAGATCCGCGTCGGTTTTCTTTCCGCTTTCCTGACCGGGCACACGATCGGAAAGCTCTACCAGGGATTCCTGCGCCACCTCGACCGGCAGCGATTCGAGGTTTATCTCATCCGGGCGCCAGAGTCCAAGCGCGACGGGGTGGGTGCACAACTCGGTGCATATTGTGACAAAGTGATCTCGCTCGCCGGCCCGCTGCGAACTCAGCAGCAGCGTCTGGCGGATCAGGAGTTGGACGTACTCTTCTATCCGGATATTGGCATGGCCCCGTACCCTTACTGCCTGGCTCACGCCCGATTGGCTCCCGTGCAAGCCGTGAGTTGGGGGCATCCCGTCACCACCGGGTTGCGGACGATTGACTACTTTGTTTCGGCACAACCAATCGAGCCACAGGGGGCTGCGGCTCACTATTCCGAGACACTGATCCGACTTGAGAGGTTGCCCTGCTTCTATGAGCCTTTCGTCGTCCCGAGCGCAATCCCGTCCCGGAGCGATCTGGACCTGCCTGCCACTGGGACTCTCTACGGATGTCCGCAAAGCCTGTTCAAGTTCCATCCCGACTTCGATGCCATCTTGGTCGCGATTGTCACAGGTGATCCGGAAAGTCACCTCGTACTGCTCGAGGGCGCGGTGCCCATATGGAAGGAGCAACTACGCACGCGCTGGGCGCGGACGGCGCCTCTCTTGCTGAACCGCACGATTTTCCTGCCACGCCTCGAGCTTGACCGATTCATGGGAATGATCGCAAACATGGACGTGCTCCTCGATCCCGTTCATTTTGGCAGCGGCAACACGCTCTACGAAGCCATGGCCTTCGGCGTGCCGATTGTCACTTGGGCAGGTCAGTTCATGCGTGGTCGAGTCGTCGCTGGCGCATATCGTCAGATGGGCATTAGCGATGCACCCGTTGCCGAGCGGCTTGAGGACTATGCCAATCTGGCGGTGACGTTGGGGCGCGACCCCGAACGCCGGGCAAGACTGCGCCGCGAGCTGATAGCGGCTGCGCAACGCGACCTCTTTGCCGACGCGCACGCCGTCCGAGAATTCGAAACCTTCCTCACGGCCGCCGTGAGTGCGGCGGACGAGCAGCGAAAACTTTCCTCCGATTGGCGTTACGACGCCGCCTCGTGATCGACACAATCGTGATATTTTCGACGGCCTAAACCTTCAAACGTGAATATTGTTCGCCTCTCCCCTCCCGCGGTGATCCCCGCCCTGTGCCCGGTGTGTCATTACACCCAGGCCACGCCATTTTTCGATGGTGGTTCCCAACCCTTGGCCACGCTCGGGTGGCCGCACACCGCCGAGGAGGCAAAAACGATGCCGCGCTTTCCGCTGGCTTTCGTGCAGTGCCCGCGGTGCACGCATGTCTGGAATCGGTCGTTCTCCTACGAGGTGATACCGTACCGGTCCAACCCGAATCTCATGTTTAACAAGGGTGTGATCTGGAAGGGGCACCTCGCGAGCACACGGGATCTTGTTCTCGCTCGTTTGCCGGTGGCGCCAACCGTCCTGGACATCGGATGTGGCGAGGGGCACTTCGTGCGCGGCATGTGCGAATCCCGAGCCGGTCGAGGCCGCTTTGTCGGGTTTGATCCGAACACGAGTGGCCGCAGTGGTGACGGTGTGGAGTTCTTTCCCCGGTATTTCGAACCGCTGTCGGACATCGCTTCCTTCCAGCCTGATGCACTTGTGGTGCGGCACGTCCTCGAGCATCTGACGGATCCGGCGGCCTTCATCGAGCAGATGGCTTGGGGGACCTCCACGTTGCGGAAGCCGGTTTGGCTGTTCACCGAGATGCCGTGCGTCGATCGGGCAATCGAGACGGGCCGACTGCCGGACTTCTATTACGAACACCCCTCACATTTCACCACGCGCTCGTTTCGCACGCTGATGCAGCGCGGCGGCGAGGTGGTGGAGTTGGGTCATGGGTACAACGGCGAGGTCGTGTATGCGCTCGTCCGATTGCAGGTTCCCGCCTCGCATGCAGAATGCTCCGCGTCGGCAACAATCTTCTTTCAACAGGCAGACCAAAACCGGGCCACCGTCCGACAACAGCTCGACGAGCTTGCCGCCAGCGGAAAACGCGTGGCCGTGTGGGGGGGCACCGGCAAGGGCGCTGCGTTCATTCACCAGTTCGGTCTGGATGCCGAGCGGTTTCCGCTGGTCGTGGACTCGGATCCTGAAAAAGCAGGCACGTTCGTGCCGGGCACCGGCCAGCCAATCGTTTTCCGGGATGTGCTCAAGGCGAGCCCCGTCGACGTGATCATCGTCCCCACCCAGTGGCGCGCTGCTGATATTGCGAACGAAATAGCTCGCGAGAGGATCGGAGCGCCGCAGTTGCTGATCGAACACAACGGCCGACTAGTGGACTACACGCACGGCGATCATCCGTATCGATTTGCCCAGCGTAGCTGACGCGGCCGATCGGGCCACGTCTCCGCGGAGTATCAAGCAACCGGCCCAATTCAGCCCCGGAAAAAACCGGCTGCAGCAAGCGCCGCAAGGCCGGTGTCGAGGTTCGACCCCAACAAGGCGTTGAGTCGCTGTTCGTCGGTGACCTGCACCGAGCCTTCGTTCACCTGAAGCTTCCCTTCCTTCACGCGACTCACGAGCTCGCCGAGTAGCTCATCGCGGCCACGGGTGCCGTCACAGGCCGCGATGATGTAACGTGCAACCATGTCCGCAGGGATAGACTGGTGCGTCCGGTTGGTGATCAATCTGGCATTGAGGGCCTGATAGCGTGCAAACGCACTAACAGCAGGCCGTTCAGGCACGTCGGTACGGACCGACACGGGTTCGGCGTGGATCTCCAGGAATCCTTTGGCCAAAAGGTTCAACAGATTCATCTCCAACGTCGATTCGTCGGTCCGATCGCGATCGGGCGGCACCTCGCCCAAAAACGGGCGCGAAAGCGAGCGGGCGCCTTCTAAGAGCGCTTGGTAAGAAACCACCGCCACGCCACGCGTCTCGGTCAGCATCTGCATAAGCGCTTTCACAAATGCGTCGCCGCTCGTTACCTGCACGCCTGTCGCCGTTGCAAAACTAACCGGTACGCCAGGCACAAGCTCCACGGGACCAGCGGCACGGATCAGCAACGAACGGAAAGCGAGTTGCCTGAGCACCGCCGGGGAAAGATTGCGCTTGAGGGGAACACCGCCGCGGCACAACAGCGTTTGCCGAAACGACCGATTGCGCAGGTAGTCCATGTACTGCTCCTGCGCGACGATCTGATTGTTTAGTTGGGCCAGCGTCTGACTGACCTTCTCGGGGAAATTGCCCGCCAGCATTTCCGCTATGTTCGATTCGCTGAGATACTGAAGCCCGTGTTTCATCGCTTCAGCGATGAACTCGTAGAAATAGAACGGTGTGTTTTCTCCGCCCAGGATGTCATGCAACAGATAGTTGTCAGACAGACCGTTCATCAGGCTGAGCTCACTCTTCAGCAGCATCCCATACGCGCTGTTTTCGCTCGGTACCGAGTCCGCAAGAAAGGTGAGCAACGCTCGCGATTGTGCCACCTTGGTCTTCGGGTCCGTGAGACCGCGCGTGTGGTAGAGCATCATCTCTCGCAGCGAACGCCGCATGTTCCAACCCGGGAGCGCGTTGTAGCTGACGTATGCCACCCCGTTCTCAGTCAGGTGGTCCCGACAGATCGCCAGAACCTTCTCGCGAACCGCCGGCGGAACCCACGAGTAAACGCCATGGGCGACAATGTAGTCGAACTTTCCCGAGTCAGCCGGGAAATCCAAAATGTCTTGCCGTCGAACCTCTACGTTGGTCACCCCCCCCGCCGTAATCGCGGACTGTGCAGCGGCGATCTGGACCTTGGACGAATCGACTCCCAGAAAACTCGCCTGGGGAAACTGTTCAGCCAACGGCAACAGATTAGAACCGTCCGCACATCCAAGCTCCAGCACCCGCGCGTTCGCGGGGCTTGCAGCGTCCAGCCCAAACAGGCGTGCCATCGCGGCGAGACGGTTCGGCTGAGTCTGCGGAAAGGACGAACTCGGATAGGGCGTTTCATCGTAGGCCGTCGTCACGTCAGATGAAGGCAGGGGGGCAGAGGTCGACATAGGTACGAAAGGAAATCCTGCTGCTTCGGCATGTAAAGGCGATTACAGGGTGCGCCGCAAGGGCACGCGCTGAGACCCAGCTGGATCATGCGGGGAAGTGCTCGGCGGTCAGCTGCAGCAATTCCGCGTCCGTCATCGGCTGCAGGGTGGCGAGCGCCCATAGATCGAAATGAGGGATGCGCCGCTTGAGCGCCACGCGAGCAAAGCCCGCCTCCTGCAAGGTCCCGCCCAACACCCGCTGCGTAAAACCGCAATGGTGGGCCATGAAAAGATTGCCGGCCGCCACGCGGCCCCGGTGGCCGTAAAGAATATCCATCGGGGCAATCGGACCGCTGCGCGACTGGTACGCCGGATCGGTCAATTTGTCCTCCGCAACCAGCGCGCACGTCGACTGAAGGTCTGGGCAGGTGATCACCACAAATCCCTGCGGTCGGAGCACGCGTTTGAACTCTGCCAATGCCAGCGGCACCTCGTGCGAATACAAATGCTCCACATTGTGGCTGGAGAATACCGCGTCCACCGAGCCACTCGGGACTGCAGCCATATTCGTCATCGTGCCCACGACGTCAGGAGCGACATTCGGATCGATATCCAACCGGAGCTCGTCCCAATCGGGAGTGTCGAAGCCTGGGGTGGTCTGATCCTTGCGTTTCGGCCCGCAACCGACGTGGAGTAAAATCCGTTTCATCGCGTGCACGGTCAGCGCCGGTGTGTGAGCTCGTCGATCCACCTCAATTGTGCTGGCAAGCATACTGCGCGCAGGTCGCATCGCTGCAGGATCGTCTGCCGCGCTGCATGCCGCAGGGGCTCAAACTGCCTGCGAGTGTGAAGAATTTCAATGGCTTTTGCCGCCAGCTCATCGGGCCGAAAAAAATCGAAGAGGGTGCCATTGACTCCATCCGTGAGGAACTCCGTCACTGGCTCCGTCCGACTTGCCAGGATCCGGCACTCGCAGCTCATGGCTTCGAGCAAAGACCACGACAGCACGAACGGATGTGTCAGGTAGATGTGCAGAGTCGACACCTGCAAAATTGCGAGGAAGATCTCCTTAGGCACCTTGCCCACGAAATGGATTCGGGAGAGATCCAGCTGGCCGTCGAGTTCCTTGAGCATGAACTCGCGCCAGTTTCGCTCCCGTGGAGGAGGCGTCCCATAACTGATCCCGTCGCCACCGACAATCACGACGTTGGCCCGTGGCCTCCGCGCCAGAATTGCCGGTAGGGCTCGCATGAACACGTGAAACCCGCGAATCGGCTCATGATTCCGATTCACAAACGTGATGACTTCATCGGCCCCCGTCAGCACCCGCTTCCTGCCATCGCGGGCCAGTGTGATCGAAGCTTTGGAGGACGGCGCATCTACGGCCGTATCGATGCCGTCGTGGATGACCATGGCACGTGCTTGCGCGCTCGTGGGGAAACACAACCGTTGCCACTCCGTGGGGTACCACAACGCATCCGAACTCTCGAGCGCATGCAGACACACCGTGTTGTTCATTCGCAGCCTGAACGCCGTTGCCTCCGCGGGCGGACCAAACTCGGGATCGAAATAGCTGTCCACCCGCGCGCGCCCGAAAAAAAACTCCGGGTAGGCGATGATTTTAGATCCAGGCCAAACATCGCGGAGAAAGAGCATCTCCCCCCAACCGGGATGGCCAATGATCACATCCGGATTGAACCCACGCGCCCTCAATTCAAGCGCGCGTTTCGCGGTCGCTTCGCCGGCCCGCACCTGAGCCTCAAAATCCGCCGCCAAGGGGTTCATCCCCGCGGGTCCCGCATCAGGTCGTTCGCACGGTGCCGACTCGATGCCGGGATGGACAACAAGGTCCTTTCGGTAATGCAGGACAGCGACGCGATCGCCACGCTGCACTAATGCGGCGGCCAGATGGCCGAACTGCCCAGGGTAATTCTGATGTACAAACAGGATGGTCATGGCGCGCCGATCTGTTCGATCTTGCCATCCAATCCCTCACGGCAAACAGAAAGTTCCATAATCGAGCCGGTCTTCATCTAGAAAGAAAAAGCCCCACCCCGCTTCCGGGATGGGGCTCAATGAGGAGCGTTGGATCAGTCCAACCTTCCGATGTGGATCAGATCGTCAGCACGCCGGCCGCGATACCAGCGTTTGTGCCAGCCGCACTGAGATCGAGCGCGCCGGTCAGTCGAACGACCACGTCACCCGCAGGGTCATACGTGCCGTTGCCATTATCAACCACGATGTAGGTGTCCCCACCGAAGTTGAACCAGCTCACGACGGCGTTGCCGGCAACATTGCCCGCGGTAGCGGAAGCAACGTAGTCCGAGAACGTGGCACCCTGACCGAGCGTCACCGCAGTCGCGTTAAACGTCGCCGTGCCGGTATCTACCGCGCTGAGGTCGAGGATATCAGCATCACCCGCGCCGGAGATCGTGGTGAAGTAGCCGGCGGAACCCGCCTTGCTGCTCAGCACAACCTTGTCAGCACCACCACCGAGGGTGATGTTCGACACTGCCTGACCGGCAACGGTGATGGTATCATTACCGTCACCCGCGCTGATCGTGGTCGTGCCGGACGTCGCCGTGACCGTGATCGAGTCACCGTTCTTGCCGGTGGTGATCGAGTTACCCGCACCGCTGGCCGTAATCACGTTCGCACCGTCACCCGCCGTGATCGTGGTGCCGGCGGCGACCGCGATCGTATCCGCCGAGTTACCGGTGGTGATCGTGATCTTGCCCGCGCCCGTCGCGGTGATGTCGTTGGAGCCCTTCGTCGTGCCCTTGATCGTCGAGCCATCGCCCGCCGTCGTGGTCAGGATCAGCTTGCCGCCAGCCATGCCAGAAGCATCGACCGTGCCCGCCGCACCCGTGTTGGAGGTCAGCGAGAGGACATTGCCGGTGATGTTCACGACCTTGGCCTGGGTGAAGTTCACCGTGTCATCGGCGTTCTTCGTGTCGTTCGTATCGACGACGTTCAGGTTGATCGTGTTGATGTTGCCCGTGGCGAGGGTCTGGGCGTTGATGTCCGCCGTGTCCGACGTAATCGTGACGGCCAGTGACTCGGTCTGGACTGCCGAAACCGGCACAGTGATCGTGCCGTTGCCAGTCTGACCCGCCTTGATCGTCAGGGACGCACCGGAGGCGAGCTTGTCGATCGCATAGGCACCACCGAAGTCACCCGAGAGGATGACCTGGTTGATGTCGTCCAGGTTGTGCATGTCGACCGTGCCGAAGTTGCTGCCTGTGATTTCGAGCTTCTCGAAGCCCGAGATCTGGGCCGCGAGGCCCGTGCCGGTCGAAGCGGCGACCGCATCCTGGCCCGTGAGAGCGAGGGTGTCGGTGCCGTCGCCACCCGCGAGCGTGCCGCTGTCCATCGTCTTGTGGTCGGTGGCGTTCAGAGTCGCGGAGACCCAGTCGTCACCAGCACCAAGATCGGACGCCTTCTTCACCTGGCCGCTGAGCGTGATCACGTCGTTGCCCGCGCCGCCGGTGACCGTCACCTTCGTCGCGTCCACCGTCGCCGTAACCCCGGCCGTGGCCGTGCTCGTCAGCGTGGCGAGCTTGCCCAGACCCGAGATGTTACCCAAATCGAGCGCCTGATCGCCTGCGACCGTGATGGTCGCGACTTCACCGGCGGTGCCCCAAGCACCAATCGAGGACTTCTTGCCGGAGGTCGTGAAGTCGACCTCTTTGACCGTAGCCGTCGTCTGATTCAGGTTGGTGACCGCAGAGTCATTGAGGTTCAACGCCAGCGTCGTGCCGCTGCCGCTGGTGGCGTGACCGGCCAGTTCATCCGTCAGGAGGACCGTGCCACTGACCTTCGTCAGCGTGAGGGTCGCCAGCGCATTGCTGTTAACCGTCACGTCGGTCGCACCATTGACGGTCACCGTCGAGATCGTGCCAGCCTTAGCCTTGTCGCCGCCGATGGCGTAGTCCTTGACGAGGACTGCGCCCTGGGTGCCGGAGGTTGTCTGGGTGATACTCACCGAACTCGTGCCGTTAACGCCATCGACTTCCGTAGCGGTGGCAGGGAAGTTGGCGCTGCCAGCTGCGTTCGTCACCGTCACGGTGCTGCCGCCCACGACCTTCACCAGACCAGGCGTGACGGTCGTCGACGAGCTGAGAACCACCGCAGTGTCCTTCGTGGCCGTTACCGTGGCGGTATTCGCCGCGATGTTCTGCAGGGTCAGATTGGCGGAAGTCAGGCCAGTCCAGCCCGTCATATCGACCGCGTTGGCGGAGCCCAGCGTGCCGGTCGAGGTGTACATGAAGGTCTCGACATTCTTGACCGTCAGGCCGGAAAGCTGCGCCGTACCACCGTTCGAGTCGGAGATGTTGAGCACATCGTTGCCCGCGGCACCATCGATCTTATCGAGCGCGCTCACGACGAGCGAGGTTGCCGTGTGTGAACCGTTGATCACATCGTCTGCCGTGCTACCAACGATGGTATCGATCGCGGTCGTCAGATCATAGCTCTTCGGCGCCGGGAAGGGGCTCTTGTCCGAGAACTGCACGCTCGTATTCGTGATCGTGCTGGCCATCACCGGAGCGCCACTCGAATCGACATTGTCGATCGCGCTGAGGGAAAAGCCGTACGAGCCACTGTTGTTGATCGCTTTGGCATTGGTTTGGACGAGATCGCCACCAGCGATATCAACCGATACGAACTGCGACTGTTCACCGAAAACGAGCGCCGGGGTTGCGGTCCCCTTCGCGTCGATGTCGCCAATGCGGACGACGCTCTGAACCTGCACGTTCGACGCCGTAATACCGACGACACCGTTCTCGGCCGAGAAGATGGCGTCTCCAGCGCGGATACCACCGAACAGGGAGCCATTCGGATTCGAGGGGCTCGCGACGATCGTCAGCCGGGCAACATTCGCCCAGTGGTCACCACCGGTGTGGGTATCGTCGAACAGCGCCTGGTTGGAGGCGTTGCCCTTGCCGACCGAGAAGACCGAGAAGTTCGTCGATGCGTCCGAACCCGTGATCGTGAACGACGCCAAGCCCTGGACGTACATCACGTCGGGCTGGTTGTAGTTCACCGCCGCGGCGGGCCCGTGGTAGGTGTCGGGATCGAGCGCGATCGTCAGAGTGCCCGCGCCGGAGAACTCGGCTTGGACGATGTCACCCTGCTGGTCGAGGAACGAGACGCGCGTGACCTGACCCGGATCCGCGTCCACGGTGATGCTCGAGCTCTTCAGGAGCACTTGGTCATAGACATTGCCGTTCGAGTGAACGATGTCCTGCCATTGCTGACCCTGGGCATCGGTAAAGCCGCCAGCCAAAAGTTGGCGCTGTTCCAGTGCTTCGAGCTTGAGGAGCGAACGAGCAGACTTGGAGTTTTTCTTAATGCGTTTAGCCATGTTGGTTGTTGTTGATTTCGAGCAAGGGAGTTTGCGTCCCAAATTGGGGCATAGGTTTGCTCAAAGTGCGGAGATCCTATCGAAAGATGGGAGATTTGACCATCATCCCAACGGATGATTTCACCAATCGTCAATGGAGCCTTGGATGAGAGGAGGTAACTCCTTGATTGCTGTCGCCAACCAAGTGTGGACAGGCTCCCCGAATTTACTTAGGGAGGATTGTGAAATAGTCCTGAAGGCCTATGCAGCCACTCTTGATCTCAGGCACTTGCATTGCCTGCAGCGCGCACAGGCACGACTTGGAGAGAGACGTCCCGATCTTCGTTCGCCTCTCGCCTCCGTGGGTCCGGCGGCCTACGAAGCCTCGAAACGAGCCCCCAAATCGGCTGCTCCGAAAAACCGAGGCCGCTCGCCTGGGTGGCGCACCGACAATGATCGGATTCTTGCAACCCGGTGAACCATCTGCTCAGGCGCACCGTCGCCCCGATCTCCCCAGCCGATGGCCACGTCGACCAAGTAGCTGCCGACACCGAGGTTAATGCCAAAGGTGAACGCATAGCAGCTGATCTGCCCCGCTTGGAGGGCGAGAAACCGGTCCTCCAAGTGGACCGACGTCGCCCCATAGGCCACTTGGTTGTGTCGATTGGAAATCTCGAATCCGGCCAGGAGTCGGTCCAGATGCGCTGTACCGCGCACGTAAAGTTCCAGTCTGGCTTCTTCGCCCACATCAAAGGTTTCTGTCTCCGTCCCGCGGGAGTTCAACAACCGGCAGTGAATGATTTCCGCCTCCCGCGACCCTACTTCCTGCGTCGTTTCCCAGTTCCGCTCCTTGGCTCCCGGTGGCAAACCCACTCCTGCCGCCCGCTCGGCCGCCGGTCCTGATTCGCTCGCCTGAATTCGCCCGCGATGGAGTTGATGATAATGGTTAACCGCCTCATCACTGGGACCGACGAACGACATCCGGCCCTCGTGCAATACGATCGCGCGACGGCACAGCGCCTTCACGGCGCCCAGATCGTGGCTGACGAGAATCAGCGACATGCCCGTCTTTAGCCGCTCCTGGAAAAATCGAGCACACTTGGCCTGAAAGAACACGTCGCCGACGGCGAGCGCCTCATCGACGATGAAAAGCTCGGGAGCGAGGATCGTCTGCGCCGCGAACGCGAGCCGCAGCAACATGCCGCTCGAGTAGACCTTGGCCGGCTGGTCGATGAACGCGCCGATGCCGGCAAACTCCTCCACCTCCGGCATCCGGGCGAGGATTTCCTTTCTTGAGAAACCGTAGAGCGCCGCCTGCAGGAGCACGTTCTCGCGGCCGGAAAACTCCAAGTTAAAGCCAGAGCCAAGTTCCAATAGCGCCGCCACGCGACCGTTCACATGGACGTCGCCGGAGCTTGGCTCCAGCGTGCCCGCGAGAATCTGCAGCAGCGTGCTCTTGCCCGAGCCGTTGCGGCCGACGATGCCCAGGCTCTCGCCCCGTTGCAGCGTGAAGCTCACCTCCTTGAGCGCGTGAAACTGTGCCCCTCGACGATCGGCTGCAGCGAAGAGCTGCCGGCGCGCCGAGGGAGGGAGAAGCGGCAAGCTGCCAGCCTGCTCCAGGAGCATCGCCGTAAGCCGATCGGCTGGACGAGCCCACAACCGGTAAGATTTGGATACACCCCGTGCTTCCACGAGCGCAACGTTCATTTGCTTGACGAAGCAACGAGAACCCGCCGGCTGCAAGCTCGCGATCCGCAGACGTTCTCACGCCTTCGTCGAACCGCGAGGACGCCACGACGAAGGCGTTCGGAGGAACACAGATGGACACGGATGCACACAGATGCCGCAGGTGTTCGCCCGTTCCTGACCTGGGTGCATCCGTGTTCATCTGTGGCTAAAATGGATTCTCGTGGCCGCCGGAACAATGCTGTGGCGACGCATGGCGCGAGCGAAAGCTGGCACACCGAAAAGGCGGAGGCCCCGCTCAACATGCGCAGCACCGTCCGCGAAGGCGGTCGGGCCTTTGCGCCTGTTTACGCCTCTTTGCGGCTATCCCGCTAGCCGATCACGCTTGCGGACGGCACAATCCGACGAACTGCAGCCGCGTGCTCACCCCGGCTTTCTGGAGGATGTGCCGGATGTGGGTCTTCACCGTTGGGAGCGCAATCTTGAGCTTCACCGCGATCTCCCGCGCCGAACTCCCTTCAAGAATGAGCTCCGCCAGTTCGCTTTCGCGCCGGGAGAACCCCAGCCGTTCACAGATCTGCGCCAGCGGGATCATGCCGCTGGGTACCTGCCGGCGCGTCGAGCAGGTGAGAATAAGATACGGCCGAACACCCAGCGGCGTCTGGAAGGCGAGATAGCGCACCGCCCCCTCGAGCCAGGTCTCCGTATCCAGTTTATGCTTCAGCTCCGACACCGACCCCTGGCTGACCGCCATTCGACCGGACACGGGTGGGAACTTGACTTCCCGAAACGCCCGAAAGCACCGGTCGCAGGCTTCCTTCCAGATTTCCGGCAGTTCCGACTGGCGCGGCAGCGAGAGATTCTGCAGCGCGGCGAAACCGCCATTCCACACGTGCATGTGTTCCTTGAACTTTCGATTCTCAAAGATGACCCGTAACCGGTTATCCAAGACGCACAGACCCTCGGGATGGATGTTCCCCACCATTCTGAACAGCCCGGCTTCGAACTCCTGTTCCTGGGCCTGCGCGAGCGCGACAAAGCAGCGGTCCACCAGACGCGAGATGCCACCGAGCGCCATCATCTCGTTGCCCGAGAACTCCGCGTCCGCCGGCGCACGGTAGCAAAACAGAATAAACTCTCCGCCCCGGTCCCGCTTGTTGCGCAGGACACGACAACGGCTGCTGGGCAAGGGACTGATCTGCCGGGCCAGCGTGGCGAGAAACGGCCCATCGAACCCCTGTGGAGGAATGATCGCTTCAATGCCGTTCTTCGCGGCCAGCGTCAGCAGGGGACTGCTCTCCGGACGAATCCCGTGCGCCATGAACACCGGCCGGCTGCCGGGGGTCGGCGTGGGCGGAAAGATCACGGCCCAGCCGCTGAGCGCGAACTGCTCCATGATACGTTTCAGCGATTGCTGGAACCCGGGCAGATTGCGCTGGAGGGCCAGCTCCAGCAGACATTCGTTCAACGCAGACGCTACCAGCATTGGTGATGGGGTGTTCCCGTCTCTCGCGCCGTTCGGCGCAAACTCGCGAACTTCACGTGGAAGGATTCGGCACCGGTGTCAACCCGGAGCTCGCCCGTTCACCGGCGCACCGGCTGGGGTTTCACGTTGAACAGCGACATGAACCAGCGCCAGGTCTTCTCCGCCACGGTGGTGCGATTTCCTTGAATCGTCAGCCGCACGCGCAGTCCCTCCTGAACCTCGTGATCCGGCTTGGGCAACGGCGCACTGGCCACGAACACCGGAAAATCCGGGCGGGCGCGTGGATCGCGCTGCATCATCTGCGATGGCACCGACCCTCCGAAGTAGGCGAGCATCCCGTAATGGATGTCGGTGGGCTGAGCCGGCTGGGAGGATACGGTGTCCAGCTCCGTCTCGAACAGCTGGGCCGTGGCCAGCCAGCGGCCGCGCACCTTGTTGCCCGGGCTGACCAGTTGGGCCTCGTTTTCCGTGAGCGGGATCAGCACCCGCATGTGACGGGTGTCCCCCAGCCGCAGAATCGGCACGTAGGGCGAGGCGTAAGCGCCGGCCAGTTTCTCCACGTCGGGAGTGAGCACATACCCACCCACCCGCGCTCGCAACTGCAGCTTGGCCGCGCGCGCGGAGGCCACCTGGTACGAAGCTTCCGCGAGTTCCATTTCCTGCGCGGCATGAGCCTGTGTTTCGGCCGCGCCCCAGGCGGGGGAGTAACGCAGCGAGCTGAAGCGAATACGAGACTGTTGCCGGGTCGCCTCGGCGACGCGCAACTCCGCGATCACTTCGGGATTGTCAAGCGTCACCACGAGATCGCCCGGCTGCACCCACTGCCCGGTACGAACGTGCACCTGCTTGATCACGCCGCCCACATCCGAGGCCATCACCTCCGGCGACTCGGCGGTCACGATGGCCTGCTGCGTGACCTTGTAGTGCGCCGGCACGAAAAAACTGATCGCCACGAGGCCCGCCAGCACGGCGATAGTCGTTAAGGCTCGGCGCCAGCTCGAGCCTGTCTTGACGATGTGCGCCCCGGGTTTCGTCGCATCCATGATGACCTTGATAAATGGCAGCGCCACAAATGAGCCTTCCACAAAAAAACCGAGCCCAAGGCCGAAATCGCGCAGCCCGATCGGCGCCAGCACCCGGCCGAAGATCTGAGTGAACCCGTAGATGATCGTGATCATGTACAGGTAGGCGAGCACCGCGTAGATCACGAACACGTACCCCCTGGATTCGGCTCCGAACTGCGACTCCTGATTGCGGTTTTGGTAGCCGAGGAACAGGCGCTGCAGCTGATACGAGCAAAACGCCATCGCCTTTGAACGGAGATTGGGAATCTCCAGCAGGTCGCAAACCACGTAGTAACCGTCGAACCGCATCAGCGGATTGATGTTGAAAACGATCGTGTTCACGCTCGCGACAATCATCGCGTTGAACGCCACGCTGCGGCCGATCCCCTCCGGCAGGACGAGCCAGAAATGGGCCGCGATGCACGCCATGATCAGCTCCGTGAAAATGCCGGCGATCGTGGTATAAAGCTTGTGCTTTTTCCGCCGCATCATCCACGCGTCCGATGCATCCACGTAGCCGCACGGGGTGAAACACATCAGGCACACGCCCATTTCGTGCACCTCGCCCCCGAAATGACGACAGGTGGTCGCATGCCCGAACTCGTGCAGCGTCTTGATCACGATGATCGTGAACCACAAAAGCACCAGATTGCTGGCGGAAAAAAAGTCGACGGGCCGGGTCGCAAACTCGCCCGAGTTCGCCAGCAACAGTCCAGCCGTCCAGACGTAGAAAAGCAGCGCGGCACCGACGAACCACTTCGTCCAAACAAAGCGGATGGCGTGCGCCAGCTGACCAAGCCAGGCGCTCGGGTCGATCAGGGGGACTTTGACGAAAAGGAATCCCTGGATGATCTTGGCCCAGAACATCATCAGCTGTTGCGGCCTGGTCTGGGTGGCGCTTTCGACAAACCGGCTCGCGCCGATGTTGAGCAGGCCGCCCGCGCCCAGCTGATTCGTGAACTGGGCGAGTTCAGCCGCAGTCCGCACATGATTCGGGTAACGGGCATTGAACCGCTCGGCGATTTCTCCGAGCGTGCGCTTCCCGTCGAGCAGGGTCAGGATGTAGGTTTCCTCCGGCAGCAGCCGAAAATACGTCAGCGCCAGCGGATCCTTCAGCACGTAGTATTCCTGATGCTTGAACATCTGTCGCCGGATCACGATGTCGGCGCGCAGTCGCGCCGGAACGATCGCCTCGAGTCGTCGTTGTTCGGGCGAAATCGCACCGTGCCCGGGCAATCCTGCAGTCGCTACGGCTTCCATGTGTCCGGTACCGCGATCGAGTCGCGGATCTGCCCGCCCACGGAGAACTCGATCTCGGCAATCATCGCGTTCTGCGTGTAGATCGACTCGCCCAAGCGGGTCTCCGCCCGCCGCAGGGTCATCGTCGCCTGCAGCACCTGCTCCAGACTCGCCTGGCCCTCCTCGTAGAGTCGGCGGGCATCGCGCGCCGCGCGGCTGGCCATGTCCACGCTCTTTTGTTGAGCCTCCATCGCGACCCTGGCCTGCGCCAGCCCCTCATAGAGTTCGTGAAGCTTGGATACGACGCCATGCTCCGTTTCCGCCAGGCGGGTTTCAGCGGAACGCCGCTCGGCGCGTGCGGCCATGCGCCGCCCGCGCGACGCGCCTCCCTCGAAAAGATTCCATTCCCCCATGACCCCGTATGTCCAGCCGTCGAGTCGGATGCCTGAATTGTAATAGGAACTACGCTCGCCATAGGAGGCAAACGCCTCGACGGTGGGCAGCCAGTTTCCCACCTCCGCGCGTTCGGTGGCCTTCGCCGCCGCGACTGCGACCGCAGCCGCCTCCAGGTCGGGCCGGTTTGCTCGCGCCTCGCCCAGAGCTTCCTCGAACGGCAGATCGAACGGCCGCGCCGTGAACTCGCCCGCCACCCGCACGGGCTGCTTGGAATCGGGTAGCTGCAGCAACCGGCGGAAGGATTGTTCCGCCGCGCCCAGCGCCCGACGGGCTTCCGCCAGATCCGCCCGGGCCCCTTCCGCCTCGGCTTCCGCCCGCAACAGTTCGAATTCCGGCACCTCACCTTCGGCCTGCTTCCGGGAGGTCCATTCCACGAGCTGAATATATTCCTCAACGCGGCGTTTCTCGGCCGCGACCGTGGAGGTTCTGAGTTGGATCGCATCCAGGCCCTGGCGCACCTGGCTGATCGTTCGGGCGACGGTGTTGCGCAGCACGAGATAGGCCTGTTTCTTTAACAACTGCTGCCGCTTTACCTGATGCCACGAGGCCAGCCCGTCGAACACCAACTGCCGCACCTCAACCCGCATGTCATAGCTGTAGAGCGCAACCGCCGTCTGGGCGGAGGGCGGGATGTTGCGTTCGCCCGGCGAACGATCGATGAGTCCGCGGGCGCGCTCGTTCGCGCTGGCACTGGCGCTCAGCTGCGGCAGCATGCGCGCGACGAGTTGAAGGCGCGCGCCCTCCTGCCGCTCGAACTCGTGCTTGGCCAACAGCAGGTCCGGGTTGGCTTCCAGTGCTCGCGCCACCGCTCGATCGAGCGTCCACTCGTCAGAGGCAGTCGCACCAGCCACCGGAGCCGGCTGACCGTTCGATCCCGATCCGGCGTCCGGCCGGATCTCGGCCCGCACGAAACCGACTGCTCCGAACAGCAGGGCCAGGTAGCGCACACGACAGAACCGCAGGTTGATGAAAGTCACGATGTTCACGGAATGCGCAGGAGCACCGGTCGGGATCCACCGCGGTGCCCATCCGGACTTGCGGGTGACCAGCACGCTTTGGATCGAAGAGGATAATACATTGCGCCCAAAGCCGAGAAAGTCGGGGCGCGGCGTTCCCATGGCAACGAATTTCTCGGGGCTCACGATCACTGCCCCGGCGGCGATTTCGAGCTCGGATACTGGTCGAAGCGTGTGCATCTTGGCGCTGCCAATACGACGAACCGATTCAGGTTTCCCGATTTGCGCGAAGCGCGTCATGCCGGAGTGGGAACACCGATGACCGACGCGTGATCCCACAATCGCATCTGAAAAATTCGTCACAAACCCACCGGCCCGCGATGCCGGCTCTTTTGGTTTGCCATGCCCCTTAGCCAGCTGAAATCGTTTCGCCTTTACCAATGACTCCCGTGCAGTCACCGCCTGCGCCCGCGCAGTTGCAGCAGCAACAGCAGCTTTTCAACAGCATCACTGCCCGACTCACGCAGCTGGCGAAGGACCCGCCTGACCTGCCGGTCTACCTGCGCGCCCATGCCGAGTGTGTGACCACCGCCTTTCGACCGGTGGGTTTTGCTTACGACATGATCAGCGGCCCGGCCTTTCATCGCGTGCTGCAGGGCAACGTGGAATCGCTGGGGCTCAAGGAGGCGCCGGAACAGGACAATGCGTTCCAGCGCGCCCGTCGGCTCGCCGCGGATCAGCGCAAGCCCGTGGTCCTGCCGCCTCACAGCCAGCACGGCACGCCATCGCAGATCGGCATCCCGGTCGCGGAATCACCCGCGCCGGACGAATCGCCCGTGTTCAATCGTACGCCCTTTGAACAGCTCTTCGTGCCGATTCCGCAGGGCAACGCCTCCGCCGGCGTATTGCACATCTGGTTTCAACCGGGCAATCCCAACGCCTCGCACGCGCGGCTCATGCTGCTGCGGCAGCTGTGCAACGAGATCGAACTTTACCTGAAGACACGCCGCGCGCGCGATGCGTCCCAGGAGGTCACCCGCATCAGCACCTACGCCCGTCTGCTGGAGGAGCTGACCGGCGACATCGACGTGGATTCGGTGTGCTGGAAATTGGTCAACTATGCGCGAGAAGCCGTTGCCTGCGACCGCGTGTGCTTGTTCACCGTCGCCCATTACGATCGCGTTCACGACATCGGGGCCGATATGTTCGACCTCAGCTACGATTTCAAGCTCCAAGCCTGCAGCGGCCTGAAAAGACCGCACCCGAAGAGCGAACAAGCCGGGGTGCTGCAACGCGTCGCCCAGAAGCTGGCGGAGATGTCCCTCGCGAAATCAGCAGCGGAAAGTGACAATGGTCCTGCCCCGCTGGCCGAGGCGCCCACAGCCGCAGCCGCGCCAGCCGGCGCTGCGCCGGTCCCCGAGCGGCCTCCCGGACCCGCGGCTCCCGCCCGGCAAGCCGGTCCGATCAAGCCGAAGCTCACGCTGATGATGCGTGATCCTTCTAAAATCGATGCACGTCCGGTCGAGGTGAACGATTATTTCGAGGTGATGCCGATGAACTGGGCCACAGTCATCCCGCTGTTCGACCGGGATCAGCGCGTGTGCGGAATTCTCCTGTTCGAGGGCACCAAGCTCGAGGAGCAGATTGCCGCGCTGCTCAAGCCCATGCTCGATCTCGCTGCGTCCGCCGGCAAGGCTCTCGGCACCGCTCTCTACTGCAACCAGCACCGTTCGATGCGGATCGCCCGACGGCTCGTCGCGACGCGCCAGGCCTACGTGAACACGCCAACCAAGCGGAAATGGCTCCGCTTTGGACTGCCTGCCCTGCTGTTCGTCGCCGTGCTCGCCTGCCCCATTCCGTATTCGGTCAAGGGCGGAGCCAGTGTGCTTCCCGTCACCCAAACCACCCTCCCGGCGCTGGTGAGCTCGCGACTGCTGGAAGTGCCGGTGCGCGAGGGTGAATCGGTGACACAGGGCCAGGTGCTCGCACGTTTCGATACCCGGGACATTCAGCTTCAGCTGGTGCAAGCCGAGCAGGAATATGAACGCTCGCTGGTCGAAAGCGACGCCGCCATGAACGCCGGCAACGAAGCCCAGATGCAGATCGCCCGGCTGAATGCCGACAAGGCGGCGGCCATGGCCGAGAAACTCCGGCTCGATCTCTCCCGGGCGGTCGTTCGCGCGCCGTTTGACGGCATCGTGCTGGGGGCGCAAACGCTGTCCACCCGGGTCGGCGAGGTGCTCCGGCTCGGCGAGCCGGCCCTGCATGTGGTCGATCCGCGCACTTGGCAGGTGAAGGCCGTGCTCAAGGAGCGCGACCTGATCTTCCTCGAAAAACGGCTCAAAACGCATGGGCCCGTTCCCGCGGCGCTCCGCCTCGCCGCCAACCCCGCCCACAAATATCAGCTGCAGCTCGTCAACCGTTCCCAGCTCGCCTACGGTCTGGACACGTCCACCGGCGACTATCAGTTCACCGTCGTGGTGCCGTTGAACGCCAAGTTGGACGATGCGGCATTCCTAAAATCGGGTTTCACTGGCCGGATGACGTTCGAAAGCGGCGTGCGCCCTGTCGCTTACGTGCTGTTCAAGGACTTCGTGGATTTCCTGACGGTTCGCTTCTTCTGAGTTTTCCTGCCTCACCTTCACATGGGCTTTCCTGCGAAAATCATCCCACTGGTAGCTGCAATTTCAATGGCGGCGGTCGCGCTGGCCCAGCCGGCCTCCGACAATGTCTCGCCGCCGAACGAGCCCTCGCGGGAACCGCCCGCGTTCCCGAGCAGCACCGCCCGAGGCTCGTTCAGATCGGTGCTGCGTCCGGCGGTCGATGTGAGCCTCAGCTCCCGCGCCGCGGGGATCGTCGAGGTCATCCACGTTCCCGAAGGCAGCACGGTCACCGCCGGACAATCCATCATGAGTCTGGACTCGGCCGAGCAGCGCGCGGAACTGGCCGAGGCAGAAGCGTCCGCCCGCGGCACCAAGGCAGAAAAAGACCGGGCGGCCACGGAATTTGAGCGGATCCAACGCCTGCGCCAGGACAACATCTACAGCGAAAAGCAGTTTCAGGAGGCCAAAGCTTCTGCCGAACTGGCCCTCAGCCGTTACGAGCAGGCTCTCGCCGCCGTCGAACTCGCGCGAGCGCGGCTCGCCAACCGCGATATCGTTTCGCCGATCGCCGGCATCTTCCTGAAAACCAACAAATTGGTGGGCGAGGCGATTGAGCGTTATGAGACCGTGGCACGCGTCGTCGACGTGAGAAGGCTCGAAATGCTAGTATTCTGCGACGCTCGGTATTTTTCCCTCTTCCGCGTCGACCAGCGCGTCGATGTGAGAGTGCTCAAATCGTCTGAGGACCAACCCATGATCTCCGGCACCGTTTCTCACGTGGACCCCGTCATTGACCCATCCAGTGGCACTTTTCGCGTGAAAATCCGCATCGAACCTTCGGCCCAGGCGGTGCCCGGGTTTTCCGCGATATTGATTGCACCCGGAGCCTGAAAAGCTTTTCTCCAGAACGTACCATGAACCCGTCTCCAGCATCCAACCGCAGCCTCCGCATCGAGGCCCTGGAGACGCGCACTTTGTTGGCCGGCGCGGCTGATCCTTTCGGATTAGTCGCCGACTACAATGCGGTGGTAGCAGCAGTGAGCGGCCAGGGTGATTTTTCCGCGAGTTTCAGCACCAATTTCGGCAACCATCAGCTGGTTCTGACGGGCACCGCCGATACCACCCTCACCATCGATCTCGACAAGCTCCCGGACTTCGTCACGAACTTGGACATTTCCAATTTTGGATCCGTGACTTTCATCGGCCACGACGACATCGCCACGATGAGGGTCTCGAATGTGGACAAGATCGAAGCGCCGAACCTGACGATCACGGGTGCATTGCAGGCGAACAAGGTCGACTTCATGGAAGTCGGAGACACCGGAGTGCTTTCGGTGCTTACCTTCACCGGTGACAAGACTGAACTCAAGGTCGGCAATTTCGGCGATGGTTCGACGATCGTGTCCAGCTTGGGAGCGTTGACGCTGAGCACGCAGGACGATCTGGTTCTGTTCGTCGCAGCGGCAACCAGTGACCATCCGGATCAGTATCTTTACCTGAAGGATTACAACGCCGGCTTGATCGTCGATCCCGATGGTATTCTGCGCTCAAATATTCGCGACTGGTCCCCGGCAGTGGATCACCCGGTGACACCGGATGATCCAGCGACGCCGGATACGCCGGTCCCGCCCGATTCACCGACCGATCCAATTACGCCCGAGCCGCCCACGGAGCCCCATGAACCCGGATTCGTGATCGTCGATCTGCCGCTCGATGAGCACATGCGTACGTTCGTGATGGAGCTGCGGTCACTGCTCGCCTCTTCCTCGGGTGATATCGACGAGCTCATCGCCCAATATGTGGCTCATCGCGACCAATCGAGTCTGCCGTTGGCAATCGTAGCGGACGGAACCAGCCACTTTGGCGGTTTCACACCATCCGGTATGCGCGGAAACGTATCCACACCTCTGCCGGCGCCTTCCATCCCGGGCTTCACGATTCCCGCTGCTGACGGCCTGCATGGCCCGGTTCTACCTGACGACCTTCAGTCCCTAGGAATGACTCCCGAGCTGCCCGCTCTCGCAGTGAAGGAGTTCGACATGCACTTCGGTGCCGTCGCGCCGCTTGACCTCGGTGCGACCGCGGTGGGTCTGGCTTTGCCCACGTCGCGGGCAGCCCGGCAGGGGGAGGCCACCGCTCGCCCGATGGAGAGCGAACCCACCCTCGCGGAGAGCGTGCGCGCTCTTGGCAGCTACATCGCGGAGCGCGTCACGGCCGAGTTCACGCCTGGACAGCAGTCTTTCGTGCTCTTGGTGGATCCGCCGCCCTCTCGCGGGCTGGCCGGAGCTAAAAAGGCTCTCGTGGAGCGCGGCGCGCCGGCGGCGCCCGCCACTGTCACTCTGACCAGTCCGACTCCAGAGTTGATCTGAGTCGGTTCGGAGAAACAGCGGACGGCTCGCCGTCTGAGCCGGGGTTGCAGATTGGTCGTCCAGCCGGGGCAACTCCGCATCAATTGGCCGCCTTGGAACGACGTCTTTTCTGAAGCGGGATGGCACCAACGACTGCTTCGCGCGCGGTGTGAAACAGCGCAAAAGAGTTCGCCTCGCGCCAGTGCCCGACACCAGAGTGCTTTGCGTCATGACGCCATTGGAGAGTCTTCTTTTGCCTATTCCCAAGTTGCGGAATCTCGCAGAAGCCGCGCGCGTGCGAGATGCGCTGGGGCGTGGCGCCCAGAAGGTCGTTCTGACCAACGGATGCTTCGATCTTCTTCATGCAGGCCACATCTACTTCCTGCAGCACGCACGCCGGGAAGGAGACGCGCTTTTCGTCGCACTCAACAGCGACGCCAGTGTTCGCGCGCTCAAGGGTCCCACTCGCCCCATCCAGCCCGCGATCGAGCGCGCTTACGCCCTCGCCGCGCTCGAGTGCGTGCACACGATCGTGCTGTTCGAGCAGCCGCGGCTGGTCACCGAGATTCGTGCCCTGCGTCCGGACATCTACGTCAAAGCGGGAGATTATTCCCTCAACTCACTCGACCGTTCCGAACGTGAAGCGCTGCGCGAGGTCGGCGCGGAGATCCGGTTTTTGCCCTTCTTGCCCGATCTGAGCACCACCGCGTTGCTCCAGCGGATCGTTGCAGCCAACGCGTCGGCCCCGCCACGATGAGCTTCAACCACCGACGCTGATTCGTTCCCGCCGGCCTGCTCCTTTCATGGACCTCTCCCTTGCCCGTCTTCGTCACTGATCACCGCGTTTGCTCAACCGCGGGTCGTCGTCGTTGGCGATCTGATGCTCGATCAACTGATCGTTGGTGACGCGAGGAGAATCTCCCCGGAGGCCCCGATTCCCGTCGTGAGTTTCGGCAGCGAAACATTCGTGCCCGGCGGCGCGGGCAACGTGGCGCGCGCGCTCGTGAGCCTTGGCGCCTCCGCGGATTTGTTCGGCGTGATGGGAGACGATTCCGGCGCGGGTCAACTGCGCGCCACGCTCGCTCAGTACCACTTGCCCACGAACGGACTCATCGTCGAACCCGCTCGCCCCACCACGCTCAAGACCCGGATCACGGCCCAACGCCAACAGATCGTGCGACTCGATCGAGAGACGAATCGCCCTTTGGCTCGCGCGACTCAAGAAGCGCTGATCACCGCCTGCTGCTCCGCCCTGCGCGGGGCGGCGGCCGTGATTGTGACTGATTATGCCAAAGGCTGCGTGGACCAGCGGCTCGTCGACGTCGTGCTCCAGGAAGCGCAGCAGTTCAATGTTCCCGTCTGCATCGATCCCAAACCCGGTCACCCCCTCGCGTTCCACGGATGCGCCCTGCTGACCCCGAACCGACGCGAAGCATTCGAACTCGCCGGCCTTCCCGACCCGGGCGCGACCGCTGATCCATCGCGCGACCCGGCGTTGCTCGCCGCGATCGCGCAGATTCAGCGCACGCACCATGCCGCTTCCTTGCTGGTGACACTGAGCGAGCAGGGCCTGTTGCTGGTGGAAGGCCAGCAACCGCCGCATCACGTTCCAACCGTCGCGCGGCAGGTTTACGACGTGACGGGAGCCGGCGACACGGTAATCGCGACCTTCGTGCTCGCACGCGCGGCTGGCGCCAGTTCGGCCGAAGCTGCGGCCATCGCGAATCTCGCCGCCGGCATCGTGGTCGGCAAAACCGGCACCGCCGCCGCGACCCCCGAGGAACTGCTTCACTGGATCGAACACACGCGCTGACGATCGCGACCGCGCGAGCAGCGATTCATTTTCCGACCCGTTCCCAGCTAGAACGCAGCGTCGCCGAGTTCTGGCGCGCCTAAGCTCGGGCGCCGATCTCAGCGCCATCGCGGCCAGTGCGAATTGACGCCACTCACGTTCCTTTAGGAGAACGTTGCCCCATGACTCCAAGCGTCCGCACCCGAAGACATTCCCTGCCAAAATCCGGTCTGGCGGTCGGTCTACGACTCTCGCTAGCCTGACCTCCACTCGCGTGAACATCCTTTTCGTCAACTACGGCGACTTCACGAGCAACAGCCTCAACCACATCGCGGCCTTCGCCAACCAGCTGACGTTGTTGGGGCATGCGTGTGTCGTCGCCGTGCCGGAGAATCCGGACAGCATCAGCGCGATTCCCCAAGTGCTATTCACGCCGGTCACCTTTGCGCGAGCGCTGGAATCGGAGCCGATCTTCCCCGACCGCCGCGGTGCCGACGTCGTTCACACGTGGACTCCCCGCGAGAATGTCCGTGAGTTCACGCTGGCCTATCTGCATCGCACGACGGCGGCAGCGCTGATCATCCATCTCGAGGACAACGAAGAATTCCTCCTGGCGAGTTACGCGCACGAATCGCTCGAAAAGCTGCGGGAACTTCCCGATGAAGAACTCGTCCGACGGCTGTCGCCGCGGCTGTCTCACCCCGTTCGTTTTCGCAATTTTCTCCAAATCGCCCACGGTGTGACTTGCATCACGGACCGGCTGCGCGAGTTCGTTCCCACCGCCAAGCCCGCCCACCGGCTGCTACCGGGAGTCGATCCCGCGTTCTACCGGCCCCAGGAACCTGATGCCCGGCTCCGCAGCGAAATCGGGGTCGCACTCACCGACAAACTGCTCGTTTTCACCGGCAGCACCACATTTGCGAACCTTGCCGACGTGCGGTCGTTGCTGCTCGCCGTTCGGCTGCTCAACGAGCGCGGCGTGCCATGCAAACTTGTTCGCACCGGCATCAATCCGCCTCCGCTGGCGCAGGAGCTCGCCGCACTCGGCGGGCCGCACGTGATCGATTTGGGCTTCGTGCCCAAGCCGCAACTCGGACCGTTGCTCGCGCTCGCGGATGTGTTGGTGCAACCCGGCACCGCTGACGCGTTCAACGATTATCGCCTGCCTTCGAAGATCCCGGAGTTCATGAGCGTCGGCCGGCCGGTCGTGATTCCGCGCGCCAACCTGGCAAAAGAAATGGAGCACGGTCGGCACGCGCTGTTGCTCAATGACGGCTCGCCCGCGGAGATCGCCGACGCCTGTGCTCGGATCTTTGCCTACCCCGCGCTGGCGCAGCGTTTGGCGGAAGGGGCGCTCGAGTTCGCGCGGGATCATTTCGATCTCACCGCCAACACGGCCGGCCTGCTCGAGTTCTACAAAAGGGTACGAGCACGCGCGACGCCGCTCTTTCAACCCGGCGATGCCGCGTTCTCGGAGGACGTGTTGCTGACCGACGGCAACCTCGCGCGGCGTATGCGCGCGAAGGAACAAACCATCGCGCAGCTCCGCGAGACGCTCGCCGCGCGCGAAGCGACCGTCGCCGAACGCGACGCCGCCATCACTGCTCAGCAGGCGGAGATCGCCGCGCTGCGTGCCAAGTCGAACGCTGACCTCGCCGCGATGCGGCAGCACGTCGCCAACCTCGAAAACGTGATCGTCGAACTGCGGCGCACTCTCGAGGACGCAGCGGCGCAGCGCGCAAGGGCCGAGCTCCAGGAAAACTACCACCAGGCGAAGCTCCAGGAGGTCCGCGCTCAGATCGAGGTGCTCCGTGCCCAGCTGGCGGACGCGTCGGCGACCGCCGGTTTTCTCCGCACCGAACTCGAGCGCGCCAGGGCGCAGGCCGCCGGCACCGCCGAGCAGATTCGGCAGCGCGACGACAAAATTGCGCGGATGACGCGCTCGTTCTCGTGGCAGGCGACGGCACCGCTCCGCGCCCTTCGCCGCACGGTGCTCGATCCGCTCCAGCGCCGCGCACCGGGCGGCGCGGCCCCAGTGGTGCCGATCGAGAGCGGCTTCGTTTGTTCGATCGACCAGCCCACCGACTGGGCCGATCTGCCGCCGGAAGGTAGTGTCGCCGGCTGGGTGCTCGCACCGTCTGCCTCGGCCGTTTCCGGTGTTCGCTTCCGCGCCGGCGGGCAAACCGTTTTAGGCCAGCACAACCTCGCACGACCGGATGTCGCCAGTGGACATCGCGACCATCCCCACGCGGGCCGCAGCGGCTTCATGCTGGATTACCGGCTGCCGCCGAGTTCGGACCAGCAGATTATTTTCGAGGCTTTGGTCGAAGGCGCTTGGCGCGCGTTCGCATTCCGCAACGCGCGGTGCGCCGCGGAAGTGCCAGAGGAGCTGCGACGCGACTACGCCGCGTGGGTGCGCCGGTTCGCCACCCTTACCCCCGATCAGATCGTGGAGCGGCAACAGCGGGTCGAGGCACTGCCGCTCGCGCAGCGACCGCTCATTTCGGTGATCATGCCGGTGTACAACACGCCGGAAAAGTGGTTGGTGAAAGCGATCGAATCCGTGCGTGCGCAGATTTACCCGAATTGGGAACTGTGCATCGCCGACGACGCCTCGTCCGCCTCCCACGTTCGTCCCCTCCTCGAGGACTTCGCCCGGCGCGATGAACGCATCAAGCTGGTTTTCCGCGATCAAAACGGCCACATCTCCGCTGCGTCGAACTCCGCACTCGATCTCGCGCGCGGCGAGTTTGCCGCCCTGCTCGACCACGACGACGAACTCGCGCGCGATGCCCTCTACGAGGTCGTCCAGTGTCTGGCCGCGCATCCGGACGCCGACCTCATCTACTCGGACGAGGACAAGATCGATGAGGCAGGGCGCCGGTTCGATCCCTATTTCAAACCGGACTTCCTGCCGGATCTGTTCACGGCCCAGAACTTCACCTCTCATCTTTCGGTCTACCGGGCCTCGCTAATCCGCCAGGCGGGCGGGTTCCGCATCGGCTACGAAGGCAGCCAGGACTGGGACCTCGCGTTGCGGGCCATCGATCTTACCGAGCGCAGCCGCATTCAGCATGTGCCGAAGGTGCTCTATCACTGGCGCGCGATCCCCGGCTCGACGGCGCTCGCGCTCGGCGAAAAAAATTATCCGATGCTCGCGGCGCGCAAGGCCCTGGCGGATCACTTCGCCCGTCGTGGTGAGACCGTGGAACTGCTGCGCCAGGTCGGCGATTACTGGCGGGTGAAGCGGCCCGTGCCGGCGAACCCGCCGCTGGTGTCGTTGATCATCCCGACGCGCAACCGCGCCGATCTCCTCTCGCGCTGCGTGGGATCGATCCTCGCCAAGACCAGCTACCCACGATTCGAAATCATCGTGGTCGACAACGGCTCGGACGAACCCGGGACGCTGGCGTATCTGGATCAACTGCGCTCGGGCGGCACCACCGTGCTCCGCTACGACGAACCTTTCAATTTTTCGGCGATCAACAATTTTGCCGCGGCGCAGGCGGAGGGGGAAATTCTCGGGTTGCTGAACAACGACCTCGAGGTGATCAATCCCGACTGGCTCGACGAGATGGTGAGTCACGCGGTTCGCCCGGAGATCGGCTGCGTCGGCGCGATGCTCTACTATCCCGATGACACGATTCAGCACGCTGGGGTATTGCTCGGGCTAGGCGGCGTTGCCAATCACGCCTACTATCACGCACCACGCGGCACGTGCCACTATTTCAACCGCGCGCACCTGCTACAAAACTACTCCGCCGTCACCGCCGCGTGCCTGCTCATCCGGCGGAAGGTCTTCGCGCAGGTCGGCGGGCTCAACGCAACGGATCTGGCGATCGCGTTCAACGACGTCGATTTCTGCCTGCGGGTTCGTGCCGCGGGCTATCTCAACCTCTGGACGCCGTTCGCCGAGTTCTACCATCACGAGTCGCCGAGCCGCGGCAGCGAAGACACTCCGGAGAAGCTCGCGCGTTTCCATGCCGAGGTCGCCTACATGCAGCGCACCTGGGGCCCGCTCCTCGAACGCGATCCCGCCTACAACCCGAACCTGACGCTCGACCGCCAGGACTTCTCCCTGGCGTTTCCTCCGCGCCGATAGCCGCGTTGGCGCGCCCTGCCCCGGTAGGCCGAGCCTACCGCGAGTCCACCGAGCCCCGCGGGCAGATCGGCCAACCACTACCGCACTTCCCCGTCCCACCCGTCATGACTCACGAGAACAAAGTCGCCCGTTGGCTGCTTCCGTTGGAATCCGCCGGCGGAATTGGCGTGGAGATCGGACCGTTCAAGACCCCAGTGCCCGGGATTAAACCGATCTATGTCGACCGCTTCAAGGAGTACGCCGGCGAGAAGTGTCTGGCCGATTACCATGGCGACGCCGCCAATCTTCCATTTCGCGACAACTCTCTAGCCTACGTAGTCTCTTCGCACGTGCTGGAGCATACCGCTAATCCTGTGGCGGCTTTCGCCGAGTGGTATCGCGTGCTACGCCCAGGCGGTATAATCTACGTCGTTGTCCCGGATCGCCGCTACACGTGGGACCACGCGCGCGCCCTCACCTCGATTGATCACATGCTGGAAGATTACGAGCGCAGCACGACCGCCGTCGATGCCACCCATGTCGACGACTTCGTCGACGGGGTTGATTGGTCCACCTACAGCCCCGGGACGAAAGAAGCCGATGTGTTCGCCGCCAAAGCGGCGCTCAAGGCCACCTATCACCAAGCCGTCGCGACGGGCAACGAAATCAACATTCACTTTCATGTGTTTGAGCCAGGTAACGTCCTAGGTTTGCTGGGACGCCTGCAACATCACCCGCGCCTCCGCTTCCACTGGTGCGTCGTCGACCAAGCAGAGCGTTTCCCCGCAAACAACCCGAATGGTTTCCTGGCCGTTGTCCGCGTGCAGAAATCCTGGCGCCATCGATTGCGAACCTCGCTCCAATGGGCAGCGCGACAGCGGAGCTGGAACACGGTGCTTCTACCTTCCGCACTGCCACTGAACCAGCGTCCGGAGGCAAGCGAATGTCCAACGCCGCGCGAGGGAGGATCTCCCCGATAGTATCGGCAATCCTCGCCGTTCGGAAAGCTCGGCTTGCCCACGCGCCCTGGCCGCTCCCATCCTTTTCCCGTGCAAAGAGTATTCGTCACCGGCGCAGCCGGTTTTATCGGTTCCAGCCTCGTGGATCGCCTGCTTGCCGATGGCGTGCGGGTCGTTGGTTGGGACGATTTTTCCACGGGGCAGCGGCGATTTCTCGAATCCGCGCTGCAGCACCCGGGCTTTCAGCTGCACGAGGGCGACAATCTCGACCTGCCGGCGCTCACCCGTGCGATGGCGGGCTGCGACACCGTACTGCATCTCGCGGCGAATGCAGACGTGCGCTTCGGGACCGAACATCCCTCCAGGGATCTCCAGCAGAACACCGTTGCCACGTTCCATGTGCTGGAAGCGATGCGAGCCAATCGCATCAAGCGAATCGCATTCTCATCGACCGGGTCGGTCTACGGTGAAGCCGTGGTGATTCCCACGCCGGAAGACGCGCCCTTCCCGATTCAAACCTCCTTGTATGGCGCGTCGAAAGTGGCCGGAGAAAGCCTGATTCAGGCCTACGCCGAGGGGTTCGGGTTTGAGGCATACATCTTCCGCTTCGTTTCCATTCTGGGCGAACGCTACACGCACGGACACGTCTTCGATTTCTACCGCCAACTCCTCGATCACCCGGATCACCTCAATGTTTTGGGAGATGGCTTGCAGCGGAAAAGCTACCTCTACGTGCAAGACTGCATCGACGCCATCCTGCACGTTCTTCACGCCGGCACCGCAACCCACGCCAAGCACCGTACTCAGGTCTACAACTTGGGCACGCCAGAATACGTGCGCGTCAACGACAGCATTCGTTTCATCTGCAGCGCTCTTGGCCTGCAGCCCGAGCTTCGTTACACGGGCGGCGACCGCGGGTGGATCGGGGACAATCCGTTCATCTTCCTGGATACCGCGAAAATCCAAGCTACCGGCTGGAAACCGAAGCTGACGATCGAAGCCGGCATCGTAAAAACGCTTCGCTGGCTGCAGCAGAACGAATGGGTCTATGTCCATCGCCGCTGAATCGCTCCCGGCAGTTGCGCTCGCCCCGCTGCAGACGGTCTTCTGCCCGATCTGCGGCAGCGATCGCGTTCACTACGCGTTCTCGATCCGGCACGTCCGGGTCCTGCAATGCGCCGACTGCAAGTTTACGGCGCGCACCGAACCGACAACGCAGTTGCTCGATGCCACCGGCGCGGCCGCAGCCGACCGCCTCGCCGGCACCAGCGGTGAATTGCACGCCTTGGTGCATCAACTCCTCCCGGAGAAAAACCGTTCCACGCGGTTGCGGATCGCCGACTGGCGGCCGGACGGCAGTGTGACTCTCGTCGGGAAAGACACTCCGGCCCCCGAGGCCGAAGCAGCGCCGCCCGTGGTCGTTTCGATCGGGCAACTTGACGCGTTTCAGGACCCGCTGCCGTCGCTCCGCGCGCTGCGCGCCCGGGTCGGCGCAACTCAACCGGTCGTATTTTTCTATTCCGACATCCACCAAGACGGCGTTGAGGTGGGTTCGACGGAATGGGAGCGACTGGCGAGCCAGCGCAATGCTTACATCGATACGTCAACGGCGCTGACCGTGCTCTATCGCGCCGGCTATCGCTGCCTCGGCGTGCGCCGCCTCCGGCGGCGGGTTAGCTGGCAACACTTCGTAGCCCACCCGCACGATCACACCTTTGTCGGTCGCTGGCGCCGCCGGTTGCTGCTGCTGATCCCGGCCGCCGTACGCAACCGACTGCCCGCAACTGCCAAGACCGCCGAAACGGCCATTCTCGCCGCCCCCCGCGTCCGTGAGACTCCGCTCGTCTCCGTGGTGGTGCCCGTGTTCAACGAAGCTCCCACCGTCGCGAAAGTGCTCGACTCGGTTCTCCGCGTCCAGCTGGCGGGTGCGGCGGTCGAAATCGTGATCGTGGAGAGCAACTCGACCGATGGTTCGCGGGAGATCGTCCAGCGCTACGCGCAACACCCCCGCGTCACCTGCATTTTTGAGGAGCGCCCCCAGGGCAAAGGACACGCCACCCGGCTCGGGCTGGCGAAGGCGCAGGGCGACGTGCTGCTGATCCAGGATGCGGATCTCGAGTACGACATCGAAGACTATCTATCTCTCCTTAATCCGATCATCCGCGGTCACGAGGCCTTTGTCCTTGGCTCGCGACACGGAGGTCGGCAGCACTGGAAGCTGAGGCAGTTCAACAAGCCTTTTCTCGCCGCGTTCTACAACCTGGCCCACGTACTGGTGACGGGTTACATCAACCTCCTGTTCGGTCTGAACCTGCGGGATCCGCAGACCATGTTCAAGGTGTGTCGCCGCGATTGTGTCGAGGGGTTGGTGTTTCACGGGAACTACTTCAACTTCGACTACGAACTGCTCCTCAAAGTGGTTCGCAAGGGCTACGCCCCCATCGAAGTACCGGTCAATTACCGCTCGCGCTCGCACGCCGAGGGCAAAAAAATCCGGATGTGGCGCGACGCTCCGCTTGGTCTCTGGATGATTACCAAGCTCCGCCTCACGCCGTTGCGACGGTTCCTTACGATCGGCGAACCGATCGAATGACTCCGTTGCGCCTTTCGTTTCGTATCTAGCTGCAGCCATGCTGATCACTCGGTCTCCTCTTCGCGTTTCCCTCGGCGGCGGCGGCACAGACCTGCCGTCCTACTACGAGCAACATGGCGGGTTCCTGGTCGCGGCGGCGATCGACAAATACGTCTATATTACCCAGCACCGCACGTTCAAACAGGAGATTGTCGTCAAGTACTCGCGGCTGGAGCGCGTGCAATCCGTCGACGAGATCGAGCATCCGATCGTGCGCGAGGCGATGAAATTGACCGGTGTGACTGAGCCACACATCGAGCTTGCCTCGATGGCCGACATTCCGGGGGGAACCGGCCTCGGCTCCTCGGGCAGTTTCACGACCGCCCTGCTGAAAGCGCTTCACGCTTCCCGCAAGAACATCGTTTCCCCCTCGGAACTGGCGGCCCAAGCCTGCGAAATTGAACTAGACCGGCTGGGGGAACCAATCGGCAAGCAGGACCAGTACATTGCCGCCATCGGCGGAATCACCGCCTTCACCTTTCATCGCGACGGCCTAGTCGAGTACCGTCCGCTGCGACTGGCCGAGGAGACGCTCTATAACCTGGAGGACAACCTGCTTTTGTTCTTCACCGGATACTCGCGAAGTGCGTCGACCATCCTGAAGGATCAGGACGTCAAATCGAAGCAGCACGACGCTGCGATGCTCGACAATCTACATTTCACCAAGGATCTCGGCTACAGATCCCTCGAATGTCTCGAATCCGGCAATCTCGAGGAATTTGCCCGGCTCATGGACGTGCACTGGCAGCGGAAGAAGGCGCGGTCCTCGGGCATGAGCAACGCCCACATCAATGAATGGTATGATTTCGCGCTGCAGAACGGCGCACTCGGCGGCAAACTCATTGGCGCCGGCGGCGGAGGATTCCTGATGTTCTACGCTTCAGACAAAACCAGGCTCCGCCACGCCATGCGATCGCAGGGCTTGCAGGAGGTTCGATTCCGATTCGACTTTGAAGGCAGCAAGGTCGTCGCCCAGGACTGAGCGGGCGAAGCACCGATGGGCATGAACGCCGTTCCTACCACGCTGCCGGTCGCGATTCTTGCGGGCGGTCTGGCCACGCGACTCCGTCCGCTCACCGAAAGGGTTCCCAAGCTACTGCTCGAAGTCGCCGGCGAACCGTTCTTCAGCCACCAAATCCGGCTGCTGCGTGCCGCCGGACTCAGGCGCCTTATCCTGTGTCTCGGACACTTGGGAGAGCTGATTGTGGAGCGCTATGGCGACGGCCGGAATTGGGACGTCGAGATCGAGTATGTCTTCGACGGGCCCAAGCTCCTGGGCACGGGCGGTGCGTTGATTCAGGCGCTACCCAAGCTCGGCCATGTCTTTTACGTCCTCTACGGCGACTCGTACCTGCCCATCGATTACCAGGCCGTGGGCCGCGCATTCCTCGCTTCGTCACAGCTTGGATTGATGACCGTCTTCGAGAATCGCGAGCGCTACGACTCCAGCAATGTCTGGTTCGAAAACGGCAAAATCAGGAGCTATGACAAACACGAGAAGCTCCCACAGATGCAGCATATCGACTATGGGCTCGGCATGTTTCGAACCGCGGCTTTCGCCTCGTTCCCGGCCCAGGAAGCGGTCGATCTGGCCGCCGTGCAGAAATCGCTCGTTACCCGAGGCGAACTGATGGGCTACGAGGTTTTTCAACGATTCTATGAGATCGGCTCCCCCGCTGGACTCGCCGAACTCGATCAGCTCCTGAAAGTGTCCGCAGCTCCTGGATCTGCTTAACGGGACTGCGCAGTGACGCCTCTCATCTCTTCCCCCCTCATGTCTTACTCGATTCAACATTTGAAAGAGACCGCCGAGATCCTTGGCCGGCTGAACCCCGTCGACTGCGAACAGTGCGTGCAAACCTTGGCCGAGGTCCGCAGCCAAGGGGGCCGGCTTTTCATCCTGGGCGTGGGCGGAAGTGCCGCCAACGCCAGCCATGCGGTAAACGATTTCCGCAAGATCGCCGGCTTTGAAGCCTACAGTCCCACGGACAACGTCTCGGAGCTTACTGCCCGCACCAACGACGAGGGCTGGGCCAGCGTCTTCGCCGAATGGCTGCGAGGCTCAAGACTCAACCGCAAAGACGGTTTGCTCGTTTTTTCCGTCGGCGGAGGAAGCATCGAACAAAACGTCTCGCCCAACCTCGTCGCAGCGCTGCAGCTTGCCAAGGAAGTCGGAGCTCGCGTGGTCGGCGTCGTCGGCAAGGACGGCGGTTACACGGCCAAAGTCGCCGACGCGTGCGTGGTGGTGCCCACCGTGAATCCGAGCAACGTGACTCCGCATTCCGAGGCCTTCCAAGCTGTGCTCTGGCACCTGTTCGTCTCCCATCCGGATTTGAAACGGAACCAGACCAAGTGGGAAAGCGTGCAGAAGTAGCCGTGGAACGCACGAGCTCGTAATCATGTCGTCCGCGCCGGCTGTTTTTCTCGATCGTGACGGCACCCTGAACGTGCAGCTCGTCCGCAACGGGACACCCTATCCTCCCGCCGCGCTGGCCGATTTTAGGTTATTCCCGCAAGCAGCCGCCGCCTGTCGCGCCCTCAAGACTGCCGGGTACACGTTGGTAGTCGTGACAAACCAGCCGGACGTTGGTCGTGGAACCCAATCGCAAGCAACCGTGGAAGCCATGCACCAGCGGCTGCGGGAGTTGATCCCGGAAATCGACCGCATTGAAGTTTGCTATGACCCAGGCCGTGGCGAGGCCTCTCGCCGACGGAAACCGGAACCAGGAATGGTGCTCGATGCCGCAGCGGTGCTAAACCTCGATCTACGCCGCTCCTGGATGGTCGGCGATCGCTGGCGCGACATGGACTGCGGCCAGCGCGCCGGTCTGCGAACGATCCTGATCGATTTCGCCTACGGGGAACCGCTGCGGGCACGGCCCGACTATATCGCGGCGAACATCCGACACGCTTCGGAGATTATTCTTGCTCATCCTTTGCCCTAGCACCTCTTTTCCAAAATGCGTAGGTCTCTCAACGAACTGAAGATCAAGATTTATGCGGATGGTGCGGACAAAGTCGGCATCTTGGATCTTTACGCCAAGCCATACATCCAAGGTCTGACCACGAACCCCACGTTGATGCGCAAGGCCGGGGTGAAAGACTATGAGGCGTTCGCGCGGGATGTCCTGAAGACGGTCACGACCAAGCCTCTTTCCCTTGAGGTGTTGTCCGACGATTTTGCCGAGATGCGTCGCCAAGCCGAAAAGCTCGCGGGCTGGGGTCGGAATGTCTTCGTAAAGATCCCGATTACGAACTCCCGGGGCGAATCATCCGTGCCGCTGATCCGCGACCTCGCTGCTGCCGGGGTGCAACTCAACGTCACGGCGCTGCTCACGCTGGAACAGGTCCGCGCCGTAGTGGGGGCCCTCAACCCGGAAATCGCATCCGTCGTCTCCATCTTCGCCGGACGCGTGGCCGATGCGGGAGAAGATCCAGTGCCCGTGATGCGCGAAGCGCTGACAATTTTGCGGAGCCAACCCAAATCGGAACTACTCTGGGCCTCCGTGCGCGAAGTCTACAACTTGATTCAGGCCGAGTCGTGTGGGTGTCACATCATCACCGTCACCCACGATATCCTCGCCAAAGCTGACAAGATGCTGGGGATGGATCTTGCCGCCCTGTCCTTGGATACCGTGCGAATGTTCTCGCGCGATGCCGCTGAGGCCGGGTACGCATTGTAGTCCGTCGTCCGTGCCTGACCGAGCCCGTCCAGCTGCAGTGCTGGCGCCTTTGCGCAGGACGTAGCGCCGAGCCGGACAATTTCCAGGCATGAGCTTTCTGGTCAGAATCTCTACACGTCGCCCGGCCGAGCACGGCAGTCTCCATCCTGGGCCCTGCAACCCGCTGCCATTCCGAGCGAATCAGCGATGCGCCAGGGGAAAATCGCCTCGGCATCGTCGCCCATGATGCCGCGTTGGCGCTCGCAAGGACTCCTCGCCGCGGTCCTCTCCGCGTGCTTGACCGCATTGTGGTGTGGTGGAATCGCGCCGGCGCCAGCAGTCCTGCATTTTTTCGAAGTAGAGATGCTCGCTCCGGAGGGAGCTGCAGCACAGGTCTACTACGATCGTGGCGCCGGATTGCGCGAATCGGAATCGGCCAGCGTCACCGTTGCTCCAACGCGAACATTCGTAAGCGTCCGCTTCCCGCTGCCCGTGGGCAAGTTTCGCACCCTGCGGTTCGATCCCTCGCAGCACCCCGCGACCCTGCAATTTCGCAGGGCGCGCATTGCCGGTTACGACGGCCGCACCGTGCGAGCTTTCGGCCTCGCCGATTGGCAGCCCAATGACCACGTCGCCCGCTTCGAAGTGCGGGACAGCGCCCTTGTGTTGGAAACGACGCCGGACGGGAACGACGCCTCGCTGACGACCTCGTTCTCGCCGGTTCTGCGACTCGGCTTTGGTTTCTGGTCCACGCTCGCGGCACATGCGCCCCGCTGGGTCCGTTTCTTTCTGATCAGCTTCGGCAGCCTCGTCATCGTCACGCTTGCATGGCAGCACCGCCGTTCCGCGATCCGTCTCGGTTCCGGCAGTCCCTCCGGGGCACTTGCCCTCTGTGCGCTTATCGGCACCGCGCTTTCGTCTTATCCCGTGGTGTTTTTCGGCCGCAGCTTCGTCGCGCCCACGAACGGCGCCTGTCTTCTCTACAACCACATTCCCTTCGTCCCGGGTTGTTCGGATCTGCGACCGGAAAACTCCCACGCCGCGGATATCGGAGCCATGATGTGGCAGCATCTTCCGTACACCGTCGTGGAAAGCCGGGCGCTGCGCGAGGGCTCATTGCCGCTCTGGAACCGATTCAGTTCCGCCGGCACCACGCTGTTGGGACAGGGCCAGTCGATGATTGGCGACCCGCTGCATTTCCTGGTCGTTGCTGCCGGTGGCGCGAGTTGGGCGTTCGACCTCAAGTTCCTGATCGCGAAGTTCCTGTTCGCGTATGGCATCGGCTGGTGCGTGTGGGCCCTCACGCGCGATCTCGCCGCGTCCGCCGTCGCTGTCCTCGCCGGTGTCTTCGTCGCTTTTTTCAACTTCCGCTTGAACCACCCGGCGATCTTCACGATCGGTTACTCTCCGTGGATTCTCGCCGGTTGGCTGGAAATTGTCCATGCGCCAGACAACCGTCACCTCCGCCGCCCCATGCTTCTTTGGCTCGCCGCGAACTGGATGGTGCTGACCAGTGGCACGGTGAAGGAGGCGTACCTCCTGTTCTTGGCGCTCAACCTTACCGGCGCGTTGCTGTTTCTCTTCACGCCCGCGCCTCCCGCGGGGAAATTACGGCGCGGGATGCTCATCGCGTTTGCTTGTTTCGGCTTCGGGCTTTTGTCCGCCGCCTGTTGGTGCACCTTCCTCGATTCGCTGGCGACGGCCGTCACGAGCTATGACGTACCACAGGTCAAACAACTCCCGCGCGCGTGGCTCGCCGGATTGTTCGATGACGTTTTCTTCCGCGGTCACGAAAGCGACTACCATGTCGTATTGCCGGCCGCCAATTTGCTGGTCCTTCTGGGATGTCTCTGTGCCATTGCGCAGCTGCATCGGTTGCTTCGACAGCCCGGCCCGTTGGCCGTCTTGCTGGGGCTCCTCCTGGCGGTGGCGTTCGCCTTCGATTGGGTGCCTGCCGCTCAGATCCTGCGGGTGCCGTTTCTCCGAAACCTCCACTATGTTCACCTGCATTTTCTCTGCATAGCCATGGTTCACGCCTGCGTGCTGGCCGGATGGGGCTTTGCCGCCGCCCACAATTCACTCGCCGCACCAAGCCGGACGCCAGCCGCGCTCCTGGCCTTCAAGGTATCCATCCTCTGCCTGGTTCTTTTCGGCGTGTTTTTCGCCGGCCCGTCCCGCCAGTTTTGGCCGGGCAGTTGGGCGGCCCTCTGGAAGCTGTCGCCGGGCAACGTACTCGCGTTCACCGTTCTCCTTTTCCCCCTCGCCGCCGCGGCCTTGACGTTCGCAGCAAGGCGAAGCCTCCGCAGCGGTCGACTCGGGCCCGCGTGGATTGTCGCAACGCTCGTCGCATTGGTGTTTCTTCTGGGCCGCCATGGTCAGCATCTGCCCGTGGCCGAGCTCGACCACTACCTCTCGGCGCCCGGTCCCCGCGCCGACCTCTTCGCCCCGTCGCCGGCAGTGGCCTACCTGCAGCACGCGTTGGAACGTGAGCCGGCCCGCGTCGTGGGGGCCGACAACAACCTTTTTTCGGGCTTCGCGAGTGTTTACGGCTTCGAGGGTATCAACGGCCCCAATGCGCTTGAGAATCGGTACTATCGTGAGTTCCTCGAGGCCGCTGGCCTGGGCTCTCCGGGAGTCTGGCAGATCTACCTGCCCGCGCTTCAACTCGCAGCGTGGCAGCCGCTGCTGGATTTTTTCAATACCCGTTATGTGGCGACTTCTCCGGATCACCTCTCCGGCCCGTCTGGCTATCGGCCGGCGGCTCGGCTCGACCTGAACGTCTATGAGAGCAGGCATCCATGGCCGCGTGCTTTCTTCACCAACCGAATCGAGCAGTACCACTCAGCAGCCGATCTCGTTGCGTTGCTCCGCAGCCATCCAGCGGGTGAGCCGTTTGCCGCGCTCCAGGTCGGCGTCGCGCCGGCGGCCGCCATGGCGCGCGGTACGGCTCCCATCACGGTGCCGGCGCGAGCATACCACCTGAAGACCAATACCACGAGCTTCTCCGTCTCGGCGCCAGGCCCCGGACTGATCGTGCTGCACGAGGCGTGGCTGCCCAACGATTTTCGGGTGACGGTGAACGACCGGCCGGTACCGTATCTGCGCGTCAATCACCTCTTCAAGGCGGTCGCGGTTGAGGAGGCGGGCGATTACCGGGTCAGTTTTTCCTACTGGCCACGGAATCTGACTCGATCACTCCTGCTCAGCGGCACCGGTTTGCTCCTGTTGATTGGCTTGTTCCTTTTTCTCGGTCGCGTCCTCCCGACGCTCAGCCACGCTCTGCCCGACCGATCGACCGGCCTTCTTTCTTCCAGCTCATGAGTTCCTCCGCCCCACCGCCACGCCTCGACGAGGGTTTCTACCGCGCCAAGTCCTGGGGCAGCGTTCCGATCCAGACCGCCCGCGATCTTCCTTCGCTCAAGCTGCGGTACCTGCTGGAACTGCTCCAGTCCCGCTCCTCCCCGCGCGCCCAGCTCCTTGAGGTCGGCAGCGGCAGCGGACGAATCCTGTCGAGCATTCACGGGCGCGATCCGGAACTCCAGCTCACGGGCATCGACCTGAGCGCCGAACAGACTGAACTCGCCCGCCGCACTCATCCTTCCATCACCTTCGTCTGCGGAAACGGCGAGATGCTGCCCTTTGGAGATGCGACATTCGATTACGTCATTTTCTTCGATTATCTGGAGCACATTGAGCGCCCCGCCGTTTCCCTGGCCGAGATGAGTCGCGTCCTGAAGCCGGGCGGCTATTTGCACCTCGTCTGTCCCGCCGAGAAGCAGAGCATTTTTGGGCTCTCGTCGCGCCTGTTCGGCCGCCATTTCAAGGAAACGACCGCCGGTCACATCCAGCAGTTTTTGCGGGCCGACCTCGAGGCGTTGGTGCGCGCGGCGGGACTATCGGTCATCGATCGCCGCTATAGCTACCATCTTTTGGGGAGCCTCATGGACTACACGCTGTTCACGTTGATGCTCCATCCCCGGATCTATCAGATGTATTGGCGCGGCAATCCCTACTACGCGACCAGTGTCGCGCCGCGGAAACGCGGTGTGTTCCAGCGGTTGCTCGAGTGGGGCAATGCCGTTGCCTATTTCGAATCGTCGCTGCTGGAACGAATCGCCTTCTCCGCGTGTGCGGTGCACCTCACGGCCCGCAAGGTGGCGGCCGCCGCGGCAACGAATTCGTCTGCCCCGAGCCGGTGAGTAGACGTGGGCTGAGCAAGCTGGTCCTTTACGCCGGACTGTTCACCACGATCGTCGGTGCTCGTTGGATGCTTGTTGGGCACTTTGGCACCGATCTACCAGAGGCTGATCAGTGGGACGCCGAGGGCCTTCACCTACTGGTGCCTTGGTTCCGGCACCAATCTCTCCTCCCGGAGCTCTTCACGCCACACAACGAACACTATGTTGTATTCACGAAGCTGTTGAATCTCGCCCTGGCCTTGCTCAACGGCGCATGGGATCAGCGGCTGGAGTGCATGGTCAATGCACTCCTTCCGGCGTCCATCGCCGTCGGATTGCTTGCTTGGGCGAGGCGTCAGTTCGTGGCTGTCCCCGTCAGCGGCCTCGCCTGGGCCATCGCGCTGTTTTGGGGCCTGCCGCTCGGCTGGGAGAATGCGATCAGCGGCTTTCATTCGCAGCAGTTCTTTCTGATTGCGACTGCACTCGTCACGATTCTGACGCTGCCATTCACCGTCGCATGGAGCCGCGCGTGGTGGCTTGGCGTTTTCGCGGCCGCGATGGCGTTACTGAGCATGGGATCCGGCTTTCTCGCCGCCGCAGCTGTTCTGACGGTTGTGACCCTCCGCCTGGCATCCCGCGAAACCGCTCTTGCCGGCGCATGGCCCACACTGCTGCTGGCGGGGGGACTTTGTCTTGTCGGTTGGGTAATCCGGCCGGAGGTCCCCTATCACGCCATGCTCAAGGCGCAGAACGTTGGGGACTTCATGACCGCGGCCGGACACAACCTGCGCTGGCCCCTTGGGCCGGCTCCTTGGTTCGCACTCCTCGTGTGGTTTCCGCTTGGATGGCTCGCGGTTTCCCTGCTCCCATCGCGCCGTCGAATCCACCATCGCGCGACCGCGTGGTCGTTGCTTGGGCTCGGGGGCTGGACGGTGTTGCAGATCATTGCGGTCGCGTATGCGCGTGGCGCCGGCGGACCGGTGCCCGCCTCCCGCTACGTGGACAATCTGATTGTCGGGGTCATCGCGAACGCGTTCGCGTTGCTCTGGCTCTACGCTCAGAGCGACCCGCGCTCGTTCCTCCGCCGGATCGTGGCCGTTATGGGCGGCGCGTGGATCGTGCTTCTTGCGTGCGGCCTGCTTGTGATCACTCGCGAGGCCCTTTCCGCCCAACTGCCCGCGGTCGCCAACTCACGCACGGAAGCACTCCTCCGGACACGCGGCTTTCTTCTCACCGGCGAGCGTCGGCTTTTCGACTCGGCTGACCTGCCGTACCCCGATGCCGATGCCCTCGTCACACGACTCCGGCAGCCAGAACTCGCCCGGCTGCTGCCTGCTAGTGTGCGGCCGGCCCTGGCGTTGTTACCTTCGCCTGCCAACGGCCTTGATCCAGGCGTGCTGGCGAGCGAGCACCGGCTCGATCCCGAATTCAATGGAAGGTCGATACGATCGCTGTTGACGGAGCCAGTGTACCGCAGCGTCTGGCGAACGACCACGGTCGGACCAGATTCATCCGCCCTCACTTGGCGCAGCCTGCCAATGGACGCGGGGCCAATCTCTGGCCGGTTACTTTTCAGCGTCTCAGGCCGAGGGGACGCAAACAACATTACGATCGAGTTGCTCGCCTCCGAAACGGGTACGTTGATTTCTCGTGTGCCGCTGCCAGACCTACAGGGTGATTGCTGGCAAATCGCCGCGGTCCACACGCCCTCCTCTCCGTTCCTTCTGCAGATTCGTCAGTCCCCGCACGCCGAGGATTTCGTTTTCTCCTCGCCCGTAGTGATGTCTTCACTGTCGTTTGCAGCCTGGCGCCTCGCTGAATACGCCTCCTCCGTCCTAGCGCTCGGTCTGGTGCTGATGGCTTTCGGCAGTCTCCTCATGACCCGGGATCGAGCGCCATCCGCGCGGCTCCGCGCAATCCCGCCGATCTCTTAGCACCGTGACTTCGCGTCAAAGCGCAGGCACGCGGATCAGGCGCGACTAAATTTGATTTTTAGCAGCCCGAACGCGGTCATTTTCAATAGCAGCCAGCCATGGCGAAACCGGGAGATGTTTGTTTGCCCGTAGGTGCGATCCTTGTAGCGCACGGGTATGTCGCGAATTCTCAACTTCAGCAGCGCGGCACCAAACAGCAGGTTGAAATCGCCAAACGGATCGAAGTCGCCCAGCCCCTCGATCCGCCGGAAAATCCGCTCGTAGTCCGATCGCAGCACCATCTTCGTCCCGCACAAACTGTCCTTGATGGGTTGCCCAAGCACATACGAAAGCGAGAGCGCGAAAAACTTGTTCCCGACGAGATTCAGGAACCGCATCGCCTGCTGCTCCATCGGGTACACCAGCCGACTGCCATTCGCGAATTCCGCCGCTCCACTCGAGATCGCGGCAAAAAACTTCGGCAGATCCTCCGGCGGTGCCGTGAGGTCCGCGTCCTGGATCACCAACACGTCGCCCGTCGCCGCCGCGAATCCGGTACGAACCGCATCCCATTTCCCGCGGCCGGGCTGCTGCAGCGCTCGGACGCGCAACGGTCCCTGATACGCAGCGATTTCGCGCTGGATGGTCCCCCAAGTGTCGTCCCGGCTGTGCCCCTCAACAAAAATCACCTCCGTCGCCGCGCCCATCACCGGTATCCGCTCAAGCGCCGCGCGAATATTTCCCGCTTCATTTCGCGCCGGCACGATCACCGAACAGCTCAGTTGCGGAGCCACCGCCATCCCGCGCGGTCGCGCCACCAGATAGACGCTCGACCCGAGATGCCGCAGCGCCGGCAGCCGCACGAGGAACCGGTTGAAAAACCCGCTCAGCACCGGCACGCGGAACGGTAACAGCAGCTCGGTGCTCGCGTGGACCACCTCCCATCCGGTTAACTCTAGCAGGTTGATCAGGTCTTTCGTGGACAGCCAATTGCTGGGCGGCTGCCTCGTCACGGCCCCGACCCACTGCCCTGCCGTCAACGCCGGCGTCCAAACATTGTTGACCGACGTCAGGCACAGTCGCGTCCGCGCAAGGGCAGCCCGCCGGAGATTCTCGAAACACGCCTGCACGTCGGGCAGGTAGCCGACAAGGTAATCCATCACGATGTAGTCGAACGTCCCGTCCGGCTGAAACGTCGTCGCCTCGCCTTGCCGGTACTCGCATTCGCCGTAGGGGTCGAGCTCCCTCGCCCGCTCCAGCATCTTCCCGCTGATGTCGATCCCCAGTCCGCGCGAGGGTTTCAGCTTGCGAAGCAGATCGCCGCGGCCACAACCAGCCTCCAGCACACAGCTGCCCGGCGGAATCAATCGAGCCAACTGCTCCGCGATCTGCCGGTGAAATCCCGCCTGCACGCGGCGAGCCTTGCCATCGTGTTGACTCACCCGGTCGAAGTGGCCGGCCAGATCGGTGCTCATGCGCGGGGCCCCGACTGTCCTCCGGCTGCACGGAGCGGACAAGCTTTTTGCCTGTCCGGTCTCGCTGCACCTGGCGCGAAATCCTCTGGTCTACACGTCGGCGAACGACTTGGATCCATCCTCCGTAGCCATTTCCATGTCCAAAACCCTGCTCGTCACCGGTTCATCCGGGCTCATCGGCTCCGAAGTGTGCGTCTACTTCGCCCGTGAGCTCGGCTACAAGGTCCACGGCGTCGACAACAACCAGCGCGCCGTCTTCTTCGGCCCGCAGGGCGACACGCGCTGGAACCAACAACGACTCGCCCGCGATCTGCCCGGCTTCGTCCACCACGAGCTCGATATCCGCGACCGTGCCGGCGTGCTCGCGCTCGTCAAATCGGTTGCGCCCGACGTCATCGTCCACACCGCCGCGCAGCCGAGCCACGACCGCGCGGCCGCAATTCCTTTCGACGATTTCGACACCAACGCCGTCGGCACGCTCAACCTGCTCGAAGCCACCCGCCAGGCCGCGCCCGAATCTCCGTTCGTCCACATGAGCACGAACAAGGTCTACGGCGACGCGCCCAACCGCATCGCGCTCACGGAACTCGCCACCCGCTGGGACTACGCCGATCCCGCCTACGCGCACGGCATCCCCGAGACCTTCACGATCGACCAGTCGAAGCACTCGCTCTTTGGCGCTTCGAAGGTCGCCGCCGACGTGATGGTCCAGGAGTATGGCCGCTACTTCAACCTGCCGACCTGTTGTCTCCGCGGCGGCTGCCTCACCGGTCCGAACCACTCCGGCGTCGAGTTGCACGGTTTTCTCTCGTATCTCGTAAAATGCAACCTCGAGGGTCGCGAATACAAAGTTTTCGGATACAAGGGCAAGCAGGTGCGCGACAACATCCACTCGCTCGACGTCGCGCGCTTCATGGCCGCGTTCGTCTCCGCCCCCCGCGCCGGCGAGGTCTACAACCTGGGCGGCGGCAAGGCCAACAGCACCTCCGTCCTCGAGGCGTTTAAAATTACTGAGAAATTCACCGATCGCGCTCAGGTTTTCACCTACGTCGAGCAAAACCGGATCGGTGACCACATCTGTTACTATTCGGATCTCCGCAAGATGCGCGCGCACTACCCGCAGTGGAATATCACCCAGTCGCTCGAGGACACGATCCGGCAGATTGTCGAGGCTTGGTTGCGGCGGCCGAAGAATGCGTAGCGTTCTTCGTGGTTCGTTCCGTTCTTCGCCGTTTTCTTTTTCTCTTCGTTTCGCTCGCCGCCGCCGGCCCCTTCGCGACGGCGATGTCGGTTCGCGCGCCGTCGTTTGCCGCGCTCGTCGCCGAGTCATCGACCATCGTCCGCGCCCGCGTGGTCTCGGTCGATAGCCGGAAAGTGCCCACGCCCGCGGGTGACGCGATCAAGACCTTCGTCACGCTCGAAGTCGCACGTCCGCTCAAGGGCGCCGCCGATCGCACGGTGACACTCTCCTTCCTTGGCGGACAGGTCGGCGACGAGCGTTGGGAGATTCCCGGCATGCCGCAGTTCACGCCGGGCAGCGAAGAGTATCTCTTCATCACCACCGGCTCGCGCATTTGCCCGCTGGTCGGCGCAGCACACGGCCGCTACCGCATCCTCCCCGCACCCGCGACCGGCCAGCCCTACGTCGCCCGCGACAACTACGCGCCGCTGGCGCAGGTCGCCGACGTTTCCCGTCCGCTCGATGCCGCCGCTCCCGCGCCGGATCCCAGCCACGCGCTCTCGCCCGCGCGGTTCGAACAACTGATTGCGGGGGAGCTCAGCCGCACCACCCGCCCTGACCCGCAGCGATGAACCGGCCTTTCTCTTTCCGCACTCCGCTCAATGTAACGTATTGGGTCACATTCGGCGGAGGCTGCCTCCGCCGCGCGATCCTCGCCCTCGCCATCGCATCCACGGTGCAGGCCTACATGATCTCCGGAACGTCATGGCCCAGCGGCGACATTCCCCTTCAACTCCAGCTCGGCGCACCCGCGGCTCCGTTGCTCGACGGTTCGACCCACTGGGATGACGTGGCGATTTCCGCCCTGAACCGCTGGAACGAAATCCTCGGCCGCGCGCGCTTCTCCGGTGTGAAGAACTCCAACGCCGGGCGCGATTACCCGAACGTCTTCAACAACGTCTTCTTCAGCTCAACCGTCTACGGCGACGACTGGGGCGATCGCGTTCTCGCGATCACCCTTCGTCGTTCCCGCGGCTCCAATACGGCCGAAGCCGACGTGCTCGTAAACTCGAAGGAAAGCTGGAACTCCTATCGCGGCAGCCTGCGCTCCAGTGTCCGCGATCTCGAACGGGTGCTGGCGCATGAGTTCGGCCACGTACTCGGGCTCGGCCATCCGGACGAGGCGAAGCCCGCCCAATCTGTCGCGGCCGTGATGAACAGCCACGTGAGCAACGTCTACACGCTGCAGCCCGACGACGTCGCCGGCGCAAATGCTCTTTACGCCTCGGGCATCGGCGCCCCCGTCGCCACCGGTTCGCTGACCGACCAGACCATCACCGCCGGCTCGCCGCTCACACTCACGTTCGCCGCGTCCGGCACCAACGTGACCTACGATTGGACGTTCGCGCCCTCCACCAACGCCACGCAGCGCGAGCTGCTCGACGGCGACGGCGAGCGCTGGAGCGCCGCGTCGTTTTCCCTTTTCTCCGCGCAGCCCTCCGATAGCGGCACCTATTCCGTGCTCGCCCGGAACGCCGCGGGCGCCTCCACCGTCTCGACCGCACGCGTGACCGTCACGCCGGTGAGCATGGCCAACGCCATGCTCGCCAACCTCTCGGCACGCGGACGCGCCGGCACCGGCAGCGAGACGTTCATCGTCGGCTTCGTGGTGACCGGCAAGACCCCCAAACCCGTCCTCGTGCGCGCGATCGGCCCCACGCTCTCCGGTCAGGGCATTCAGCATCCGCTGGCCGATCCACGGCTCACGTTGTTTCGCACGGTCGATGGCGCGTCCAGCACCGTGGACGCGAACGATAACTGGTCCGCCGACGCCGCGACCGCCGCAAATTTGCGCGCCGCCGCGCAACGGCTCGGCGCCTTCGCGTTGCCGGATGGCAGCACCGACGCCGCCTTGCTCGTCACGCTCGAGCCCGGCGTCTACTCCGCGCATGTCGACAGCCAGGGAGGCGCCGCCGGGATCACGCTCGTGGAGGTGTACGATGCCGATCAGCAGCTGAGTGATTCTCTGACGCACAAACTGGTCAACGTCTCCACCCGCAGTTTCGCCGGCGCCGGCGAGGAGCAGTTGATTGCCGGCTTCGTGGTCGGCGGCACGTCGCCGAAACAAGTTTTGCTTCGCGCCGTCGGCCCCGGCCTGAAGTCGCGCGGCGTCACCGACGTCAACACGGATCCGAACCTGACGCTCTTCCGCGGGACGAACGCGATCGCGGACAACGACGACTGGGCTTATTCGAACCAGACGGATCTGTTGCCCGCCGTTTTCACCCGCGTCGGCACCTCGCAACTCGATCCCGACAGCTACGACAGCGCGCTGCTCATCACGCTGCCGCCCGGCGTCTACACCGCGAGCGCCGCCGGCCGTTCGGGCGAAACCGGCGTCGTGTTGCTCGAGGTCTTCGAAGTCGCCGAATAGGCGTCGACCGCGGCAGATCGTCCGTGCGCCGCCGCCGCATTTTTGTTTATTCCGGCCGGCAAGCCGGTCACGTTTCGGCCGGCCGACATACCTTCCGACCCCGTGCGCCTCGCTCTTCGCTCTTCCGCTCTCCTGCTCGTCGCCAGCTTCACGCTGGCACTCGCCGGCCGTGCCGAACAGCTGCCCGAGCAGTCGCCTTTTCTGCCGCCCGGCGGAACTCCGGCCAAGTCGACGGCCGCCGCGGACGGGTTCGAACTCGTCGGCATGACAAGCTTCGGCCGCGAAACGCTCATCAGCATCTTGCGCCAGGCCGATCAGCGCAGCCTCTGGATCCCGCTCGGCCGCACGATGAGTGAGATCACCGCGGTTAGCTACGATCCAGCCAAGGACGAAGCCGTCATCCGCGTCGGCGGCCGCACGCTCACGCTGCCGATGCGCAAAGGCTCCGTCGTAACCGGACTCGACACGCCGCTGCCTGCGCCCATGACCCTTCCCGCGTCCGCCGTCTCTGCACCTGCACCCGGTGCGCCGAGCCGACCGCTCACACCGACCGAGGAGAAGGAAATGGAAGCGCGAATGCTCGTGAGCGATCTGCTCGAGATCGGCCAGCAACAACGCAAAGCCTACGCAGAAGCGCAGCGCCAAGCCGCCGCCAAAGCCGCCGCCGCGAAAGCGAAGCCCTCACCCCCACCGCCCAGCTCCGCTGCGACCGCCGCGAAAAAGTAGCGTCCGCGCGGAGGATGCGAAATTTCGCCTTCCGCCGCCGGAGCGGCCGTGGTTGGCTCGCACCGCATGAAACTCCTGATCACCGGCGTGTGCGGCTTTGTCGGCAGCACGCTGGCGCGCGCGCTCAGCGAAGCGGGCGGCTATGAAATCGTCGGTCTCGACAATTTCATCCGGCCCGGCAGCGAGACCAATCGCGACGCGCTGAAGCGGCTAGGCGTGAAGTTGCACCACGCCGATCTTCGCGCTGCCAGCGATCTCGAAGCGCTCCCGGCCGTCGACTGGGTCGTCGACGCCGCCGCCAATCCGAGTGTGCTCGCCGGCGTGGATCGCCGCACCAGCTCCCGCCAACTCGTGGAGCACAATCTCGTCGGCACGGTGAACATGCTCGAGTTCTGCAAGCAGCACCGCGCCGGCTTCGTGCTGCTGAGCACGAGCCGCGTGTATTCGATTCCTCCGCTGGCCAGCCTTGCGACCGATGTGATCGACGGCGCATTCCACCCCGCGACCGGCGATCGGCCCACGGGTCTCACCGGCGCCGGCGTGAACGAAACATTTTCGACCGCCGCGCCGGTGTCGCTCTACGGCGCCACCAAGCTCGCCTCCGAAGCGCTCGCGCTCGAATACGGCGAGACGTTCGACCTCCGAGTCTTCATCAACCGCTGCGGCGTGCTCGCGGGCGCCGGCCAGTTTGGCCGCGCCGATCAGGGGATCTTCGCCTTCTGGCTCAACAGCCATCTCCGCCGCCGTCCACTGAGCTACATCGGATTCGGCGGCCACGGCTATCAGGTACGCGATTGTCTGCACCCGCGCGATCTCGCGCCGCTGCTCGCAAAACAGTTCATCGCGCCCAAGCTCTCCGCAGCCGACCGGCTCGTGAATGTCTCCGGCGGCGTCGCGTCCGCGAGGTCGCTGCGTCAGCTCACCGCCTGGTGTGATGCGCAATTCGGGCCGCATCCGGTCGCCGCTGATCACACGCCGCGGCCATTCGACATTCCGTGGATCGTGCTCGATCACGCCAAAGCCACGCGGCTGTGGCACTGGCAACCGCAGACGCCGGTCGCAGCCATCCTCGAGGAGATTGCCGCGCACGCCCGCGCCCACACCGACTGGCTGGACATCTCGGCCCCGCTCTGATTGCAGTCGCGCTCCATGCCCTCCACCGCGGCTCCGCTCAAGCTGTTCTCCGTCATCATTCCCGCGCGCGACGAGGAGCAATCGCTACCCGAAACACTCGACGCGATCTACCAGGCGTTGATCGCGGCCGGGATTCCGCACGAGCTCGTGGTGATCGACGACGGCAGCAAGGATCGCACGTGGGCCGTGCTGCAGGAGCTGCGGACGAAATATCCGACGCTGGCGCCGACCCAGAATCCCGGCCCGCACGGCTTCGGCCGCGCCGTCGTGTGGGGTTTCGACCATAGCCGCGGCGACGCGGTGGTGGTGATGATGGCCGACGCCTCGGATTCGCCGGCCCACGCCGTGAAATACTGGCAGCTGCTCAACGAAGGCCGCGATTGCGCGTTCGGCAGCCGGTTCATGAAAGGCGCCGAGGTGATCGACTATCCCCGCGTCAAGCTGCTCGTGAACCGGATCGCGAATTTCCTCGTGCGGATCGGCTTCGCCATTCCGCTCAACGACACCACCAACGCCTTCAAAGCCTACCGTCGCACGGTCATCGACGGTTGCCGGCCGTTCCTCGCCCCGCATTTCAACCTCACCGTCGAGATTCCGCTCAAGGCGATCGTGCGCGGCTACAGCTACGCGATCACTCCGATTTCGTGGCGAAACCGCAAATACGGTCAGCCCAAACTCAAGATCAAGGAGATGGGCAGTCGCTACTTCTTCATCTGCGCCTACGTGTGGCTTGAAAAATACTTTAGTCGCGGCGACTACCATCGTCGCCAGCATTGATCGCGCGGCCGGGCTCGCCGGGTCGGCCTGTGTCACCTCGCCACCTGACCCGGGAAAAGCCTTGTTCGTCCGCAGCTCGCTGGTTTTCACTACCGGTTCTCCATGATTGATCTGCTGGTCCCCTTTCTTCGACTTTGCCGCCTGCCGGCCGTCCTGCGCGCATGAACGTCCTCGCCTGCGAACTCGACGGCCCGCTGATCATCGAACCGAAGGTCTTCGGCGATCAGCGGGGATTCTTCCTCGAATCGTGGAGTCGCCCCCGGTATCGCGCCGCGGGCATCGCGCTCGACTTCGTGCAGGACAACTTTTCGTTCTCCCGCCGCGGCACGCTGCGCGGCATGCACGCGCAGAACCCGCATCCGCAGGGCAAGCTCGTCTCCGTCTGGCAGGGTGAGGTCTGGGACGTGGTCGTGGACCTTCGGCGAAACTCGCCGACGTTCGGCCGCTGGTTCGGGCTCACGCTGTCCGCCGAGAACAAGCGCCAGTTTTGGGTTCCGCCGGGTTTCGCCCACGGCTTCGTGGTCACGAGCGAGACGGCGTTGTTTCACTACAAGGTCACCGACGCCTACGCTCCGCAGGACGAGATTGCTTTCCGCTTCGACGATCCTGCCGTCGGCATCCGCTGGCCGGTGAGCGATCCGATTCTTTCCACCCGCGACACCCAGGCGCCGCTGCTGCGCGATGTGCCATCGGCTCGTCTCTTCTAGACCAACGCCATGCAGCCGAGAGTCCAGAGCCCAGCGTCCAGAGCCAGAACGCAGGCGTCATTCCAGGCTCACAGGCATTTCGCTGCCACGCGGCGACACTCAGGCTCTCAGCTCTAGACTTTGCCCCATGCCCCTTCCGAAAATTCTCCTCTTCGGCAAAGTCGGCCAAGTCGGCTGGGAACTGCGCCGCACACTCGCGCCGATGTCGCAACTCGTCGCGGTCGACTATCCCGACGTGGATTTCACCGCGCCCGACTCGATCCGCCGCGCCATCGCTGAGGCCGCTCCGAACATCGTCATCAACGCCGCCGCCTATACAGCGGTCGACAAATGCGAATCCGAATTTGCCCTGGCCAAACAGATCAATGCCGACGCACCGGGCGTCATGGCCGAAGAAGCGCAGCGCCGCGGCGCGCTGCTCGTCCACTACTCGACGGACTACGTTTTCGACGGCACGAAAACCAGTCCCTACGTCGAAGCCGACGCGCCGAATCCGCTCAGCGCCTACGGCCGCTCGAAGCTCGCCGGCGACGAAGCCATCCGCCGCACTGGCTGCAATCACCTTATCTTCCGTCTCTGCTGGGTCTATGGCGCACGCGGCGCGAACTTCATGCTCACGATGCAGCGGCTCGCGCGCGAGCGGGAGAAGCTCCGCGTCGTCGCCGACCAGTTCGGCTGCCCCACCTGGTCGCGCATGATCGCCGAAACCACGGCGCACGCCCTGCGTTCGGTGCGCAGCGCCGCGGACGCCCGCGCGCTCAGCGGTGCATATCACCTCGCCGCGTCCGGTCACACCAGCTGGCACGGTTTCGCCAGCGCGATCATCGACCTGATGCCGCTCGACGCTCGCAAATGCCGCGCCGTTGAAGCCATCACCTCCGCCGAATATCCCACGCCGACGAAACGGCCCGCCTACTCCGTGTTGTCCTGCGCGAAGCTCGAACAGGCTTTCGGCCTGCGACTGCCTGACTGGCACGAGAGCCTGCGCCAGGTCGTCGAGTCCTGATCGCCCTCGACGCTCAACCTTGGACTCTCAGCTCTCGGTCTCCGGCTCTCAACTCACATCCCTCAACTCTCAACTCCGGACTTCCTCCGTGAATCTCCTCGTCACCGGCGGCTGCGGTTTCATTGGCAGCAATTTCGTGCGTCAACGGCTGTTTGAGCCCGGCTCGCCGCTGCAGCGGCTCGTCAACCTCGACGCGCTCACCTACGCCGGCAATCCCGCGAACCTCGCCGATCTCGCTGCCGACCCTCGTTACGTTTTCGCGCAGGGCGACATCGGCGACGCCACGCTCGTTGCGCGGCTGCTCGACGAGCACGCCATCGACGCCGTAGTGAACTTCGCCGCCGAGTCGCACGTCGACCGTTCGATCGATTCACCCGAACCTTTCGTGCAGACGAACGTTGTCGGTACGCTCCGGCTGCTCAATGCCGCGCGGCTCTACTGGACGCAGCTGCCCGCCGCGCGGAAAGGCGCCTTCCGGTTTCTCCACGTTTCGACCGACGAGGTCTATGGCACGCTGGCGCCGAGCGATCCGGCCTTCACGGAGGAAACGCCGTACGCGCCCAACTCGCCCTACGCCGCCTCGAAGGCCGCGAGCGATCATCTCGTCCGCGCCTACCAGCACACCTATGGGCTGCCGACGCTGACCACCAACTGCTCGAACAACTACGGCCCGTATCACTTCCCGGAAAAGCTGATCCCGTTGGTGATTCTCAATGCGCTCGAGGGCAAACCGCTGCCCGTGTACGGCGACGGCCTGCAGGTGCGCGACTGGCTTTACGTCGAGGATCATGCCGCGGCGATCTGGCTCGTGCTGCAGCGCGGTCGCGTGGGCGAGACCTACAACATCGGCGGCCTGAACGAGCAGCCGAACATCGAGATCGTCCGCGCGATCTGCCGGCTGTTGGACCGCAAATCACCGCGCACCGATGGGAAATCCTACGCCTCGCAGATCACGCACGTGACGGATCGTCCGGGCCACGACCGGCGCTATGCCATCGACTGCACGAAGCTCCAGTGCGAGCTGGGCTGGGCGCCGCGCGAGAGCTTCGCGACCGGCATCGAGAAGACCGTCGACTGGTATCTCGCCCGCCGCGACTGGGCCGCGGACATCACCGCAAAAAAGTACTCCCGGCAGCGGCTGGGCGTCGGCGCTTAATGCGCCGCGTTGAAGCCTAAAGTTGAAGTTGAAGCTCGAGAGATCATGGACGTCGCCGACGAATCTTCCGAAAAGCTCGAAGTCTGGCGGCGATCTCACGCCCTGAGCATCGAGCTCTATCGTTTGCTCGCGGACTGCCGCGACTGGGGATTCAAGGATCAGATCACACGCGCCGCCAACAGCATCTCCGACAACATCGCGGAAGGCGCCGAGCGCCTCGGCAAGGCGGAGTTCAAGCAGTTTCTAGGCTATGCCAAAGGATCCGCGGGGAGACGCGCTCCCAAGTCCTGCGCGCCGTGCCCCTCGGCTACCTGCCAGCCGATGCCGGACACCGGCTGCGGAAAGAACTCTGCGAAATCTCGCGAATGATCCACGGGCTGATCAAATCGCTCGATCGCTAACCCAAACTCACGATGCCTTCGCTCCCACTTCAACTTTCCACGTCAACGGATGGTGCCGCGGCACCATCACGCCGCGGCATCATCCTCGCCGGCGGTTCCGGCACGCGGCTCTACCCTCTGACCGTCGCTGTCTCGAAACAGCTGATGCCGGTCTACGACAAGCCGATGATCTACTATCCGCTGTCGGTGCTCATGCTCGCCGGCATTCGCGAAATTCTGATCATCTCGACGCCGCTCGATCTGCCGCTTTTCCGGCGGCTCCTCGGCACGGGTGAGAACATCGGGGTGCGTTTCACCTACGCCGAACAGCCCCGGCCCGAGGGTCTCGCGCAGGCGTTCCACATCGCCGGCGACGTTGGCTTCCTCAACGACGAACCCGCGGCGCTGGTGCTCGGCGACAACCTTTTCTACGGCCACAATCTCGCTGCCTCGTTGCGCGAAGTCGCCGCCCGCACGGACGGCGCCACCATCTTCGGCTATCACGTCGCCAATCCCGCCGCCTACGGTGTCGTCGAGTTCGCGCCCGATGGCCGCGTGCTGTCACTCGAGGAGAAGCCTCGCCAACCCAAGTCCAACTACGCCGTACCCGGGCTCTACTTCTACGATCGCGAGGTCGTCCGGCTCGCGCGCACGCTCAAGCCGTCCGCCCGCGGCGAGATCGAGATCACGGATCTCAACCGCCGCTATCTCGAGGCCGGCAGGCTCAAGGTGGAATTGCTCGGCCGCGGCACCGCCTGGCTCGATACGGGCACGCACGACTCGTTGATGGACGCCGCGCAGTTCGTCCAAGTGCTCGAAAATCGCACAGGGCTGAAAATCGCCTGCGTCGAGGAAATCGCGTTCGAAGCCGGCTGGATCGATCGCGCGTGCCTCGAGGCCAACGTGCAGCGGCTCGGCAAATCGTCCTACGGCGAGTATCTCCGCCGGCGGCTGAGCTGACGTCCAACTACGAAGCCGCCTTTGGCCGCCGCCTGCGTGGGAGCGTAGGCGTCTTGCCCGCCCGTTTGGGCGTGGCATGGGCGTCCCGCCCATGGATGTCTCGACGCGCGCTGTGCACGGGCGGGACGCCCGTGCCATGCCGACTGTCGAGTCGCCCAACCCACTCTCGTCCCGCTCACTTTCGGCGTGCGCCGCGCCCCCGCTCCGCCACGATGAACCGCGACATGCAGGTGTCGTTCGTCGTCCCGCTCTACAATTGTCTGGATCTCACCCAGGCGATGATTGCGAGCCTGCAAGCGACCGTGCCGCGCGATCTCGCGCACGAGATCATCCTCGTCGACGACGGTAGCACCGACGGCACGCGCGCGTGGCTTGCCACCCTCGGTCCCCCCTTTCGCGTCGTGCTCAACGCCCGCAACGTCGGCTACGCCGCCGCCAACAATCGCGGCGCCGCCGTCGCAACGGGCCGATTTCTCGTGCTGCTCAACAACGACCTCGTGCTCACGCCGGGTTGGCTGCCGCCGATGCTCGCCGTGCACCGCCGGCTGGGCGCGCACGCCGGCTTCGTGGGCAACGTCCAGCTCGAGCCGCGCTCCCGCGCCATCGATCACGCCGGCATGGTCGTCAATCTGCAGGCGAAACCCGAGCATCTCCGTTCGCTGCCGCCGCGTGCACTGCGCTGGGCGCGACGCATGCGCTTGTGCCCGGCCGTCACCGGCGCGTGCGCGTTGATCGAGCGCGTGGTCTGGGAACAACTCGGCGGTTTCGACGACGGTTTTCACAACGGCGGCGAAGACGTCGATCTCTGCCTGCGGCTGCGGGCGCGCGGCCGGCGCAACGCCGTGGCGCTGCGCAGCATCGTGCTGCATCACATCAGTGCCTCACCGGGGCGAAAGCAGCGTGATGAACAGAACAGCCGCCGGCTCGCGCAGCGCTGGCGCGCCGAACTCGAGTCGCTCGCCTACCGCCGTTGGTGTTGGAACTACCTCGACCGACAGTGGACCTCGCCGCATCCGGCGCTCGACCACGCCGACGCCCGCGCAGCGCTCGCGTTTGTCCTCGGGCTACGCCGCACGCCACCCGCGATCGCCGTCGACGGCATGCGTGCCGCCATGGACCGCGAGATCGCCCGGTGGGACAAAATCTTCGGAGCAGGCGGTCCGCCGTCCGCAGCTTCCGCCGAACCGCCGAGGTGAGGCTGCCCCGGCCGCCCGGCGGCGCCGACAGCTTTAGTCAGATCAGCAACGCTCGATGGGCGTCCTATTTCTTCGGCCGGCTGGCTGGCGGAACGATCCCGTTCAGCCGAGCGTAGATCACCATCTGCCCGTAGTGGTCAAAGCTGTGCCACAGCACCACGTTGGCCATGAACAAACGGCTGTGTTTGCCCCAGCCAGGATCCACCTCGTCCATGGCGTTTGCGACGGTCAACGAAGCCATGGCGCGACGCGCGTAGTCCATCGAGCCCCGGAGATAGCCGAGAATCTGCTCCTTCGTTTTGAGTTCCTGCGGTCCATTGTTGCCATCGCCCATCGCGGCCGGCGGTTTCTCCCCGAGCACGGTGCCCGCAGCGCCATAGATGTTCGTGGCCACATGCATGACCTGCTGGCCGAACGTTCGCACATCCTTGAACTCTCCGCTCGTGGGTGCGAAATCATACAGCGCTGGCGGCATGGCTTCGGCCAACGGCACCAGATCGTGCTCCAGGATGTTCAACTCCTGCTCCATCGACTTCGCCAGTGGCGACGAGGACATTTCGGCGCCGGACAGCGGCGCGGCGACCAGCAGTAACGCCGTCCACCACAGGCGGCGAGCGGACAGTGAACACGGTCGGAAGGCGGAGATTTCCATTTTTCGGGGGTGGGTTGATTGCGTTGACCGAACCGCGCGGCAGAAACGCCACGCCGCACCCGTTGCGGGCGCGTTCACTCTCTATTGTCGTCCGCAGCCCGAATGTGACAGGCCGGTCCGTCTTTTCCGGCGGCGAAGAACTCCGCTTCCCGCCTATCGCTCTTATCCGCTCCGCAGCACCTCGCGCACGACCGACTGCGGCCGCTGGTTTACGGTCAAATACATCCGACCGATGTATTCGCCCACCAGTCCGAGCAGCACGAGTTGGGTGCCGGAGAACATGAGCAGCGCCGCCATGAGTGAACCCCAGCCGAACGCCGGTCCGCGATTGGTGAACCACAGCCAGCCGACCCAGCCGAGTCCGACCACACCCAGCGCCGCCGCCGCCAGCCCGATCACCGTCGCGACGCGCAACGGCAGCACCGAAAAATTGATCCACGCGCTCAACCACAGCCGCACGAGCCGCCGGAACGTGTAGCCGCTCGTGCCCGCTTGGCGCGCTTCGTGCCGCACCGGCAGCGACGCAATCCGCTGCGTCACCTGCAGGATCAGTCCGTCGATGTAGGGCGTGGGGCCGGTATTGCGCGCGACGTCCCGCGCCACGGCCGCCGTGACGCACCGGAAACTCGACAGGTAAAATCCGGTGGGCTTCTCCAGCGCCCAATCGGTCATCCGGTTCGTGAACCAGCTCCCGAAGTTCCGCCACAACGAATGCTGCTTCACCGTGTAGTGGCCGAACACCACGTCCGCTCCGGTCGCCATCGCGTGCTGCCACAACCGCACGGCTTCCGTCGGCGGATGCTGGCCGTCGTCGTCGAGATTGACGAGATGCGCGCCGCGCGCATGCCGCCAGCCGGTGAGCACCGCGTTGTGCTCGCCGAAATTGCGCGCGTGTTCGATGTAGACGATCGGCACCTTTGCGGACCGCACCAGTTCGCGGCAAACCGTCGCGGTGGCATCGGTGCTGCCGTCGTTCACCAGCACGATCTCGTGCCCGCCCGCGATCGTCAGTCCTTCGATCTCCCGGACCAGCGGAGCGATCGTCTCGGCACTGGTGTAGAGCGGAATGACAAAGCTGAGCGCGGGTGCGTTCGCGGTCATGAGCACAACCAACCAAGGATTTCGTCGGACACCCTGTCAACGTCCGCCAAGCTGAGCGCCGGATGCACCGGCAGGCATAGCACCTCGGCGCAGGCCTGCTCCGTCTCCGGCAAATGCAGCTCCGGCTGCGCATACGCGGGCTGGCGGTGCAGCGGCGTCGGATACAGCACGCCCGCCGCGATCCCGCGCTCCGCCAAATGCGTGCGCAGCGCCTCGCGCTCGGGCGTCCGCACGACGAACTGATGCCACACCGGCCGCACGTCGGCTGCGACGGCCGGCAGCGTAACTCGCCGCGCCCCGGCCGCAGCCGCCTGTCCCAGCCGTTCCAAGTAGCGCGCCGCGAGTTTCCGCCTCGTCTCATTTTCCGCCGCCAGCGCGCCGAGTTTCACGCGCAGGATCGCGGCTTGCAATTCGTCCAGTCGGCTGTTGCGGCCCGGCTCCTCGCTCACGTAACGCTGCCGCCAGCCATACTGCCGCAGCCGCTGCACGCGCTCGGCCAGCTCGGCGTCGCGCGTATAAACCGCGCCGCCGTCGCCGATGGCCCCAAGATTTTTGGTCGGATAAAAACTGTACGCCGCTGCGTCGCCCCACGCGCCGGCGGGCCGCCCCGCCACCAGCGCACCGTGCGATTGCGCGCAGTCTTCGATCACCTTCGCGCCGTGCCGCTGCGCGAGTTCCACGATCGCCGGCATCGGCGCGGGATGGCCGTAAAGATGCACCGGCACGATCGCCTTGATCGTGCCGCCCGCTTCGACGAGCGCCCGCTCCAGCGTCGCGGCGGACATCACCATCGTGGCCGCATCGATCTCCACGAACGTGAGCCGTGCGCCGATCTGCTCGATCGCGGCAGCCGTCGCGCTAACGGTGTTCGCCACCGTCGCCACCGCGTCGCCTCGCTGTACACCGATCGCGCGCAACGCCAGCTCGATCGCCTCGGTGCCATTCGCCACGCCAATCACGTGCCCGCCGCCCTGCGCCGTGGCAAACTCGCGCTCGAACGCCTCCACCTCCGGCCCGAGAATATAGTGTCCGCTCGCCAGCACGCGGTCGATCGCCGCACGAATTTCCGCGGCGTGCGCCAGATAGCTGGCCTTGGGGTCGGCGGTAAGCAGCGGATGATCGGCCATGCGCGGATGCGGTGTTGACGAACAGTCAGTCCATTCTCCCGGCACAGCTCCCGGCGACAACGGCAAAAACAATCCCCGGCAGTTCAGGCAGGTCATGGTTTTCTGACATGGGCGAGACGCCCATGCCACGTGGGACGGGCGTCTCGCCCGTGAATGGCAGGAACGCGCCGCGCCTTCATTTGCCCCTCCGCCCACAATGATCTTGCCCCGAGCGCGCCGTGCGCATTCACCGATGCACTCCCCTCCGCGCCGGGCCTTTCGGCGCACCCGTTGATGTTTCTTCGCCGGTTTGCTCCGCTGTTCTGCCTCGCTGCCCTCGCGCTCGCGATCTGGTGCGGTTTCACCCATCGCTGGACGCTCGAGGCCTGGCGCACGCCGCTGCAACTGCACGGTGATCCGCTCGAGATCTACACTCGCGTCCAGGCAGCCGCGGAGGATCTGAGTCAGCCGTTGCGTGGCTATTCCGTGCTGCCCCGACTGGCCGCGCCGCTCGAGGCCGACTGGAGTCGATATCCGGTGTCGGACCGCGTGGTGTTCACGCTTCTCGGCGGACTCGCTCGAGTCGCAGGGGTGTTCGCCGCGGTGAACATCGCCATCGCGCTGACGCACGTGCTCAACGCTCTCGGCTTCTACCTGGTGGCGCGCTTCCTGCGCTGGCGGCACGAGTGGGCCATGGCGCTCGGGCTGCTGTTCGCGTTCTCCAGCTACAATTTTCGCTGGGGCGTCACCGTCTCGTTTTCGCTGAGTTTCGTAGTGCCACTGCTGTTGTTGTTCTGTGCCTGGGTGGCGCGCTCGGCTCCGGCGATTCGCCCGCGAGGCTGGCTGTGGTTCGGGATCGCACTCGGCGCGTGGTTCGGCGGCGCCAACCCCTACCTCGGCTTCTTCGCCGCCCAACTCGCCGCGGGCGCCGTCGTGTTGCAGCTCCTGCGCCGCCGCGACTTCGCGCGCTGGCGCGTCGGACTGATTTTTGTGCTGGTGACCGGCCTGTCGTTCCTGTTGCACAACGCGGCTTACTTCCTCTCGCCCGCTGGCGCGGCGCAACGGCTCACGCTCGTCCGCAACTATGCCGGCGCCGAGATCTACGCGCTGAAGCTCACGGATCTGCTGATCCCGCCGATGGAGCATCCGCTCGCATGGTTCAACGAGCTGGGTCGCGCCTACTACGCGCAGTCAGCGCTCCGCACGGAGTTTTTCATCAACTATCTCGGCATCTTCGGCATCCTCGGTCTCGTGCTGCTCGTGGTCGCGGGCATCAAAGGCATGGTCGCTCGCCGCTCGGCGCGTCTGCCCGACGCGTTCCTCGGACTGTGCTGGACGCTGCTCTTCTCCGCCGTCGGCGGGATCAACTCGCTGCTCGCCTTCGCCGGGCTGGATGTGTTTCGCGCCAGCAACCGCAACAGCGTCTTCATTCTCGTCTGGGTGCTGCTGTTTCTCGGTGCATGGATTCAGCGGCGCTGGCGGCCACGCTCCCTCGCGTGGCGCTGGGCGCTGCCGGCGCTGATCGTGGGCGTCGGCGTGTTCGACTCGCTGCCCAAGCTGCGCGTGCACCGCATGCTCCAGCACAACGCCACCGAGCTGGCCCACAACGCGGCTCTCGCGCACGCCCTCGAGCAGCGATTGGGCCGCGGCGCGATGGTGTTCCAGCTGCCGGCGACCGTCTTCCCGGAAGCCGGGACCGTGGTGCGCATGACGGACTACGAGCACTTCCTGCCGTATCTGCTTTCCGACTCGCTGCGCTTCTCCTACGGCGCGCTGCGGGGCACGGCGGCCTCGCGGAGCATTCGTGCACTGAGCCGGCTGCCCACTCCCCGGCTCAAGCAGGAACTCGAGGCTGCCGGCTTCAGCGCACTCTGGATCAACGTGCGCGGCGTGCCCGATCAGGCGGGGCCCCTGCTGACGGAATTGCGCGCCTTGGGCCTGGAGGAGTTTCCGCAGAAGGAAAATCCCGACGTGCGCATCTTCCTCCTGCAGCCGCAGCAGCCGCCGCGGCCGCTCGACCTCACGAATCCTGCGTTCTACGAGCGCTGGGATGTCATCACCGCGCTCACGCGCCCCGAAATCGTGGTGTTGGACGGCTGGTATGATCTGGAACAGGACGGCAACCGCTCCTGGCGCTGGGCGCGCGATGTCGCAACCACGAGCCTGCGGATGCCGACGGGCGGACGAGTCGAACTCCGCTTCCGCGCGTACAGTCTCGAGCCGGGTCAACTGGTCGTCACCTGCCGCGGTCGAGAGGTGTATCGGCACATCGTCAGCGGAGCCACGCGCGACCTGCGGACAATCGAGCTCCGGCTGCCTGCCGGCCGCCATCCACTGGACTGGCGCTTCACGGGTCGAGTGACTTATCCGCCCGCCCCTGATGGCCGCGAACTGGGGTTCGCCATCGAAGACCTCAGCGTGGTGCCCGTCGACCAGCCGCCTCCGAGATCGTAGTTCAGCCCGCCTCAATCGGCTTTCGTTGCGACCGCCAGGATCGAGGTTCCCACCGGGAAGCTGCGCAACGTGCGCAACCCTCCGCGCTCGACGGCCATCAGTCCGTTGAAGATTGCCTCGACCGGCTGTGGGTAGAGCCGCACGTCGCTTCCGCTTCGCGGTGCCGGCAGCATCTTGCGCCGCACAATCACCAGCGGCAGCGGCAGCAGGTTCCAGTGCGTGAGCCGGTTCACCTGCAGCCCCGCCGCCTCCAGTCGCGCGCGCAGTTCCTTCCGCACATACCGTCGCCGACCATGCACCGCCACGTCGTGATAGGACCACAGCCAGCGGTGCGCCGGCACGTTGATGACTATCCGGCCGCCGGGTCGCAGCACGCGGGCGTACTCGCGCAGGGCCAGCGCGTCGTCGTCGAGGTGATAAAGCACGTCGGCCGAAACGACGGCGTCGAAACTCGCATCGCCAAACGGCAGCGCCGTGACCGACGCCTCCACGATTTCGCTCCGGGCCACGCGGCCGCGCGCCAGTTCGCACGCCAGGGGCTCGACGTCGACGCCCGTCCAGCGCCACTCAGGATGCACCGGTTCCAGCCGCCGGATCAGCCCGCCCGTGCCGCACCCCGCATCGAGAATCTGCCACATCGCACGGTCAGCCTGACCGGGCGGATTTTCAGCCCTCGGAGGTGGCGCGGGCGTCTTGCCCGTGGACGGCGTTCCCCGCCGCCACCGCCGGCCACCCTCGCCCAGCCCCGCCGTCAGCTCCCGCTCGAGATGCTGGTGCAGCGCGCGGTAATACCACATCGCATCTTCCACCGCAGCCATCCGGCGATATTCCTCGATCTCCACGCCTTCATCCACGGCTTTCCGCTTTCGCGCGTCAACCTGTGAGGCGGCGTCAGTTTCGCCAACGAGCCGTCGCGCGCCGTTCCCGCCCGCTCCCAGATAAACTTTGCCAAGGTAAACGCCGCGGCTTTCGCTCAGCCGATCCTTCATGGCTTCGGCCCGCTCCACTTCCTCTTCGCGCGGCACCTGGCGCGCGCCCAGCTTCTCCGGTCTGTTTTTCGACAACTTCGCGACCGACTCGGCGTGGATTCGCGAAACGGCCGTGCTCGATCTCCCCCCGAGCGAGGGCGTCGAACGCCTGCTCCTGCGCGGGGAATACCGGCCGCATCCCGACGTGCGCGGCATCGAAGTCGGACCGCCCTCGCTCATCTGCCTGCTGGATGGCACGCGCGTAGCCACGCTCGCCGACCTCAGGCCCGGTCCGTTTTCGATCGAGATTCCCGTTGGCCCGGACGCGGCGCGGCGCGGATTGCGGATCACGCTTCGGCTCGGCGGCACGGGGTTCACCAACCTCCTCGCCTGGCTGGGTCGGATCGTCGGGCTCGCGTCGCTGCAGCGATTTCGTGTGCAGAACAAAAACCGTCAGATCCGGATCGAGACCCTCACGACGCAGACCGGTGAAACGGTGTACGATTTCGCGGTGCGGCTGGCGCCCTTCTCGCTCGCGTTCGCCCGTCGGCACACGCGCTACGAGTTCAACCTCGTTGGCTTCCTGACTGCCGAACTCGGCGTCGGCGAATCCGCGCGCTGCATGGTGCGCGCCGCTGATGCCGCCGGCATCACCACCGCCCTCGTGCCGCTCAAGCTGCACTGCAAGAACCGGCGCGGCGACCTCACTTACGCCTCGCGGCTGCGGGACGAAAATCCCTATCGCGTCAACGTCATCCACATCGATCCGCCCGCGTCGCGCGACCTCGATCATCACCACGGCCCGGGTTTTCGCGCCGGAAAATACAACGTCGCCTACTGGGCGTGGGAGCTGCCGGAGTTCCCGGACACGTGGGTGCCGGACTTCGCGTATTACGACGAGGTGTGGTGCCCGAGCGATTTCACGCGCGAGGCGATCGCGATGAAATCGCCGCGGCCGGTGATCACGATGCCGCACGCGATTTCCTTTCCGCGACCGACCGCCGACGGTCGCGCGCGGTTCGGGCTCCCGCGCGACAAGTTCCTGTTCCTTTTCCTCTACGACCTGAACTCCTACTCCGCGCGAAAAAACCCGCAGGCGGTGCTCGCGGCGTTCCGCGCCTCCGGACTGGCAGGCGCCGGAGCGGCGCTCGTGATCAAGGTGCAGAACGAGCGCGACAACCCGGAGGATTTCGCGGCCTTGCAAGCCGCCGTGCGTGACCTGCCCGACACGGTGCTCATCACCGGCACGCTGCCGCGCGAGGAGATCTACCTGCTCGAGAGCGCGTGCGATTGTTTCGTCTCGCTGCATCGCTCGGAAGGCTTCGGCCTCGCGGTGGCTGAGTCCATGTATCTCGGCAAACCAGTGATCTCGACCGATTGGTCCGGCACAGCGGAGTTCGTCAACGCTGACAGCGGCTGCCCCATTCGCTACACGCTGACGAAGATTACAACAAACAGCGGGCCCTACGGCAAAGGTCAGCTGTGGGCCGAGCCTGATGTGAATTACGCCGCCGAATGGATGCGCCGGTTGTTCGCCGACCGCGCGCTCGCCGCCCGGCTCGGCGCCGCGGCCCGCGCCACCATCGAGACGCGCCTCTCGCCCGCAACCATCGGCGAGCGCTACCGCCGCCGGTTGGAATCGATCGCGACGTTCTGAGCCGATGCTTGCACGCCGCATTACTCGCACGTGGGGGCATCCGCCCCTTAGCTTCCGGTGCCAGCGAGCAGGATCCGCCGAGGCAGGTGTTCTCTGCCAGCGTAATGCGCTGACCTCATGAATCTCCTGTTGCTGATCGGGCTTCCGCTTTTCCTGCTACTCTCGGGCTATTTGCTGGCGGTGTGGCTCAAGGAGACGAGCGCCGCCGAGCGCCTCGCGGTCGCCGTCCTTGGCGGACTCGCGCTTCTGCTCTGGAATATCGCCGCCGTGAATTTCTTCCGGCCACTCGCCGGAGCGTGGGCGTGGCTCTGCCTCTGGCCCGTCGCCGTGACGTTGCTCTGGCCCGCGGCGCGCACCACCGCCTGGCGCGACGTGGCGACGGTGGCAGGCCATCGCCGCGGCGCCGTCGCACTCGCGCTCGCCAGCGGTTTCCTGATCTTCCTGCTCTGGCCCCTACTCAGCCGACCCGAACTCGTCTACTACGATGGCACGAGCAATCACGACGCGTTCTTCTGGATCGTCGCCGCCGAGCATTTGATGCGGCACACCTACATGGAACTGCCGCCCTCCGTACGCGTTCATCCGCTCATGGATGCGGTGCCGGCGATCATCGGCTGGCAACCCGCGTGGGGCCGGATGGGCGGCGAGGGTTTTCTCGCGCTGCTCTCCTCGCTCAGCGGAAGCGAGCCCGTGCGGATCTATCTGGCGGCGACGGCCGCGCTCTTCGTGCCGTGGATCGCCGCCGTGTTCCTGACCGTCCGCACCTTCCTCTCGAACCGGCTCGGATCCGTCGGCACCTTCGCACTCGTCGCGCTGCAGCCCGTTTTCGTGTTCTTTCACGGCAACGCCAATCTGCCGAATCTGCTCGGCGCGCTGTGCGCCGGCGGAGTCGTCGCGGCGGTCGAGCGTGCGTTGCGCGGTGGCCCCGGCCGCGGCGCGTGGCTGGCGCTCCTCGCATTTTCGCTGCACGGACTGCTCTGCTCGTATCCGGAAATGCTGCCCTTCGTCGCGCTGCCGGCCGGACTGCTCTGGCTGCGCGCGTGGTTCTCCGACACGCTCGCGAACGTCTGGCGACCGGCCGCCGCCACCGCCGGCGCGGTGATCGTCGGACTGGCGCTGAACCCGACGTCTTCCGCGCGGGCATGGTACGGTTTCGTGACCTCCTTCGAAACCGCGCGAGCCAATCTGAGCTGGGCGAATCTCTTCGACCGGATCACCCCGCTGCAATACGTTCCCGCGCTGGCCACGCTCTCTGTCGGGGCCACCAAAATTCTCGGCGTGCTGGTCGGCGCCGTGCTGACGATCCTGCTGCTCGCGGCGCTGGCACTGACGCTGCGTCGCGCACGCGACCGGTTCGGCGCCTGGTTCATCCTCTCGGGAGCCGGCGCGCTGCTGGCCTACACGATCATCACCGGTTTCAATTATGGCTGGCAAAAGACCGTGCAGTTCGGCGGGCCGCTATGGGCGGCGTTTTTTCCCGTGGCGATTCTCGATACGCTGGCCGCCGCCGCTCCAACCTCCACGCGCCGACGCCGGATCGTCCGCAGCACGCTGCTCGCGATCCTCGCGCTGTTTGGCTACGCCACGTTCTACAACTGCGTTATTGAGCATCAATGGTCGCAGCGGAAAATGATCACCGAAGATTGGTTCCGGCTGCGGGGCTACGCGCACCAGCACCTCGCCGGTTCCCCGCTGCTCATCGACGGCGCCACCTTCCCGATGATGTTCTTCCATAGCATGTGGGCGACCTACTTTCTCCCGGATAGCTCGCTCTATTTCGCCGCCCGCGGCTACGGAAACGGCGGATATCTTCGGGACGCCGTGCGCAACGAGTCGCGCGATCCGTTGCCTGCGCTGTCGGGCGTCCTGGTGAGTCGCGCGTGGGCCGAATCGTTCGACGCCAATTCGCCGCGCCTTTTCTCCGGCGATACGGTCGCGCTGCTCGCGCGCTCGAATCGCCTCGTCAAATCGACCGGGCTGTTCCCGGACGACGGTCCGCCAGAACAAGCCTACACGCACGTCGCGATCGAGCTGCTGCCTCACACCGCCAGCCAGCTTGTGTTCGCCATCGCCTCCAGAAATCGGAAAGCAGACGCCACCACGTGGGAGGTGCGCCGCGAGACCGCCGGTGCACCCGACTACGTCCAGCGGCTCGGCGGGCCGCCGCCGTGGCGGTTGGTCGTGCCGCTCGTAGCAGACCAAGTCAATCGCGTCAGCTTCATCGCCTCGCCGGTCCCGGATCTGTCCTATCCGCCTTTTGCCGTGCGCGAGGTGCGGATTGAAAACCAAGCGCCGGAACGCTCTGCTCCCTGACGTGCCCGCCGTCCGCCCTCTCTCCCTTGCACTGCTGCTCGATCGTGGTGACACGCTGGTGGCGTCGCGGGACGCAGACGCCCAGCGTTACTGGCGCGAGAACCGGCGCCGGATCGCCACGGCCGTGGCGCGCGCGTCCGAACTCGTGCCGCGCGCGGCCCCGGCGGCCAGTCCGGCGCGCGTGCTCGACATCGGTCCGGCGCTGGAGGTCGAACTACTCGCGGAGTTTTTGCCGGGCATCGCGCTGGAAACGATGGGTTGGGCCGATCACCGCTATCAGACCCCCGCGCTGCGCGCCCATCATCCGTTCGACCTGAACGACGCGGCCGATCCCGCCCGCTGGCCGCGCGTGGAGCGCTGCGATCTGATTCTGCTGCTGGAGGTGATCGAGCACGTGCACATTTCGCCGCTGCATGTCTTCCGGATGCTGCGTTCGTTTCTCCGGCCCGGTGGATATCTGCTGGTATCGACGCCCAACGCCGCCTGGCTGCGCAACCGCTGGCTACTCCTCACGGGCCACAATCCCTTCGAGCTAATACGCGAGGATCCGCGGAACCCCGGGCATTTTCGCGAGCTCACCCGCAGCGAACTGCGACGGCTGCTCGAGCGCGCGGGGCTCCGGGTCGTCGCGCTCGAACTCGACACGCTTTACGCCTTCTCGTCCGCCTCCGGTCGTCGATTCAGCCGGCTGGCGCGACTGCTGCCGCCGGCGTTCCGGCACGACATGCTGTGCACGGTTCAGCGCGTTGAGTAACGGCCGCGCGCCCCGAACGCTTTCGCGCGATGCTGCTGCTCGATCTCACGCACACCAGTCACACCCGCGCCCGCACGGGCATCCAGCGGGTGGCGCGTGCGCTCTGGCGGCAGCTCGGTGCGAACGCCATGCCGGTCACCCGTGATCCGTTCCTCGGCGGCTGGCGGCCGCTCGAACCTTGGGAACTGGCCAATCTCGCCAGCACGCAGGGGAGCGAACGCCGCCATGCCCGATGGCCATGGTCGGCGAAATGGCGCAGTCGGTTCCGTCGCATCCTGCGGCGCAACGCCCCACACCTGCTGACGGGGAACTTCACAGGCTCGATCGAGCCAGAGCTGTTCAGCCCGGTCGTGGGCCGCGAGCTCCCGCGGGTGTTCGCCCGCGTGCGCGGGCCGCGCGTCGCGCTGTTCCATGACGCGATTTCTCTCCGGCTGCCGGAGCTGACGCCGCCGGCAATGGTGGCCCGGCTTCCCGGCTACTTGCACGAGCTGCTGCAGTTCGACGGAATCGCCGCGATTTCGGAGGACTCCCGCGACTCCTTGCTCGGCTATTGGCGCTGGCTCGGAGTTCCGGATACGCCGCCGGTCATCGCGCTGCCGCTGGGTGTCGATCCCTCACCCGCGGGCGTCGACCGTGCGCCGCCCTCGTCGGCCGCACCGCCGGTGATCCTCTCCGTCGGTACGCTCGAGGGGCGGAAGAACCACCTCGCGCTGTTCGCCGCCTGCGAGATGCTCTGGGTCGCGGGTGTGGCGTTTACGTTGCGGGTTATCGGCCACGCTGATGCGCCCACGGGCGGCGCCGCGCTCGAGCGGATTCGCGCCCTGCAAGCGAGCGGCCGGCCTGTACGCTACGACGGTCCCGCCGACGACCCGACCATTGCCGCGGCTTACGATGAATGCGCGTTCACGGTTTATCCCTCGCTGGCTGAGGGTTTCGGGCTGCCGGTGATCGAAAGCCTCGCCCGCGGCCGGCCGTGCATCTGCCTCGGCCGGGGCGCCCTCGGCGAGATCTCGCGTGCCGGCGGCTGTGTCCCACTCGACAACGTCGAACCGCCGACGCTCGCCCAGGCGATCCGGCGGTTGCTGGAATCGCCGAGCGAACTCCAAGCGTTGAGCGCCACCGCCAGCGCACGGCGGTTCAATGACTGGGCAACGTATACCGCTGAGCTCACGGACTGGATCGCCACGCTGCGCCGCCGCAATTCCGTCTAGCCGCCATGTTCCTGCTCGATCTCTCGCACACCAGCCATTCGACCGCGCGGACGGGGATTCAGCGCGTGGCGCGCTCGCTGCACGCGGCACTCGGAGACCAAGCGCAGGCCGTGTGCTTCGATCCATGGCTCGACGCCTGGCGTGGACTCGAGCGCTGGGAGTTCGCCCGCCTCGACTCCCGGGCCGCGCCCGCCACCCGGCGCTCCGCGCGGTGGCCCTGGATCGCGCAGTGGCGCGGCCGCTATCGGCGCCGCTTCGGTCGCGGCGCGGCGGCCCTCCCGCCCAGCGAGGGCCTGATCGTGCCGGAGGTGTTTTCCGCGAACGTGGCCGCGGCGCTGCCGACGCTGTTCGCGCAAACGAGCGGCCCGCGCGTGGCGATGTTTCACGACGCGCTGCCGCTGCGGTTCCCCGAGTTCACAGCGCCGGGCACGGTCAGCCGGTTTCCATATTACCTGCGCGAACTGCTGGATTTCGACGGGATCGTGGCGGTGTCGGAGGATTCCCGCGCCGCACTGCTCGGGTATTGGCGTTGGCTGCAAGTGCCCCAGCCTCCACCCGTCCTCGCGCTGCCACACGGCGTCGAGCCGCCAGCCGCCCGCGTATCCGTCACCCGGACGCCACGAACGCGTCCGGGGGTGCTCAGCGTGGGCACAATCGAAGGCCGGAAGAACCACCTGGCGCTCCTCGCGGCGTGCGAGCAACTCTGGCGGGCGGGCGCAGACTTCGAGTTGCAGCTCATCGGTTTCGTGGCGCGTCAGAGCGGCACGGAGGTGCAGCAGCGAATTCGGACCCTGCAGAGCGCCGGCCGCCCGCTGCGATTCACCGGGCCCGTCAGCGACGAACTGCTTGAAGCGGCCTACGCCGACTGTGATTTCACCGTCTACCCATCGATCGCGGAAGGCTTCGGACTGCCGGTCGTCGAAAGTCTCGTCCGCGGCCGGCCCTGCGTTTGTTCGGCACACGGAGCGGTCGGCGAGCTCACTCGTGACGGTGGGTGCGTCGGGCTCGACGTGCTCGACGCCAGCGGCTTGGCGGCGGCGATCGGCCGGTTGCTGGCCGCGCCGGCCGAACTCGAAGCGCTGAGCGCGGCGGCGCGCCAACGCACGTTCAAGACCTGGGCCGACTACACCCGCGAGTTGCTGGCATGGATGCGAACCCTGCCTCGCCGTTGAGCCGGCGGCCCCTCGGCCTCCTCGCGTTGTGCCTCGCCGTCGCGCTCGGCGGTTGTGTCTGGGCGGCATGGGACATGTTCGGCCCGCAGCGGCGTCCGATGCTGCAGGGCTGGGACGACAGCCACTACTATGCGTGGCTGCCTTCCGTCCTTATCGATCGCGATCTCGATTTCGCCAATCAGCTCATCGGCCACGGCACGTTGCCAGCGAGCGCCGAAGCCGAGGTGCTGGCGCAACCGCGCACGGCTACCGGGCTTCTGCCCAACAAATATCCGCCCGGCTGGGCCTTCGGCAGCCTGCCCTTTTTTCTCGTCGCGCACGCGCTCGCACCGCCCGATGCGAGCGGCTACGAGCCGGTCTACCTCATGGCGGTGTGGCTTGGTCAACTACTCTACGCCGCCGGCGGCCTGTGGTTGGCCGTACAGATCCTCGCGCGGTTCTTTCCGCTCCGCGTCGCCACTGTCGCCACGTGCGCCAGCTGGCTCGCCAGTCCGCTGCTCTACTATCAAAGTGCGCGGCTGTCGTTGAGCCACAGCCAGGTGTTCGCGCTGGCGATGCTCACGCTCTGGCTCGCGCTGCGCCTCTGGGATGGAGATCAGCGCGCACGCCTCTGGCTGCTGCTCGGCTTCGCGTCCGCCCTGCTCGTCGTCACGCGCAACGTCGCTGTGGTCTATCTCGCGTGGCCGGCGTGGGTGCTCGTGCGCCGGCTGCGCACAGCATCCGCGGCCGGCTGGCTGCTCGCAGGCGCAGCCGCGCCGGTGCTCGTGCAGGTGCTGGCCTGGAAACTTCTCTACGGGTCGTGGCTGGTGTATTCCTACGGCGGCGAAAAGTTCGATTTCGCGCAGCTGCATCTGGTCGACGTGCTGGCCTCGCCGAGACACGGCTGGTTTTACTGGCACCCCCTCTTGGTAGGCGGCGTGGTTGCCTTTGCGGGTTGGGCGTGGCGCCGCAGCGAAGGCCGGGGGTGGCTACTCTCCCTGGCCTTGATCGTGGTGCTCAATGCCGCCTGGCCGACGTGGTGGCTGGGCTCGTCGTTCGGACATCGCGGATTCGAGGTGGCGACGCTGTTCGCCGCGGTGGGCCTTGCTACGATCCTGCAAGCGTGCCGCGACCGCCTCGGACTGCAGCGCGCGGTCGCAAGCATCATCGCGATCGCCATCATATGGAACCTCGCGCTGTTGGCTCTCTTTCTGACCCACCGCATCCCGCGCGAAGGACCGGTGACCTACGTCGAAATGGCGCGTGCGCTCGCCAGCTGGCCGGCGCCGTAGCAGGAGTCCCCCTCGCATAGGTACGGATCACGGGCGAGACGCTCCTGCCACCTCGCCGGAACATTGCGGGCCGGCCGACCGGGCTTTCGGTTTGCCATGCGGGGGGTCGCACCTAGCGTGCCGTCGATCCATGGCGTTATCATTTTTCCTGAAAGAAAAGAAAGGCATTCTGGCGCGCTGCCGCGACGATTACGCGACCAAGATGCGGCTGAAGTACGCGCCCTACTACCACGCGATGGAGTATCAGCAGGGCAGCACGATCAAACTCGACGGTCGCGAGATGATCATGCTCTCCAGCAACGACTATCTCGGGCTGTCGTTCCATCCCAAGGTCATTGAAGCCGGCAAAGCGGCGCTGACCAAATGGGGCACGAGCACGACTGGAGCCCGACCGGCGAACGGCTCCCGCGCCTATCACGTTCAGCTCGAGGAGAAGCTCGCGGCGTTTCTCGGCCGTGAGGCGTGCCACATCCACGCCGCAGGCTATCTCTCGTGCCTGTCGAGCGTCGCGTCGTTTGCGCAGAAGGGCGACGTCGTCTACGCTGACAAAAACATTCACTCCTGCCTCTGGGACGGCATCCGGCTCTCGATGGCCACCGTCGAGCGGTTCTCCCACAACAGTCCGGACGATCTGCGCAATGTCATCGCCGCGACCCAAAGCGACGCGCCGAAGATGCTCGTGGTCGAGGGCGTTTATTCGATGGAGGGACACATCGCGCGACTGCCGGAGCTGTTGAACATCGCCGATGAGAACAGCCTCTTCAGCGTCGTCGACGATGCCCATGGCTTCGGCGTCCTCGGCCGGCAGGGCCGCGGCACGGTCGATCACCACGGCGTCAACGACCGGGTTGACGTGATCTGTGGCAGCATGTCGAAATCGCTCGCGAGCACCGGCGGGTTCGTCGCCGCGTCGCGCGAGGTGATCGAATATCTCCGCTCGCATTCGAAGCAGACTATCTTCAGCGCGGCGATCAGCCCGGCCCAGGCCGGCTGTGCCGAGGCTTCGCTTGACCTCATGCAGTCGGAGCCGCAGCACTTGGAGCGCCTCTGGGCCAACACCCGCAAGTATCGCTCTATCCTGAAAGGGCTCGGACTGGACCTCTGGGGCAGCGAAACGCCCGCGGTCCCGATCGTGCTCGGCTCGAAGGAACGCGTTTATCCGTTTTGGCGCGCGCTCATGGAAAAGGGTGTGTTCACGGTCATGTCGATCGCGCCCGCCGTCCCCGCCGGCAAGGACCTGATTCGCACCGCCGTGTCGGCGATGCACACCGACGAGCAGTTGGAAAAGATCGGCGAGGCGATGGCCTACGCCATGCGCAAGCTGTGAGCTGTTCGAGGCTCCTGTAGCCGAGGTTTCTGACCTCGGTGGGTTTTCTCACAGCGGCAAAACACCGGGCTCAACGAGCCCGGCTACACCGCTTCTCGAAAGCGAGCGCAACCCAGCCGCCACCGGTCACGGTTTGATCGAATCCAAGATCTCGCGGAAATCCTTGCCGGCTTTGCTTTCGGGCGCCGGCACGATCGCCTGGCGGTTCAACTCCAAACACTGGTCCTGCAGTTTCTTCTGTTCCAGCGAACGCACCGAATCTTGAGGCACAGGGGGTGCCGCGGGCGGTTGGATTGGTCGAATGTTTTCCATCGTCTCCTCCGTGAGAACGTCGTTGCCGCGATGTTCTTGGGACGAAACGCCGCGACCGCGAGCCATTATTTCAATCCGCCGCGCAATCGCTCGGCGGCGGCGCGCCAGGTCGGCAGCGGCCGCTGCCGTGCCTCGGTCGCGAGTTGCAGGCACCGCGCGTCGTCCGTGAGGATCATCCGCAGCGCGTCCACCCACGCGATCGGATCGCCCGTGGGCACCAGCCAGCAGCCGCCGCCGTCGGCGTTCTCCCGCAGCACCGGCAGATCGCTGCACACGCACGGCACGCCCTGCCAGAGCGATTCCAGCAACGGCAATCCGCAACCTTCCGCCATCGTCGGAAAAACGGTGGCGCGCACCGTGGCGAACAGTTGCGACAGCGCTGCGTCCGACGCCGCCGCATGATGGTGCACGGCGCGCCCGGCCTGGCGCAGCGCCTTGACGCGCGCGACGATCGGCGCGCCGAAATGAGGATTCACGCGGCCGACCACATGGAGGTCGAAATCGAGCCCCTCGTGCCACAACGCCTCGGCGGCGTTGAGCAGGAGCAGCTGGTTTTTGCGCGGTTCCAGGATGCCCACGCAGAGCAGCGCCCGTGCTCGCGGAGCGGGCCACGGCGCCACCACGCGCGGCGTGCCGGCGAGATCCGCGCCCAAGGGCAGCACTTCCACCGGTGGCTTTCGCTCGAGCCCCAGCCAGCGCCAGTAATCACACAACTCGTCGCGGCTCCCCTGCGAGATCGCCCACACGCGGTCGAACCGCGCCAGCAATTTCAGGTAATGCGGATGCCGCGCCACGCTCTGCGGCCAGGTGATGTGCGGATGTTTCAGCGGGATCGCATCCGCAAAAATCGCGGCCGTCCGACACCGCCGCGCCTCCAAAAACTCCGTGAACCCCGGCCGCTCGCTTTCGGAAAACAGCTCGCTGGTGACGAACCAGTCATCCGCCGTGGCCCGCGCACTGCACTCCTGCCAGGAACCGGCCGAGGCCGCCTCGCCGAGTTCGTCTCGCAGCCGCGCGCTCAGCCGCGCCAATCCTGAACGGTGACGCACGGCTGCGGTTTTTGTGACGTCGAAGTAGATCATGTTCCCAGCACGGCGCGGAACTGAGCGAGCAGCCGACCGGCGTTGTCGTGCGCGTTGAAATTCTCCTCCACCCAGCGTCGGGCTGCGTGGCGCAGCCGCTCCGCCAGCGCATCATCGGTGCGGAGCTGTCGCAGCGCCGCCACCCAATCCTCGGTGGCCTCGGCCGCAGCGACGAGGCCCGTGACGCCGTTGGTGATGGCTTCCGTCGTGGCCGCCGCGGGCGAAGTCACCACCAGCGTGCCGATCGCCATCGCTTCGGGGATGACGTTGGGCAGTCCGTCGCGGTCGCCACTGGGCGCGATCACGCCCGTGTGCAGGAGTACGTCGGCCCACGCGAGTTGCGTCCAGACCTCGTGCTGCGGCAGGTGACCGGTGAACGTCACCTGGGCCGCGATGCCGAGGCGTCCGGCCTGTTGCTCCAACTCAGCGCGCAGCGGTCCTTCGCCGACGACGTGCGCCTCGAACGCGATCCCGGCCGAGTGCAGCGCCGCGTAGATCTGCAGTTGGTGCGCGAGCCCCTTTTTCTCCACCAGCCGCGCCACGCACACGAGGTGCAGCGGATCACGATGCGCACGCAGCGATTTCAGCTCGGGGAATCGATCCAGTCCGCGCCGGATGCAATGGATCCGCTCGGGCGGCACGCCGCGCGCGACGAGCGCCTGCCGCGCCATCTCGGTGGAGGTGTGAATCAACGCCGCCTCCGCGAGCTTTTCGCGCAACCACCAGTCGCCCCCATGCTCGTAAATATCGTAGGCGTGCGCCGCCGCGGTGAACCGGTGTCCATCGAGCCGCCACAGCAGCCACGCCGCCGTCGCGGGCGCACCGCCCCACGTCGCATGGACCAGCGCCGGTGGGCGGGACCGAAACTCGCGGGCGAAGAGACAGGCGAAGCCCGCCCCGAGCATGTTCTCCCAAAAGTTCAGCCACGACGGCGCGCGGCGCGTGCATAGCCCGCGCAGCAGCTGCCGCAGCACTTCGGGCCGCCGCCACGACTCATACGGAATCCACCAGAGCAACGTGAACAGCCGCCATTTGTTGAACCGCGTGACCGGCAGCCCGCGAAACGAATCGCCCCCACCCCACAGCGAATACAGCTGCAACGTCACGCCATGCTCGCGCATGGCGATGATCTCGCGCTGGAGGAACGTCTCCGTCGATTTGGGAAACGTGGTGAAGAGATAGGCGATGACGGGCGCGGAAGCGGACAAGATGCCGGCGAATTAAGGGCCTCGTCCGCGCGCGGCCAAGCGGATTGTCGCGCGAGCTATGGTGGGGCGGATCTCCGACTGACGTCCGAGCACGGACTCACAGGTCGATCTACGGGCCGCTCAAAGGCCAACGCCAAACTCTAGGCCAAGGCGGAGAGTTGGCGGCCACGTCGACAGCGGCGGCCTGCAGCGCGCTATCGCTCGAGGCTGTTGTGCGTTTTGGTCCGGCCTTGGTAGGGCGCTCACTCCGTGAGCGCCGCGACCATCCAGCGACTTCCCCGGCGGGCAGCGGAATGCCCGCCCCACCTCAGAACCGCTGATGGAAGGTGCCTGACAACCCGCTAAGCGGTCTTTCCGCCGTTTCCATTCCCGTTCGGCGGCGGGAATGCGCGGCGCTTCAATCTCACCTGCGCCACCTCGTTGGCCAGGCCGACAAGTTCGTCGATCACGACCGTGGGATCCTCCTCGTAGCGCAGCCGCAGGAAGTTGTCGCGCGCCACCAGGTAGGCTCCGGGCTTGTCGGTCCATTCATCGATGATCGCGGCGAAGTCCTCGCCGCTCTCCACCTTGCGGCAACCGGCGCCGTTGCGGAAAAATTTCCAGGTCAGCTGCTCCTGCGGCATGATCCCGCCGAACGCATTGAACACAATCGGGCAGCGGAAATGCAGCGCCTTCGCGCACGTGGTGGTGCCGCCGCGCGTGACAATCACATCGCTGACCTGCATCAACAGGTGCACGACATCCGAGTAGCCTTCGATGTAGCAGGAAAACTCCGGGTGCTCCGTGCGCCACTGCACGAGGTCATTGTAGACTTGCTTGTTGCGCCCGCAGATCAGGATCGCCTGCACGCGATCGGCGTGCCGCAGCAAGCCGGCGAGCAGTTCGAAGTGGTTGTTGGCGCCGTTGCTGCCGGTCGCCAGGAACACCGTGAACCGGTCGGCATCGAGTCCGAGCTTCCGCGTCAGGAACGAGTGCCGCTCGCCCGGGCTCAGCACTTCGAGGTAGGCCCGAGGATGCATCATCGATCCCCGCACGCGGGCGCGTTCCTCCGGGAGGCCGCACTTCACCGCGTAATCGCGGGCGGTGCCGGTCCGCGAAAGATAGAGATCGACGGTCGGTTCGATCCAGTTGCGCGAGTAGCCCCACCCGCCGGAGAACTCGCCGCAATACGTGGCACAGCGGACGTTCGAGGCGCCGAGGATCTGCCGCGCGAGCTGGAAATAGCCGCGGTTGAGGCAGTCGTGCACGCTGAAGACCAGATGCGGCCGGTAGCGGTGCAACACCTCGACGTAGTAGCGATGGCCAAACACCACGTTGCGTCGGTTGATGACGCTCAGCAGTTCCACGATCGCGTAGAACAGCTTGTGCACCCACGGCGCACTCCGCTGGATCCGGTTGTAGAGCCGCACGCCGGTGCGGTTCACGAATGAGGATTTCTCGAGCATCTGCTCGATCCGCACCTCGACATCGTGCCGGTAGAGCTGAAAGCACCACTCGGCGAACGCCTCGGCGCGGGCATCGTGGCCACCGCCGGTGCTGGAGGTCAGCACCAATATGCGCAGCTTGCCCACGTCAGATGCCGAAATAGCGGCACGCCAGCGCACGGCGCAATCCTGCCGGCAGCCAGGCCGCACCCAGCGGCGCCAGCCTGGCCTGGAAAAATGACCCTAGCCGCACGGTCCCACTGCGCCGCCGGAGCAGCGCGCGCCGCAAGCCCGCGGCCGCGGCGGCCGGTGGCGGCGCGGCGCGCAGATTCGCATCGAGCGCCGTCCAACTGCGATCGAGCATGGGCTCGCGCGGCGCCGAGGAGGCGGAGGCGGTTTGCATGGATTGGTTGAAGTCGGTCCGGAAGTCGCCGGGACGGAGGTCGATGACCGTGATCCCGCTGCCCTTGGTTTCAATCACTAAACTCTCGCTGAACGCGGCGAGCCCCGCCTTCGCGACATTGTAGCCGCTCATGAACGGCAGGGGAAACTCCACCGCGAGCGAGGCGACGTTGACCAGACAGCCGCGGTTCGCCTGCCGCATCGCGGCCAAGGCCACGTGCGCCAGTTGCATGCTCGCTCCGAGCATCGCCCGCACCTGCGCTTCCCACACGGCGAACTCCGTGGTTTCGAACCGGCCGAACACGCCGTAACCCGCGTTGTTGATCACCAGATCGAATGCGCCGCCCGCCGATTGCTGGGCGCGCTGAAAGGCACCCACGGCCGCGGTGGTGTCCGCCAGATCGAGCACGACCGGCGTGAACTGCGCCGGGTGCGTCGACGCCATCTCGGCCAGCCGACCGGTGTCCCGCGCCGTGCCCCAGACGCGCACGCCCTCCGCCAGCAGCATCTCGGTAAACGCGCGGCCGAGGCCCGCGCTCGCGCCCGTGACAAAGGCGGTGCGGTAAAGATCGGCGAGACGTTGGCTGGGCACGGGGAGCAGGCACGCAAGCCGGTTCACCGCGAGGCGGCGGCCGGCCGGCGCGTCACGAAGCGATCACATTTTTCAACACGATGGCCACATTGGCGCCGCCGAATCCGCTGCTGTTCTTGACCACAATCCGTGGCCGGGTGGATTCGGTCTTCAGCGGGATGCGCAGGTCCTTGCACGCAGGATCGAGTTGCTGGATGTGGGCCGAACCGGGAATGAAACCTTCGCGCATCGCGAGCGCGCAAAAAGCCGTCTCCATCACACCCGCGAGCGACAGACCATGTCCAGTCAGCGCCTTCGTGCTGCTCACCGCCGGCCGGGCCTCCTGGAACACGGTACGCAGGGCCCGCGCCTCGGAGACGTCGCCAATCAGCGTGGAGGTGGCGTGGGCGTTGACGTAGTCGACCTGCTCGGGCGCCACCTGGCTCGCGCGCAGGGCCCGCATCATCGCGGCCGCGGAGCCGTCGCCTTCGGGATGCGAGATCGCCACGTTGTAACCATCGGACGCCTGCCCCCAGCCGAGCACTTCCGCGTAGGGCGTAACCCCACGCCGCTGCACTTCCTCCTCCGTCTCCAGCACCATGACCGTGGAGCCGCCGGTCCCGACGAAGCCATCGCGACCGACATCGAACGGCCGCGAGGCGAGGTTCGGATCGGACTGCAGCGACAGCGTGCGCATGCCGGCGAACGGCAGGATGGCGTCCGTGTTGCCGTCCTCGCCGCCGACGACGAACATGCGTTTCTGCCGGCCGAGCGTCAGATCGTCGAACGCGTAACCGATCGCATGCGCCGACGAGGCGCAGGCGGACGAGAAGCCGCATGAAGAGCCCGCGATCTTGAAGGCCGCGACGAGGTTGAAATTAAGTGTACCCGCAATCGACGCGACGATCCCGAACGGCGAGCAGCGCATCACGCCGAGCTTTACCAGCCGCTCATGATGGTAATTGGTCAGGAACGGCGAACCGCCCGAGGCCGCGTAGAGTCCCGTCTCTGGATTCGCGATGTCCGACTCGGCCAATTTCGCATCCTCGATCGCCTGGAGCATGGCACAGTGGGCGAACAACCCGTTGGGCGCCATCGTGCGCAGCAGCTCGCGCTTGATTTTGTAGCGCGTCGGAAACGTCCAATCCTCCGGGTCGGTCGAATCGGCACCAAACTCCTTGATCGTGCCGACGACCTTGCACGGGATCTCCGGTTTCTGGAACGGTGGGTAAAGTTCGAAACCGTGCCGTAGTTCACGCAGGCTGCGCGCAACGGAGGGAGCATCGTTGCCGATGCTGGTCACGAAACCCAGCCCAGTGATGAAGACGCGAGGCATAGACGAGAAGCAGGCAGGACTTGGCGCCGGGAGCAAGGTTCCGCAGCGCGCGGTGCCGTTGGACTGAAGGCACTTCCATTCTCGCGGTCAACGCGAGAGCACGCGTACAGGCGCCACGTGGCATGGGCGTCCCGCCCATGTCAGAAAGTGAGAGTCCTTCGGGGATGGCTGTCGAACGAGCGCGCATGCCGCACGCGGCTCGGTTTTCCGCAAATCCACGGGCGAGACGCCCGTGCACCGGAAGCACCGCAGCTCAGGCGCCCAACGCCGCTTGTAGCGGCGGGGTGTCACCGCTCTCCGCACTCCGCGGTTTTTCGCTCGGCGTCGCAGCGACCGCGGGTTCGGGCTCCGGTTTCACTAGCGCATCCGCAAATCCAAACGTAAGCGTAATCTCCTCCGCGATCGCCGCTTTCTCCTGTCCAACGCGAATCGCACCTTCGAACGTCGCCAGCGGCATCTTCATCCGCTTGGGCTTGATCGACAGCGTGAGGATGTCGCCCGGCTTGCACATGCGATGTGCGCGCACGCCTTCACAACCCGTGAAGAAAATCGTGTTGGGACTGACGACCTTCCCCGGCTCGAGATTCAGCCCTTCCAGCAGGAACAGCACCGCGAGTTGCCCAAGAGCTTCGAGCATGATCGAAGCCGGCATCACCGGGTTATCCTTGAAATGACCTTGGAGGAAAAACTCCTGCCCCGTGATCTTGTACTTGCCGTTCGCGCCGGTGGAGCTGACGGAGGCTTCGTTCAGGAACAGGAACGGAGGCTGGATCGGCATCACCGCGCCGATGTGCTCGATCGGCAAAAACTTGGTCGGTTTCGGCAACGGCAGATCGCGAATCTTGCAATCGATGAAAGTCTTCACGTCACCAACCGTCCGCAGGTTCCGCAGCTCGTCGTTGTTGATCGAAAGCTGGAGCACATCCTCCACAAGGATGACGATCTCCATCATCGTCAGTGAATCGATGCCGAGATCCTCGATCAGCCGCAGATCGTCGTCTGCATCCTTGAGCTTGGTGCGCAGGTCCGGCTCGACGAAACGCTCGATCACGCCGATGACCACGGCGGGCACGTGTTCCGGATTGCCCGTCTTGCGGAATTGCACCGCCGCCTCGAAGGTCGAAGGCGAGCATCGTTTCAAAGCCTCGCGCAAAGCGCTTTCATCCTCGGGGGAAAACGGTTTCGCCAAAACTGGGAACGGCTTGTTGCTCGCCTGACCTTGAGGGAGTGCTTCGGGCATCGGATTAAGGGAACGAAGATTTGGTCCGGGACGCTGGAATGTAAACCCCTAATTGGCACCAGCGCGGGAGCGACTCGGGACGGCAGGAACGTTAAACGACATAAGATGGTCTGGTTCTGAGCGCCTGGGTGATTGCCAGTTGACCGGCGTAAACCTATGGCGTTCCCTTCTTCAACTTGCTGCCTGTTGCTGCCTCTTCCTGCGCATGAGTGATTCGGCCACCACCGCCGCCCCTTCCGTTTTCCTGATCACGCACGAGTTCTACCCTACCCGCGGCGGCATCGCCACGTTCGCAGAAGAAATCGCCAAGGCCACCGCGGCGTTGGGTTACGACCTCGAAGTTTGGGCCCAGGCTGCCGGCAAGGAAGCCGCCGAAAAGCGCTGGCCGTTCCGGTTGCGCCGGCTGCCGATCAAGGGCTCCCACGACTGGGGCTGCCAGCTCCTGCTGGGCTGCCAGCTGATTCGCGAACGCCGCCGGCTGCGGTACGCGGTGGTCTACTTGCCGGAACCCGGTCCGATGCTCACGATGATGCTGCTCCAGTTTTTTCGGACCTTCCGGCCGGAGCGACTCGTCCTGACCTTCCACGGTTCGGAGATCCTCAAGTTCGCCCACAGCCCGTGGCGCCGCGGGCTCGCCCGCCGGTTGATTCGCCACGCCAACCGGGTCACGACGCTGACCAACTACACGCAGGAGCTCCTGCTCACACATTTTCCCGAAGCGGCCAACAAGATCATGCTCACGCCCGGGGCGCTGCGCACCGATTTCGCGGTGGTGCCCACCTCGCACCAGCGACAGGGCGAAAAACTCGTGGTGCTCACCGTCGGCCGGCTGCATCCGCGCAAAGGTCAGCTGCACACGCTCAAGGCGCTGCAAATGCTGTCGCCGCACCTCCGCTCGCGGCTCGAATACTGGATCGTCGCCGGCCAGTCGCGCAGCCGCTACGAAACGCTGGTGCGCGATACGGCGCGCCGCTGCTCGGACCTCGCGGTCCGGTTCCTCGGCAACCTGCCGGACGACGAGCTCGCGGGCGTTTACGACCGGGCTGACATCTTCGCGATGACCAGCATCAACTACGGGCTTAGCGTGGAAGGTTTCGGCCTGGTTTATCTCGAGGCCGCGGCTCACGGACTGCCGGTCGTGGCGCACGACGTGGGTGGTGTCTCCGAAGCCGTCGTGCACGGCGTCACCGGCCTGCTCGTGCCGCCGCATCGTCCGGCCCAACTCGCCGCAGCGTTCGAGCAGCTCATTTATGATCCGGCGCTGCGCCAGCAACTCGGCGCAGCAGGTCGCGAATGGGCGACGCGCAACTGCTGGGAGCAATCCGCGGAAGCGCTGTTCCGGCCGCTCGTTTCCTCATGATTCAAACCCGCGCCACCGTCACGGTCCGCTACGCCGAGACCGACATGATGGGCATTGTCTACCACGCGAACTATCTGCCTTGGTTCGAGGTCGCCCGCACGCAGTTGCTCCGCGAGCAGGGTTTCCCGTACCGGCAGCTTGAGGCCGATGGCTATCGCATCCCGGTGCTGGAAGTCGCGGCGAAGTTTCGTCGGCCGGCCCTTTACGATGATACGTTGACCATCGTGGCCACGATCCGCGAAAAGCCGACCCTGCGGGTCCGGATCGACTACGAAGTGTTTCGTGACGAGGAATTGCTCGCGACGGGCAACAGTGCGCACGCTTTCTGCGATCTCAACGGCCGCCCCACCCGGCCCCCCGCGGCGTTCGTCGCCCGGATGAACGAGATCTTCGGATAGTCGGTAGGGCGCGTTATCCTTAACGCGTCGTGCTGAACTGAACGCGCCACCGCTCCGCGGCGGGTTAGGGATAACCCGCCCTACCGTCCGAAGCTTTCGCGGACGCGTCGTGCTCTTCCGCGGCGTACTCGGCCAGCACCATCGGATCGTTCTCCACGGCGCGCTGGTCGCGCAACAGCTCCGCCGCCCGCGCGACCCCGGCCAGCCGAAACACCGCCCAAACCGCGTGCGCGCGCACCAGCGGCGACGCGTGCGCCGCCAGCCGCACCAGCGCCGGCAGGAGTGAACCATCGCCGGAGTTTCCCGCCACCACGCACGCGTTCCGCAGCAATCCGGTGAATTTCACCCGCTTGATCGGCGTGCGGCGAAACACCTCCGCGAAGCGCTCGGGGGTGAGCGCCAGCAACTCGGCCAGCGTGAGATCCGCCAATTCCTGCCGCGCCACCAGCAACACTGCGCGGCCCGCCTGGGCGAACCGGTTCCACGGACACACTTCGAGGCACACGTCGCAGCCGTAAATCCGGTCGCCGATGCCGCGCCGCAGCTCGCGCGGAATCACCCCCTTGTTCTCGATTGTCTGATACGAGATGCAGCGCCGCGCATCGACCACGCCCGGTCGGGCGAACGCGTTCGTGGGACACGCGTCGAGACATCGCGTGCATTTCCCGCAGAGCAACCCGACCTCGTCGCCGACGGACGCGCCGGTCCGTCCCTGCTCCGGCCGACTCTCCCCGGCAGCGACGGTCTTTTGCAGCGGCAAATCCGGCGTGAACTCGACGCGCGTAAAAATCGCCGCGAGCAGCAGCCAGTTGCCGTGCTCCCGCGAAATCAGCATCGCGTTTTTGCCCACGAAACCGATTCCCGCGCGCGCGGCCCAGCTCCGCTCGAGCACCGGTCCGGTGTCGGTGTAGTAACGATAGTCGGTGTTCGCCACCCCGTAGAGTTCCTCGAGGGCTCGCCCCGCCGCGACGAGTCCCGGTTTCAGCGTATCGTGATAGTCTTCGTGCAGCGCATAACGCGCCCAGCGGGGCCGGCCAGCGCGAACGATGTCTCCCCGCGCATAGTTGACGCCCAGCAAAACGATCGAGCGCGCGCCCGGCAGCACGAGCTGCGGATCCGCGCGCTTCTCCACGGTGCGCTCCATCCAGGCCATCTCCGCCTGCATGCCCGCGGCGATCCAGGCGCGAAGCGGCTCGGCGCGCACTGGCTCGGTCGCCGACGCGAAACGCACCTCGTCGAAGCCCAGCGCCAGCAGCCGCCGGCGCAGTTCCTCCTGCCGCGGATCCGTCATGAATGCCGGCGCACGAATTCCGCGGCTTCGCGCCGCCACGTGCGGATGACATGCCCGGTGATCTCGCTGAGACTGCGACTGTCGGTCAGCAGCATCGTGCCCGCGCGCCGGTAAATCGGCTCGCGCTGCGCGTAGAGCGCCCGCACGCGAGCGTCCGGATCTTCGACGTTGAGCAACGGCCGGTGCCGATGGCGTGCCGTCCGCGCGAGGATGGTTTCGATCGACGCGTGCAGGCAGATCACCACGCCGCGGCTCTGCAGCAACTCCAGCATTCCCGCCGGCACGATCAGCCCGCCGCCACAGGACACCACGGCACGCTCCGCCGGGTGCCCGTTTTCGATGAACGCGCGCTCAAGCGCGCGAAATGCCGGCTCGCCGTCCTGCGTGAAGATTTCCGTGATCGGCCGGCCCTGCTGCCGCTCGATCTCCTGATCGCTGTCGATCAGCGTGAAACCGATCCGCTGCGCCACCGCCCGACCGATCGTGGTTTTGCCGGTGCCCATGAAGCCCACGAGGTAGAGGTTGACGTCCGCAGCGGTCATGCTCGCCGACAGGCAACGCTGGCCGCTCCTCCTTGCCAATCGCGAAAAACGCCCCGGCGTTCGCGCACCACCCCGACACTTCCGTCGGTTTCTGGCCACCACACCCCAGCGGTGCGTTTTCTGATTAGCCCCGCGCGCGTTTTCTTGTTCCACTCACGACCATGTGCGCTGCGACTCCCGCCCCGAACTTCACTTTCGGCAGTGACAACACCGCCGGCATTTGCCCCGAAGCCTGGGCCGGATTAACGGAGGCGAACGCCGGTTGCGTCGCCAGCTACGGCGACGATCCGTTCACCACCAAAGCCAAGGCACGGATCCGAGAGCTGTTCCAAACCGATTGCGAGGTATTCTTCGTCTTCAACGGCACCGCCGCCAACTCGCTCGCGCTCGCCGCCTGCTGCCGCAGCCCGTTCACCCGCGTGATCTGCCACGACTACTCGCACATCGACACCGACGAGTGCGGCGCGCCGGAGCTCTTTACCGGCGGGGCGAAACTGACGGCGCTGTCCGGTCCAAACGGCAAGCTGCAGCCCGCGGCAGTGGAAGGTGCGCTGCACCTGGGTCACGGGGTGCACTTTCCGAAACCCGCCGCGCTCTCGCTCACGCAATCGACCGAATGGGGCACGCTCTATACCGCGGACGAGCTCCGCGCGCTGACCTCGCTCGCGCACGCCAACGGACTCGCCGTGCACATGGACGGCGCGCGTTTCGCGAATGCGGTCGAGGCGTCGCACCTCTCGCCCGCCGATCTTACCTGGCGTGCCGGGGTCGACGTGCTGTCGTTCGGCGGCACCAAAAACGGCATGCAAACCGCCGAGGCCGTCGTGTTTTTCAATCACGATCTGGCGCGAGATTTCGAATACCGCGTCAAACAGGGCGGCCAGCTCGCCTCGAAAATGCGTTATGCCGGCGGCCAGTGGCTCGCGATGCTGCGCGATGGCGCCTGGCTCCGGCATGCGGCGCACGCGAATGCGATGGCCCGCCGGCTCGCCGACGCGATCCGCCAGATTCCGTCGCTGCAGTTCATCGTCGAGCCGCAGGTGAACGCGCTCTTCGTCGAAATGCCGCCCGCGGTCTACGCCGCGCTCACGGCGCGCGGCTGGCAGTTTTATCGTTTCATCGGCGAGAACGGCTATCGGCTGATGTGCTCGTGGGCGACAACCGAGGCCGAGGTCGACGCGTTCGTCGCTGATCTGCGCGCGACGGCGCGATAGCGCGGCTTGGCAAAACTGCAGCCGGTGCAGATTGGAGGCAGCTCGATAAGCGGCCGCCCGTCCGGCGGCCGCGTATTGCGGGTACATCTTTTTCTGGACCGCCGTAAGCCACGCTGCCGGTTGCGCCGAATCCCTCAGCGGAGCGGTAGCTCCGGTAGGGCGCGGACTCCGTCCGCGCCGCGTATCGGACAAGTCCTTCGCGGCGGCCACGGAGTGGCCGCCCTACCCATCTCAACACGTTCGCACAAAAAAAGCCCCGGCGAACCGGGGCTTTGAAAGTGGAACGTTTGCCCGGCTTACTTCGCCGGCGCCGGGGCGGGCGCTTCGGTCGCCGCGGCCGCGGCGGCTGGCTTGATCTCCAGCAACTCGACGTCGAACACGAGCGTGGACGCCGGCGGGATTTGCGGACGGCCCTCGTCGCCGTAGCCCAGCTGCGGCGGGATGTAGAGCTTGATCTTGCCACCCTTCGAAATCTTCTGGAGCCCTTCGGTCCAGCCCGGAATCACCTGATCGAGCTGGAATTCGACCGGCTCGCCCCGCTGCACGGAGCTGTCGAAGGTCGTTCCGTTGACCAGCTTGCCCGTGTAGTGAACTTTCACCGTGTCCGTCGGCTTCGGCGTGGGACCTTCCCCCTGCTGCTCGATCTCGTAGACCAGCCCACTCGGCAGCACGACAACGCCCGGCTTCTTCTTCACCTCGGCGAAGAACGTCGCGGTCTCAGCCTCGCCCTGCTGCTTCAGCTTGGACATGTAGGCCGTCTGTTTCCGCTGCATGAACTCGTCCATCGCCGGCCCGATCTTCTCGAGCTCGTAGGGCGTGTCCTTGCCCTCGGCCGCGGCGACGATGCCTTTCACCAGGGCGTCGATCTGTTGCTTGTCGAAGCCGAGCTCGGCAATCCCGACGCGCTTGGCCATGAACCAGCCGAACTCCTCGACGAGTTGCGGTTCAGTGTATTGAGGAGCGGGGGTCGCCGGCTGGGGCGCAGGCGCGGCTTGCGTGTCTTGCGCACGCACCGCACCGCCCAGGCCGAGCAGCAGAGAAACCGCGAGGATGAGTTTGAATTTCATGGGGACGAGTGAAGCGATATGGGAACGAATTGGGCGGGTTTTGTGCCCGGAAGTTTTTCCATCTGCCAGCCGGCCTTGCGGAATGCAACTCATTACTCCCCGCTTGTGTCGCGGGGGCGAATCCCCTCAATCGGCCTTCCTTCATGAACCTCGACGAATTCTGGACCAGCCAGGACGGACAGATCCTCACCGTACGCAACCAGGACGACCGGACCGTGGGGCTGACCCTCGCCTTCTGGCCGCGGCGCCCCGCCGAGCTCGAGTTTTTCAAGTCGCACGGCCCATCGCTGCAGTTCACCGAACGCAGCTCGCTGGCGCGCATCGGCATCGAGATGCTCACGCGCGGCACCCCGCGGCTCGAAGGCAACCGGCTCGAACTCGACGCCGAGGCTTTCCTCTACGACCCCAGCTTCCCCGACGCGCCGTATTGGAAGAAGCTGCTCCGCTCCGGCACGCCCGTCGGCCGGCTCTTCCACGCCCCCGCCGCCGCCAAGCTCTCCACGCAGCAGATTTGGGATGCCGTCAAAGCCAACCGGCTGAAGTTGCCCGACACGATCAGCATCGACCGGCTCGGCCGCGTCTATCTCACCACGCATCAGGTTTCCTACACGCTCAACCCGAAGCTGCAGCGGTTGAATTTCGAACGGATCGTCAGCGGCAACGCCGGCCGCTCGTTCCTCGACAAAATCCAGATTCGCCACGACGCCTCGCCGCTCACGATTCCGCCGCACTCCGGCATTCTCACCAGCTGCTCGATGTTCCTGAAGGAGCATTTCGTGGTGCTGAACCAGGGCGAGGGCAACTTTGGCATCCACACCGCCGCCGTCCTGCTCGATCCGATCAAGACTTTTGGCACGAACGTCATGCTCGAGATCTACAACTCGGGCGACCAGCCGGTGGTGAACCCGATGGTGTCGGTTGAGGTTTTCCGCGCGCCGGAGGCCGACGACCCGCAGTTCAAGACCCTGCAGAGAAAACGCCAGCGGCTGCTCGGCGCCACCACCGAAATCTACAAGTGCCTCGATGAAAGATCGCCGCGCGACAACCTCGACGCGAAGCCGAAGACCAAGATCACCGTCCGCAATCAGAGCGCGACGATGGAGAACCGCTCCTTGCTCGTCCGCGCCGGCGACGAGCTGAAGAAGATCCTCGCCGACAATGGCGGCTCGTGCGGGCATCGCACGATGATCCAGGCGCTCGACGCCGCGCCGGAGAATGCCGACACCCTGATCGTCGACTATCTCCCCGATCTCCTGGAGCACATCGAGCTCGTGACGCGCATCGGCGACGTGCGGCTGAAGCGGATCATCTTCCGCAAGGCTTCGCGCACGCACGGCTACTTCCTCTCGAGCAACGCCCACGCGCGGCTCGACATGTTCGACGCGATCGGGCTGCAGGTGAATTGGTACGACGAGCTCACGCAGGAACTCTACACGCACGTCTACAAAAAGGAGCACGGCTTCTTCGTGCGCGAAGAGATGAGCCGCCGTTTTCAGGAGGCGACGATCCTCGCGTTCTACGGCTCGGCGGTCGGACTCGAGGGACCCGACACCGCGCGGATCGCCGGGCTGGTCGACAAGCTCACCGGCTTCTTCGGCGAAAACCTCGGCGTGCTCACCGGCGGCGGCGGCGGCGTGATGCGGCTCGCGACCGAACAGGCCCGCGGCAAGGGCGCGCTCACCGGCGCGTGCTTCCTCGAACTCGAGGCACAGCCCCCCGAGCTCGGCGTCGATTTCTTCAATACGTTCCAAGAAGCGTCGCGTCATTTCCGGCAAAAATGGTTCGAGGCGGCCGACTTTTGCATTTTCAACGTCGGCGGCGTCGGCACGCTCGAGGAAGTCGGCATCGAGCTCTGCAACCTCAAGCTCGGGATCCGGCCCCGCGTGCCCTACGTGTTTTTCAACGCCCGGTTCTGGGGCGATCTCCGCAAACAACTCCGCGAGATGATCCGCACGCGCCGCGCACCGGCGTGGATCGCCGACTACGTGCTGTTCACCGACGATCCCGACGAAGTCGTGGCCTTTTATCGGAAAACCTTGCAGGTGCTCTAGAGAACCAAAGTCGAGAGTTGAGGGTTGAGCGTAGAGTGGAATCATCCGCCGCGCTGCCCGTTGTTCCTCTCAACCCTCAACTCTCGTCTCTCAACTCTCCCCTCTCATCTCTCAACTCCCTCAACTCTCAACCTCGTGCCCCTTCCCCGCTCCGTTCTCGTCGTTGGTTCCGGCGGTCGCGAACACGCCCTCGTGCTCGCGCTCGCCAAATCGCCCGCGGCGCCGCGGCTCCTCTGCGCGCCAGGCAATCCCGGCATCGCCGAACTCGCCACGTGCATGCCCATCGCCGCCGATGAGGTCGCCGGCCTGATCGCGCTGGCGCAGCGCGAGCACATCGAGTTCGTCGTCGTCGGCCCCGAGGTGCCGCTGGCGCTCGGGCTCGTCGACGAACTCACGAAAGTCGGCATTCCCGCCTACGGCCCGAAAGCCGACGGCGCGCGGCTCGAAGCATCGAAAATCTACACCAAGGAGATTCTCCAGAAATACGGCATCCCAACCGCACCCGCAGCGTTCTTCACCGAACCTGAGCCGGCGATCGCCTACCTCCGCGCGCGTCCCGCCCCGATCGTGGTGAAAGCCGACGGACTCGCGGCCGGCAAGGGCGTGGTGGTCGCCGCCACGCACGCCGAAGCCGAGGCCGCCGTCCACTCGTTGCTCGCGCTCACCCCGCAATCAAAAATCGCCAATCAGAAATCGAAAATCCTCCTTGAGGATTGTCTCGTCGGTGAAGAAACCTCGATCCTCGTTGTCGTCTCGGGTCGCGACTACGTCGTGCTGCCCACGTCGCAGGACCACAAGCGCGTCGGCGAAGGCGACACCGGTCCCAATACCGGCGGCATGGGCACCTACTCGCCGGCCGAGGTGGTCACGCCCGCGCTGCTCGCCCGCATCGACCGTGAAATCGTCCGCCCGTCGGTGGACGCAATCGCGGCAGAGGGCATCGACTTTCGCGGCACGCTTTTCATCGGCATCATGCTCACCGCGGATGGCCCGAGCGTGCTGGAATTCAACACCCGCTTCGGCGATCCCGAAACACAGGTCGTGCTGCCGCGCATCGAGAACGACCTGCTCGGGCTCCTCTGGGCCGCGGCGAAAGGTCAGCTCGCCGGCACGCGGCTGAAAATCAGCTCCGCCCACGCGCTCTGCGTCGTCATCGCCGCGAAGGGCTATCCCAACAACTATCCGAAGGGCGACGCGATCACGCTGCCCAAGGCGATTCCCTGCTCGGTCTCGATCCTCCACGCCGGCACCGCCCGCACGCCTGCCGGCCAGCTCGTCACCCACGGCGGCCGTGTGCTCGGCGTGACCGCGCTCGCACCGACGCTGCATCACGCCGCGCTCGACGCCTACGCCGTGTGCGATGCGATCCAGTGCGCGAGCAAGTATTTCCGCCGTGACATCGGCGCGCGCCAGCTGCTGCGCGGCTAAGCCCGCACATCTGTAATGGCCCACGACACACTCACCAGCGGAGCGCGTTGCCCTCAACGCGTGGTCAAAGTCGCCACCGCGCTCGGGACGATGCGGTGCGCAGCGCTGTTGATCGCTTGCGTCGCCTTGCTTGCTTCCGCTTCCGCCGCGCCACTCGAGAGCGATCTGGGTGAAGGGCTCCGCTACTACCGCGCCACCGAGCTGCCGACAGATCTCCCGCCGCCACCGACGGGCAAACCCACGCCGCTCGTGTTTGATCTTCGCTTCACGATCGCGGATGAGACCGCCGCCACCGCACTCGAGGCCTGGCTGAAATTCCGTGCCACCGCCGCCGCACCGGTGCTCGTGCTCGTGAATCATGAGACGGCTCCCGTCCTCCGTCCCGTCCTGGCCGCGCAAAAATCCAATCCCGGCCTGTTGACGATCGGAGCGACCGAACCGGAATTCACGCCGGACGTTACGGTCGCGGTGAAATCCGACGTCGAACGTCGCGCCTACGACGCCGCGCAAAACGGCACGCCCGTCGCTGCGCTCGCCGCGCCGCCCATTGACAAGCCGCGCTCCGACGAAGCTGCGCTCATCCGGGATCGCGCCAGCCTGCCCGAAGACGACTCCGATGCGGGTGTCGACGAACTCGGGCTCTCCGACGAGCCGCCGCCCACGCATGGCGCGCAACCCGCTCCACCGCCCGTGGACCTCGCATTGCAGCGCGCCGTGCAGATCCACCGCGGGCTCCGCGCGCTCAAACGGCTCTAGCCGAATTCCTGCGTCGTCGCGGTTGCTCGCTCCCTCTTTGTAGGCGGGATCTCCCACCCCCGCCCTACAATCGACCGCCTCGGCGACGCAGCCGGTCATCTGTCCGTTCGATCGGAAAGCTCCCGCGCCACTCCGGTCTTTGCAAAGCGCGCGTTTTCGTGTCCATTCGACGGCCTGTCCGCCATGTCCGAAACGGTGCTCGTAGTTTGCACGGCCAACATCTGCCGCAGCCCCATGGCTGCGGGATTGTTGCAGCATGCCCTCGCCGCCCAGCCGGAACCGCTGAAGTCGCTCAACGTCGTCTCCGCCGGCGTTTCCGCGCGCAACGGCGAGCCGGTGTCCGAAAACTCCGTCGTGGCGCTGCGCAAGGTCGGCATCGACATCTCCCAGCATATCAGCCGCCCGCTCACGCAGGAGATGCTGAACCAGGCGGCCGCCGTCATCTGCATGACCGAGTCGCACCGCGCGATGATCCAGCTGCAGGCCGACCCCGCGCCGAAGCACATCTATCTTTTTCGCGAATTCATGCCCCAGCAGGGCGACAAGGAGATTCCCGATCCGTTCGGCGGCCCCCTGAAGGTCTACGAACTGTGCCGCGACGAAATGGTCGAAGCGATCCCTTCGTTGATCGAGTTCCTTAAGACACACCTGCAGGCGAAGTCCGCACCCAGCTGAGTGACCGCGGCGATTTCGCTTCTTGCTGGCGCGCGGGATTCCCTTGAACATCGCGCCTCTTTTCGAACTCACCTCGCCATGCTCAACGCCTCGCCGCTCCAAACCTTGGATCCTCAAGTCTTCTCGGCCATCTCCGAGGAACTCGCCCGCCAGCAGAGCCACATCGAGCTCATCGCGTCGGAGAATTTCACCTATCCGGCGGTGATGGAGGCGCAAGGCAGCGTGCTCACGAACAAATACGCCGAGGGTTATCCCGCCAAGCGCTGGTATGGCGGCTGCGAATTCGTGGACAAGGTCGAGGTGCTCGCGATCGAACGCGCGAAGAAGCTTTTCGGCGCCGAGCACGCCAACGTGCAGCCGCACTCCGGCGCGCAGGCCAACACCGCCGTTTACGCCGCGGTGCTGCAGCCTGGCGACAAGGTGCTCGGCATGAACCTGAGCCACGGCGGCCACCTCACTCACGGCAACCCGGCCAACTTTTCGGGCAAGCTCTATCAATTCTGCCAGTATGGCGTCCGCGAGGACAACGGGCTGATCGATTACGACGAACTCGCCGCCACCGCGGACCGCGAGAAGCCCAAGATGATCACCGTCGGCGCCAGCGCCTACTCGCGGATCATCGACTTCGCCCGCATGGGCGAGATCGCGCGCGGCGTCGGCGCGTATCTCTTCGCCGACATCGCGCACATCGCAGGGCTCGTCGCGGCCGGCGCGCACCCCTCGCCCGTGCCGCACGCCGACTTCGTCAGCACCACCACGCACAAGACCCTGCGCGGCCCGCGCGGCGGCTTGGTTCTGTGCAAGGCCGCGCACGCGAAGGCGCTCGACTCCGCGGTCTTCCCCGGCACGCAGGGCGGCCCGCTGATGCACATCATCGCGGCCAAGGCCGTCTGCTTCGGCGAGTGCCTGAAACCCGAGTTCAAGGCCTACTCCGAACAGATCGTCAAAAACTCCAAGGCGCTCGCGGCGGCCTTCCTCTCGCGCGGCTACAAGATCGTGTCCGGCGGCACCGACAATCACCTCTTCCTCGTCGATCTGCGCACGAAGTATCCGGAACTCACCGCCAAGAAGGCGCAGGAGACGCTCGATCTCGCCAACATCACGTGCAACAAGAACACCGTGCCGTTCGAAACCCGCTCGCCCTTCCAGGCCTCCGGCATCCGGCTCGGCACGCCCGCGGTCACCACGCGCGGCTTCCGCGAAGCCCACATGGCCGACATCGCCGACTGCATTGACAGCGTGCTGGCGGCCATCGGCACCGAACGTGAGGCCGTGGTCGTAGCCGCGACCAAGAAGCGGGTCACGACGCTGACCTCGCGTTTCCCGTTGCCGTACCAGCTGTAAGTTGACGCCGCGGCCCTCGGTCCCACAGCCGCCGTTACGTAAGTCAATCCCGGAATCCCCCTGAACGATCCTCGCTTGCGCGAACGCGGCGGATCAACAGCCTCTTGGCTGCCTGACCGCCACTTCCAGTTCAACCCCCCGGCCGTCCGCGGCCTCGGGACGGTATTTGTTCGCGACCGTTCTTGGGATTGTTGTCGCCGGAACGTCGTTCTCCTTGTGGGGCTACCGGGCCGGCCGCGAGGCTGAAGCGAAACAGATCGAAGCCGAATTTGATCGCCGGGCCGACACCCGCGTCGCGCTCACCCGGCAGATCGTCGCTTACTACCAGTCCGGACTCTATGCGCTGAAAAGCCTCTTCGAGGGCAGCGATGCGGTCACGCCGGAGGAGTTTCGCGATGTCGCCGTCGATGTGATGACGCGGCATCCGGGTGTCTCCGCGCTGGAATGGGTGCCGGTGGTCCCGGCGGCGGAGCGGAACGAATTTGAAGCCGCGGTGAGCCGCGCGCTGGGACGACCGTTTCACATCACGGAGCGCGGCGCGGACGGGAGCATGGTCCGCGCGGCCGACCGGCCGGAGTATTTTCCGGTTACCTACGTTGAACCCGCCACCACCAACGACCGGGTGCTCGGACTCGACGTGCTGACGGCGTTCAGCCGGCCGCAGCTCGAGCGGGCGCGGCGCACCGCCCAGTTCACCATCACGCCGCGGTTCCAGCTCGTGCAGGGCGGCACCGGCGTGGTGATGGCTTGGCCCGTGTTCAACCGCGGCGTGGACGAGACGACCGGGCGGTTGTGCCGCGGTTTCGTGCAAGGCGTGTTCCGGATCGACGAGATGATGGAGCACAGTCAGCTGCCGTTCCCGCCCGCGACGCTCGACGAACTCTACCTCGACGCCGGCGTGCAGGATGGCTACAGCCGTGTGCTCTACGCCCGCTGGGGTGATGCCAATCCGCCGAGTGCTCCGCTCGCCGAGAGCGACATGCGCCGCGGGCTTTACCGCGAGTTCCCCATCGACCTCGGCGGCCGGAAATGGCTCGCGCTTTATCGTCCGCCCGCCGCGTGGCTGGCGGAGCAAGACACGCATCAGCCCGAGCGCTGGCTCGTCACCAATCTGCTGATCGTCGCGCTGCTGGCGAGTCTCGTCACCGTGATGGGCCGGCGGACGATCTCCATCCAGCGCGAGGTCGAGAGCCGCACCACCGAACTCAACGAGAGCCGGCGCCAGCTCGCGAGCCTGTTGCACGCGCTGCCGGGCGTCGCCTACCGCTGCACCTGGCGCGAGCACCTCGACGAGGTCGTCTTCGTGAGCGAAGGCAGTCTGCAGCTCAGCGGCTACGCCGCGGAGGAATTCATCACCCGGCAGGTCTTTTTCCGCGATCTGATTCACCCGGAGGATCTCGCGGTGGTGCGCGAGCGGACTCGGGCCGCGTTGACCGCGAAACAGGAGTTCGAAGTCGAATACCGGATCCGAACGCGCACCGGCGAAACCAAATGGGTACTCTCCCGCGGTCGCGGCGTCTACACCGCCGACGGCCAACTGGCGTTCTACGAGGGCCTGATGGTCGACCTCACCGGCCAGCGTCAGGCCGAAGCCGAAAAGATGGCGATGGAGCGGCGGCTGCTCGAAAGCCAGAAGCTCGAGAGCCTCGGACTCCTCGCCGGCGGGATCGCGCACGATTTCAACAACATCCTCACCGGCATTCTCGGCCACGCCAATCTCGCCCGCTGCGCCCCTGCGAGCGAAACCGAGCTCGTCGAACATCTCCGGCAGATCGAGGCCGGCGCCGCGCGCGCCGCGGAGTTGTGCCAGCAAATGCTCGCCTTCTCCGGCCGCGGCCGGTTCGTCACCGAGACGGTCGATCTGAACCGGATCGTCCGCGATACGCTCCCGTTGCTGCAAGGTTCGCTGCCCGTGCGCGCCCGGCTGCAGCTCGCGCTGGCGCCGGAACCGGTGCTCGTCACCGGCGACGCCACGCAATTCCGGCAAATCGCGATGAACCTCATCCTCAACGCCGGCGAAGCGCTCCCCCCCGCCGGCGGACAGGTCGCGGTGCGCAGCGGGCGCCGCGCCTTCGATGCCACCTTCCTCGCCGGCGTTCGCGGCCAAAACAACCTGGCGGCCGGCGACTACGTCTTTCTCGAGGTGCACGACACCGGTTGCGGCATGACGCCGGAGACGATCGCGAAGATTTTCGATCCGTTCTTCACCACCAAGTTCACCGGCCGTGGCCTGGGGCTCGCCGCCGTGCTCGGGATCGTCCGCGGCCACGCGGGCGGGCTGCGCGTCGACAGCGAGCCCGGCAAAGGCTCGATCTTCACGCTGCTCCTGCCCCCCGCCGCGAACACCCAGCTCACCGCGGTGCGCCCGGGTACCGCGACGCCCTGGCGGACCAGCGGTCGCGTGCTCGTCGTCGATGACGAAATCTCCGTTCGCGAGATCGCCGCCCGGATGCTCAGCTCGTTCGGTTTCACCGTCGTCACGGCCAGCGACGGCGTCGACGGTCTGCGGCAGTTCCGCGCCAGCCCCCGGTCGTTCGATTTCGTGTTCCTCGATTTGACGATGCCCGGGCTCGACGGGATCGAAACGTTGACCGCGTTGCGCGCCACCGCCGCCGACATTCGCGTGATGCTGGTCAGCGGATACAGCGAAAACGAGCAGATCGCACAACTGGGCAAGGACGGCCGGCTCGTGTTCCTGCAAAAGCCCTTCGCGCGCGCCCGGCTGGAGCAGAAGCTGAAGGAACTGCTCGCCTGAGCGCGCCTCTTTGTGCCACCGAAACCGCGCGCGTGGGAGCGCGGCCGTACCGGCCGCAGCCTCTTCGGAGGCAAGCCGGACCGCCGAGTTTCCCCGCCATCGCGATCCGCGGGGCCGTGGTCTGAAACTCGCTTTGTGCCTTGGCGTCGCCCAGAGAACCGCTTTCGTTCCCCTTCCACGTGAATCCGCCCGCCGCCGCACCGCAGCCTTCCCGTCCGCTCTCGCTCGGAGTCATTTTCCTCACGCTGTACATCGACCTGATCGGGTTCTCCATCATCTTTCCGTTCGTTCCGGATCTGATGGAGTATTACCTGCGTGGCGAAACGCCGGGCGGTCTGCTCGCCTGGCTGCTCGCCCAGACCAACGCACTCGCTGCTCTCCTCGGCAATCACGACCACCTTGCCGACGTGCTGTTCGCCGGCGTGCTGACGTCGTTCTTCTCCATTCTGCAGTTCGTGTTCGCGCCGTTCTGGGGCGCGTTGTCCGACCGTCGTGGCCGCCGCAGTGTCCTGCTGCTCACCGTGTGCGGCACCGCGGCCGGTTACGCGCTCTGGGTTTTCAGCGGGTCGTTCTGGCTCTTCATGCTGTCGCGCGTCATCTGCGGCGCGTTCGGCGGCAATCTGTCCGTCGCCACGGCCGCGGTCGCCGACGTCACCAGCCGGCAGGAGCGTTCGCGCGCGATGGGTTTGGTCGGCGCGGCCTTCGGCCTCGGCCTCGTGACCGGCCCGATGCTCGGCGCGATTTCCGCCTCGCACAACCTGCTGGCGTCGTATCCCTCGCTCGCCCGCTTCGGCATCAACCCGTTTTCCGTTCCGGCGCTGATCGCGCTCGGCATGTCGCTGGTGAACGTGGTCTGGATCGCGCTGCGGTTCCGCGAAACGGTGAGCACGGCAACGCGGGACGAATCCGCCGCGACGCGGCTGCGCAATCCGCTCCGCGCGATCTTCGCGCTGCCCAGCGCCGCGGTCCGCCGCGCCAACCTGGTCGCGTTCATCTTCTCGGTCGCATTCGTCGCCATGGAGACCTCGCTCACCTTCCTCGCCGCCGAACGGTTCGGTTATACCGCCCGGCAAAACGGCATGCTCATGGTGTTTCTCGGCGTCTGCTCGATCATCACCCAAGGCATGATCGTGCGCTGGCTGCTGCGCGAAACCAGTGAACTGCGCGTGCTCGCCGGTGGGTTGATTGCGGCGGCCGCCGGGCTGGTGTGCATCGGACTGGCGCCCGCGCCCTGGCTGGTTTTCGTCGGTCTTGCGTTCCTCGCCACCGGCTCGGGGCTCGTCAATCCCTCCACCACCGGACTCATCTCGCTCTACAGCCACACCGCGGAACAGGGGCGCGCGCTCGGCGTGTTCCGTTCGCTCGGCTCGCTCTCGCGGGCGATCACGCCGGTTTGCGCCGGCACAGCCTACTGGATCTTTGGCGGCGGCAGTGTATTTGTCGTGGCCGCGGGGTTCGCGCTGGCCGCACTCTGGCTCAGCCGCACCCTCCCCTTGCCCGACAAATGAGCCTTCGCGTTCCAGCTCCCGTCGCTCGTTGGGCGGCGCCTTCGCGCCGCCGCGGGGCGTGGACGCGGACGATGCTGGCGATCGGGCTCGCGCTGGCGTTCGGGCTGGGCACCGGCTGCCACATGTTCCGCCGCGAAATGCCGCGGCCTGGTCGCACCACCCTCGATTCGCCGCTGGTCATGATCCCGGCCAGGACCATGGCCAACTACCTGATCGTGCAGGGCAAGTGGGACAAGCGCGGTCCCTACAATTTCCTCATCGATACCGGCGCGTCGGTGACCTTGGTCGCCCCCGAGCTCGCCGCGCGCTATTCTGCCAAGAACACCGCCCCCGCCCCCACGCCGCTGGTGCGCGTCAAGTCAGCCGACGGCGAGACCGCGCTCCTCAGCGCCGCCACGCTGCGACGCATCGAGCTGGGCGATGCGCGATTCGAGAACGTGCAGGTGCTGATCTATGATTGCGCCGCGATTTCCGCCCATCTCGGCGTGAAGATCGACGGCGTCCTCGGTTTCCCGCTGTTTCGCGAAACCTTGCTCACGCTCGACTATCCGCACTCGCGCGTCCTGCTCCAGAAGCGCTCCGCCAACCCCCTGCTGCCCGGCTCGGTCATTCCGTTCAACAACGACCGGAAAACGCCCATCATTCCGCTGCGGCTCGGCGACCAGACGTTCGTCGCGCTGATCGACTCCGGCAGTGACGCGACCCTCAGCCTCAACCCCGCCGGACTCGCTCCGACGTTCACCGTCCCGCCGCGGGTCGGTGCCACGGTCGCCACGCTCAGCGGCGATCGCGAACAGCACATCGGCCGGCTCGCGCAGGCGCTGCGCATCGGCGACTATCTCATCGACCAGCCCGTGGTGGATCTGACGGACGAGCTCACGTCGCTCGGCGGCGGATTGTTGAAGCACTTCACCGTGACCTTCGACCAGGAGCACAGCCGGGTGACCTTCTACCGCGAGTCGACCGCGCCGGTCCCTTCACGCTCCTCCCGCAGCACGGGGCTGAGTTTCAGCAAAGCGCCCGCCTATTGGCGCGTCGTCAGCGTGATCCCCCAGTCGCCCGCCGAAGCCGAAGAGATCCAGCCCGGCGATCTGGTCACGCGGATCAACGGCCAGCCCGTCGCCGAGTGGGATATTTCTCGCTACCAGGAACTCGTCGCGTCCGCTGACGAGGTGACGTTCACGTTTTTGAATGGCACGCGCGAAACCGAAAAGCGGCTGAAGGTATTCGATCTGGTTCCGTAACGCCGGACGTGCCCGGGCGCGTTGAAGTTGTAGCCAGCCGCAGCGCCAATGCGTGGGCCGCGCCGTGGCCCGGCTGCTTCAACTTAAACTTCCGTCTTCAACTCGGCGCGGTGTTTTTGCGCAGCAAAAACGCCGCGCCGCCGTCGTGCCCGGCCTCCCACGGCCGCGAGATCTGATGGTTTTCCAGCTTCCACTCGCCCGGACGCGCTCCCGCCAGAAATTCCTGCACCACGTGCTCGTTCTCCTCCGTGTCGATGCTGCACGTCGAATAGACCAGCCGGCCTCCCGGCGCCACCAGCCGCGCTGCCGCCCGCAGGAGCGCCAGCTGCTGCAGCGGATGCTTGCGAAAATCCCCTTCTTGCAGCCGCCATTTCACGTCCACGCGATGGCGCATCACCCCGGTGTTGGAACACGGTACGTCCAGCAGGACCGCGGGAAACTGCGCCGGCAGTTTGTGCTCGCGGAGCAGCCCGGCCGGATCCTGGCGCAAGTCGCCCTGCACCAGCGCGACCTCCACGCCCGCCGGCACGCGCGCGAGGTTTTCCTTCAACCGGCCGATCCGCGCGCCGGGCAAATCCATCGCCACGAGCCGGCCTTGACGCATCGAGTCGGCGATCAACAGGCTCTTCCCGCCGGGCGCGGCACAGCCGTCGAGCACGAGTTCGCCCGCCGCCGGCGCCAACAGTTCCACCGGAATCCGCGTCGCCGGATCCTGGAGATAAATCCGTCCTCTTTGCAGCAGCGGCTCGATTTCCGTCCAATGTCCCGGCGGGATTTCGAAAAACCCCGCCCACGCCGTCGGCTTGAACCACGCCGGCACCGGTTCTTCCGCTTTGGGCGCCGCCTTCGCCGCCTCCACCGGAACGGGGTTGCCCTCCGTAGGCGCGGCGACCGAGAGCTTGTCCTCCGCAGGCTCGGCAAAGGAGGAACGCCAGCGTGCGTAGACCGGCGCCGGTTGCTGATTCCACTCCAGCAGCGCGCGCGTGGCGGCCGCGCCGAACTGCGCCAGCCAGCTCCGCACGAGCCAGACCGGATGCGAGAAATACTCTGCCAGCACGTCCGCCGGCGCGAGCTTGGGCGGCGGCGGCTCGGCGAGCACCCCCGCCAGCTTGCGCACCACCGCATTCACCATCCGCGCCTCCGCGGGACTGGCGAGTTGCTTCGTCTGCTCCACCGCGTGATGCACGATTTTCGCAACCCGTCCATCCACGACAGGGGTCGGTTGATCCGGCGCGTTCGTGGTCCCCGCCTCGGATGCGCGTGTCGGCGCGCCGCCGCGCTCCGCCCGCGCTTCAATCAGCTCGAATCCCGCCACCAGCAGCACCGCGCGCGTCGCGAACCGCGGCGAGTGGGACACCAGCCGGCCGATGGCGGCATCGATGCGCCCGAAATGCCGGATCGCGCCGAACACCAGGTGCTGGCAACGCGCGCGTTCCGTGCCGGTTAGCGAACCGCCAAGCGATTCGAGGAGTTCGTCCACGCGCTCGCGCCGGTCCAACCAGCGCGCGAGCAATCGCGCCGCCGCCGGCCACGCGGTCGTTCTGGCTTCCACGGGCGCGCTCATGGCCGGCCGAGGGTGACACACTGTTTGACAAGGATGCGCATTCTCCGCTCAACTCTCCCGTTCAGGCCCTCACTTTCGCAATCATGAATTCTGAAGCTGTTTCCGCGCTCATTGCCAAAAACCCGCCGCTCAAAGCGGCCAAAGCTCAGTTGGAGGCCATGGAGCCGGGCGCTTATGTGATCCACCGCAGCTGGGGGTTTGGCCGGATCAAGGATTATGACGAGGCGGCGCAGCGGCTGATCATCGATTTCAAGAACAAGAAGGGCCATGCGATGGATCCGGCCTTTTGCCTGACAACCATGGAAATCCTTCCGGCCAACCACCTGCTGGTCCGCAAGGAAACCGATCCGAAGCAGGTTGCCGAGTTGATCGCCGAAAACCCCGTCCAGCTCGTCGTCGAAACGCTGCAGACCTACGACAATCACGCCACCACCGCGATCGACCTGGAGATCACGCTCGGCCAGGTAATCGGCGAGGATAAGTTCAAAAAGTGGTGGGCCGCGACCAAGAAGGCGCTCGCCAAGGACCCGCGCATCTCCGTTCCGCAGAAAAAAACCGAGTGCTACGTCCTACGTGAGACTCCCGTTTCGGCCGAAGACGAGATTCTCGAGCAGTTCAACTCGACGCGGTCGGCGCGCCGCCGAATCACCCTGGCCGAGGAGCTGATCGAGGCCATAGGCAAGAAGGAGATCAACACCGATCTCTCCGTGGTCCTGACCGGCGTCGCCGAGGCGGTGAAAAGCTCCAACCAACTCGACCCGTCCGAGCGGCTGTACGGCGCCGCGGTACGTGACGAGCTGGCCCGCCACTTGGGGATCGACCCCGCCACGTTCGAGCCGCAGCAACCGGCGCTCGTCGCCAACGCCCGCGATCTCCCGGCCATCGCCGAGAAGATCCCGGTGCACTTCCAGGCGCGTTTCCTCGAACTGGTGAACGCCACGCACCCGATCGAGGGGCGCGACATCCTCTTCAACCTGCTCAAGACCTCGCAGGGCAAGTTCACGACCGAGTGCATCAACTTCCTCGTCGAGCAGGGCCACGCCGACGAGCTCGCCGCCGTACTCAAGCGCTGGCAGACCGAGCAGAATCTCCGCGCCCCGGTCCTGCTCTGGATCGTCAAGAACCGGCATTCGAAGAAATTCGCGAAGCTGCTCAACGATCTCATCACGCCGCGGCTGCTCGGCGCCATTTTCTTCGCGATCGATTACGAGGCGCTCCAAGCCTCCAGCGCGCGCCGGATTCCGCTCGCCGACATCCTCAGCGACGATACGGAGCTGATCGCCGACCTGCTTTCCACCGCCGATCCGGAAACCGCCCGCGATCTGGCCAACACCCTGATGCTCAACCAGGGCTTCGAGGAGCTGACGAAAAAGTCGCTGCTCGCGCGGTTCATCAAGATCTTCCCCAAGATCCAGACGCTGGTCGACTCCGAGGCCGAAACGCGCGAGGAACAGCTCATCGTTTCGAAGGCCAGCTACGAGCGGAAGCGCGAGGAATACGAGACCATCGTCTCGAAGAAGATTCCGGAAAACTCCAAGGCGATCGCCGCCGCCCGCGAGCACGGCGACCTGCGTGAGAATTCGGAATACAAGATGGCCAAGCAGGAGCAGCAGGTGCTCATGGCGCACAAGACCAATCTCGAACGCGATCTCGGCCGCGCCCGCATCTCCGATTTCAAGGACGCCTCGATCGATCAGGTCAGCGTCGGTACGGTCGTCGAGGTCGCCAGCGTCAAGGACGGCCACCATACCACCTACACCGTGCTCGGCGCCTGGGACGGCGATCCGGAGAAGCATTTCATCTCCTACAAGACGCCGTTCGGTGCCGCGTTGCTCGGCAAGAAAACCGGCGACGTCATCAACGTGAAGACCGACGCCTCGGACGAGGACTACGCGATCGTCAGCATCGCGCGCTACGCCGACAAGGCCTCGTAACGGACGGATTCGCGGCGAATCAGCTTCTCGTTCTCTTTATCGTTCTCGTTCTCTCAACAATTCCGGCGACGGAACCGAGAAAAAGAACGATGACGAGAACGAGAATGAACTAGCCCTGCGGAGGCGACGCCTCACCTTCGATCGATGGCCCTGGACGAGCGTGTTGCCACCGGGCCGCGTAGTCTTCGCGGCGCGGATCACCTCAATCCCGCATGGACATCTTTCTGAAAGGTCTGGCGATGGGCTTTTGCATCGCGGCGCCGGTCGGGCCGATCGGGCTGTTGTGCATCCGCCGCTCGGCGATCGATGGTCGCGCCGCCGGCTTCGTCACCGGGCTGGGTGCAGCCACCGCGGATGCGCTTTACGGACTCATCGCCGCGTTGGGCATCACCGCCGTCACTCATTTCCTCGTCGATCACCGCACGGCGATTCACTGGTTCGGCGGTCTGTTTCTGGTGTATCTCGGAATATCGCTGGCGCGGGCCAAGCCCGCTGCGACGACCGCCGCGCCGGTGCATGCCCGCAGTCTCGCAGGCGCCTACGTGTCGACGTTCGCCCTCACGCTGGCCAATCCCGCGACAGTCCTCGCCTTCGTGGCGATTTTTGCCGGGCTCGGCATCGGCGTGACAGCCTCCGGCGTCACTCCCGCGGCCGTGCTCGTCGCCGGCGTCTTCCTTGGTTCCGCCGTCTGGTGGCTGCTGCTCAGCACCGGGGCGAACTGGCTGGGCACCAAGGTGGGCGCCCACCGGCTCCACGTGATCAATCTCGCCTCCGGCACCTTGATCGCGCTCTTCGGTGCCTGGCAGCTCGCCAGCCTCGTGCTGACGCTCGGCTGACGTCGTCGAAAACGGGCGGAGGTAGCCGAGGCGTCCTCGCCGGGCCTTTTGCCAGGCTCAAGGCGAGCCGTTTCGACCAGCCCACATGTTTTTGCAGAGCCAGCGCCGCGCCATCGAGGCTTTCCCGATCCTGCGATTCAGGTGCACCGATGCAGCCCATCGTTGACCCGTCCAACGGGCTGACTATCCTACGCCGCGTTATGGATACCCCTCCTCCTGTCGCGCCCCAACCGGTTCAGCCGGTTCTCCCGCCCGCTGAAGCGAGCGTTCGGACTTGGTCGATGCTGGCCCACCTCACCGCCCTCTGCGGATTCATCATTCCCCTCGGCAACATCATCGGCCCGCTGCTCGTCTGGCAGATCAAAAAGCACGAGATTCCCGAGGTGGTCGTTCACGCCAAGGAAGCGCTCAATTTCCAGATCACCTGCTTCATCTACCTGGTGATCTCCGCCCTGCTGATCTTCATCGTGATCGGCTTCCCGTTGATGTTCGCCGTCGGCGTATTCAATCTGGTGTGCGTCATCATCGCCGGCCTGAAGGCGAACGACGGGAAACCCTGGCAGTATCCCATCACGATTCGGTTCCTGAAGTAATCCGGCCGGCTCTCGGCTCTTTCCCAGGCGGCGATCGCGGTTCGCCGCCTGTTTTGTGTCTGCCCGCGTCAGACCCACCGCTGATCCGGCCATTGCCATTCGCACGTCGGGTCCCCAGCGTGGTCCGCGCGTGAACGCCTCCTGGGACATCCTCAAAACTCTCTCCGATCCCACCCGCCTCCGGCTGCTTGCGCTCCTCGTGCGCGAAGAGCTGTCCGTCGCCGAGCTGCAGGAAATCCTCGGCATGGGCCAGTCGCGGGTGTCGTCGCAACTCGCGCTGCTGCGCCAGGTCGACCTCGTCACCGACCGCCGCGATGGCAAGAAGGCGTTCTACTCCATCCGGAGCAACCTCCCGCCGCGAACGCTCGCGCTGCTGAAGTCCGCCATCGATTCCGTCTCAGAGCTGGCAGTGATCAACGAGGACCGGGAAAACCTGGACCGCATCCTGCAAAAACGGCGGCGCACGCAGGAGCAGTATTTCAATCTCATCGCCGGCCGGTTGGGCAAAAATTACTGCCCGGGCCGCTCGTGGGAAGCGATCGGCCACCTCGCGCTGCGGCTCACACCCGCGATCGACATCGCCGATCTCGGTGCAGGCGAAGGCCTGCTGTCGCAGCTGCTCGCCGCGCGCGCGCGGCAGGTGTGGTGCATCGACAACTCGCCGCGGATGGTCGAGGTCGGCACGACGCTCGCGCGGAAAAACAACCTCGCCAATCTCTCCTACAAGCTCGGCGACATCGAGCACGTGCCGCTCGGCGATCGCTCCGTCGACCTCGCGATCCTGTCGCAGGCGCTGCATCACGCGCAGCATCCGCAGACCGCGGTGAACGAGGCCTTCCGCATCCTGCGCCCCGGCGGCCAGCTGCTGGTGCTCGATCTCAACGAGCACCATTTCGAAAAAGCCCGCGAGCTCTACGCCGATGTCTGGCTCGGCTTCAAGGAGAGTGCGCTGCACGGTTTCCTGAAGAAAGCCGGGTTCACCAAAGTCGAGGTGACTGCCGTTGCGAAGGAAACGACCGAACCCAGTTTCGAAACCCTCCTCGCCGCCGGCCTGAAGCCCGGCAAGTGACCTCCCCTCCCCCTTCTCAACTCTCAACCTTCAACTCTCAACTTCTTCCGGCTCTCCGCTCTAGACTCTCAGCTCTAGCCTCTAGACTCCGTCCCATGCCCGTCACCCCTTCCGCTTGGTTCACGTGGGCCCTCCTTTCGGCGGTGTTCGCCGCACTCACCGCGATCTTCGCGAAGATCGGCCTGCAGGGCGTGGATTCCGACTTTGCCACGCTCATCCGCACCTGCCTGATCTTTTTTGTCCTCGCGGCGTTTGTTTTCTTCGCCGGCAAGTGGTCCAACCCGCTGGCGCTTTCGTCCAAAACTTGGACTTTTCTCACGCTCTCCGCGCTGGCCACCGGCGCGTCCTGGGTCTGCTACTTTCGCGCGCTCAAGCTCGGGGACGCCTCCAAGGTCGCGCCGGTCGACAAGCTTAGCGTCATCCTGGTGGCGTTGATCGCGGTGCTTTTTCTCGGCGAGCGGCCGAGCAACCGCGAATGGTTCGGCATCGCGCTGGTGAGCCTCGGCGTCTTCGTCCTCGGCTTCAAACGCTGAGTGAACGCAGCCAGGGTGGAGTGCGTGGTCCTCAACGCGCCTGCCCGTAACCCGCGGCTTCGCCGTAGCGGAACGCGTCGGCGTTTCGCCGGAAGCCCCACCGCTTCCGCTACGCAAAGCGCCTCGACCGCAACGCGCTCTCCCGCCCCGCCACCATTCCGGCTCAGTGGTGATGCCGCCGTGCGTCGACCCGCATCCGCGGATGTTGCACTCGCGCCGTCCTGATTTCCTGATCGCACGCGGTGGTCGAAATCCCCAGCGCCGCGTACACGAGGCAAAATCCGGTGGCGGCGTTCACGATCGGGATCAACCCGAGCAGCCCCCACCAACCAATGTAATGGTGGCCGAGCATGAGCAGCGCACATCCGGCCACGAATCGCACCGCCGCATCGAAGGATCCAACGTTCGTTTTCATGGGAGTTTTGTTGGCGCGAATCTACGCGCCCGCCCTCCCCCGGGCTGCGCACATCTTGGCCAACGTTGCCCGCTTTTCGCCTGCGAACGGATCGCAGACCGCCCGCGCCGGCGGCAACTCGTTGAGTTCCCGTCACCCTCGGCTGCAGCCTCCCGCGCTGCCGTCGCTATGTTTTTTTCACTTTCGCCTGCCGCAAGGCGTGCGCCTTCGAGACCTCGACGTATTTCTCGGCCCAGCCCCGCAGCGCCGCTTGCTCCTCGGGTCTTAATGCCCGCGTCACCTTGGCCGGCGCCCCGAGGACCATCGAACCCGGCGGCACGATCGTGCGCGGCGTCACCACCGCCCCCGCCCCCACGATGCTGCGCGCGCCGATTCGCGCGCCGTCCAGCACCGTCGCGCCCATGCCGATCAGGCACTCATCCTCGATCGTGCACGCGTGAACAATCGCCGCGTGCCCGATGGTGCACCACGCGCCGATAATCGCATCGAGATCGTCGGCCAGGTGCACGATCGCGTTGTCCTGGATGTTCGTGCCCTCGCCGACGATGATCCGCGCGATGTCGCCGCGCAGCACCGCGCCGTAGAACACGCTCGCTTTCGGCCCGAGCGTCACGTCGCCCACCACCGTCGCGTTCGGCGCGACCCAGTTGGCCTGCGCGATGTCAGGCGTCTTCGTCAGATGCCGCTCCAGTCGTTCTTGCACCGTCATGCCCTCCATCTTTGTCCGCCCACCGCGCTCCGCAAGCGGTGAAACGCCCTCGCCCGCGCGGAAGCACTTTTCACGTATTACGTGAAAATCTATCCGCCGCGTTCGCTCTCGCGGCATGGCGCTGCCCTGCGCCTGCTCTATCTCCGGCTCTCGGCTGCCCCGCCGCGCGGGCGCTTTCCGTTCGCGACCGGGGCCGTCGGCTAATTTCACGTATTACGTGAAATTAGCGTGCGCGGGCGGCCCTCGCACGCGGCCGAAGAAGGATGGCCCACGCCGGCAGGCGCAGCACGGCAGGCGCGGGCACTGATCGTCGCACCGCGTTTGTGGCTCGCCGACGAGACGCCGCGCCACAAGCTCGGGAGCACTGCTTTCTGGCATGGACTTCATCCTTCACCTCGGCCGCGGCTTTTTTGGCATCGCGGTTTTTTTGGCGATCGCCGTCGCCCTGAGCGAAAACCGCCGCGCCATCAGCTGGCGGCTGATCGCCACCGGCGTCGCGCTGCAATTCACCTTTGCCGCACTCGTGCTCTACTTCGCTCCGGCGCGCATCGTCATCGAGTGGATTGGCTCCCGCTTCGTCGACCTGCTCGGTTTCACCAACGCCGGCGTCGAGATGCTGTTCGGCTCACTCGCCGACAAGTCAAAGCACGGCGTGCTCTTCGCGATTCAGGTTCTTCCCTCGATCATCTTCTTCTCCGCTTTCTCGTCGCTGCTCTACTACCTCGGCATCCTGCAAAAGATCGTGTTCGTGTTCGCCTGGGTGATGTCGAAGACGATGCGGCTCTCCGGCGCGGAAACCCTCAGCGCCTCGGCCAACATTTTCCTCGGCCAAACCGAGGCGCCGTTCCTGATCAAGCCATACCTGCCGACGATGACGCGCTCGGAGATGCTCACCATCATGACGGGCGGCATGGCGACGATCGCGGGCGCCGTGATGATCGCCTACATTGCATTCCTCGGCGGCGATGATCCGCAGCAGCAGGTGCTGTTCGCCACGCATCTCATCACCGCGTCGGTGATCAACGCGCCCGCCGGGCTCATGCTTTCCAAAATCCTGCTGCCGCAGACGGAGCCGGTGAGCACGGACCTCAATGTCTCCAAGGAGCGGATCGGCTCGAACCTGGTTGACGCGGTCTGCGTCGGCACGACCGACGGCCTCAAGCTCGCCGTCAACGTGGGCGCCATGTTGATCGCATTCACCGCGCTGATCGCAATGCTCAACGCCTTGCTTGGCTGGTTCGGCAGCCCGCACGATCTGGTGATCGGCGGCGCCACGCTCGTGCACTACCCGGGGCTGAACGCCTGGATCCGGGAGGTGACCGACGGCGCGTTTCAAAGCTTCTCGCTCGAGTTGCTGTTCGGACTCGTCTACGCGCCGATTGCCTGGCTGCTCGGCATAGACTTGGGTCATTTGCTTCAGTCGGGCGCGCTCCTCGGCACCCGCACGGTGCTCAACGAATTCATCTCGTTCTCGCAACTCGCCGGCCTGAAGTCCTCCGGCGCGCTCACCGACGCGCGCACGATCATCATTCTCACCTACGCGATGTGCGGGTTCGCCAACATCGTCTCCATTGGCATACAGATCGGCGGCATCGGTGCACTCGCGCCGAACCAGCGCTCCAACCTCGCGCAACTCGGCGTGAAGGCCATGATCGGCGGCACGCTCGCGTGCTACCTCTCCGCGTGCGTCGCCGGGATCCTGACGTAGCCTTTTGCGTAGGGCCGGCGCTCGTCGCCGGCCGCAAACGCGTTGGCCGCTCCATCCTCACGCCCGGCTGCCGATGAACGGCAGCCCTACAGTGCCTCCCTCACCGGGGCTGCAGGCGAGGCGCCCGCGCTTCCACCAACGTTTACTTTTTATACCACGTGCCGTCCGGCTTCTGCAGCCACACGCCCGGCGCGCTCGCGCCGGCGATCTGACGCGCGCGGGCCCGGCCCACCTGCTCCGGCGTCGTGCCCGTCTGCTTGGCCAGCTCCGCATACACAATCGCGCGATCACGATTCTCCGCCGCCATCACGTCACCCGTCGCGGTGTCGCCGTCGCGCAGTTCGATCATGCCGCGATTGTTTTCACCCAACGCGCCGCTCGCCTTGAGCTGGTCGAGCTGCGAAAGCCGCTGGCTCATCCGGGACTTCACCGTCGCGAGATCCTCCGCGCGCGCGGTGAACACGCCCGCCCCAAAGGTCAGGGCTGCGGCAATGGCAAGCAGGCGAAAAAGAGACGTCTTCATGGTGATCACGGTTTGACTGCGGGCGTTTCCAAGGTGGCGGATTTCTGGTCGAGGTCGCCAAAGAAATCGTTCAAAGCGCGATCGACCTTCACGTTCACATCGACGGTGACATGGATGGGTTTCACCTCGATGGGCTGAGTCTTGACGCTCAGGCAGCCGCCCGAGGCCAAACTCAGCAGCACGAGCGGAACGAGAAAGCGGGTGTTCATGCGCGGAGACGTTGCGCTCGTAGACGCGCAGTTTCAACGCAAGTTTCGCGTCCGCCGCGCCGGCCGTGTGACCAAACCCATCCCGCGGGCCGCGGCGCGCCCTGCGCCCGCCGGGCCACATGAAACCGCACGCCGACCTACCTCGGCCCTGCGCGCAGGAATTTCGTCCGACGGAAACAACCTCTCCGCGCCCCTATCGGCCGCCGAATTGCAGGCGGTGGCTGGTGCCGAGCTTGATGAGCGATTCGAGCGGCCCACGTACGTTCACCGTCAGGTCCACCGGCGCGCGCAGCTTCGGATCGACCGGTCCACCCGCCAGGTGCACGTGCGCCGTCCGGCCCTCGCTGTCGCCGTCAGGCGTAAACGTCACCTCCAGCAACTCCGCCCGCAGCGGAATCTCGCCCGTCTCGATCTGTCCCAACCCCGGATAATGTTTCAGGACCTCGGCGGGCAGGCTCGCGGAAATCAGCCCGGGCGTCGGCGCCAACCGCACTTCGGCCGGCTCGTCCTTGCGTACCGCGAGATGCCCCTCGCGCATTTGCAGCCCCTCCGCCTCGCTCCAGCGCAAACCCACCACGCCGTCGACCCGGCCGCTCGCAGCCGCAAGCGCGTCCGGCACGAGCGCGGCCAGATCCTGCAGCCCCACGCGTGTCAACCGGAGCTTCAGATCGAGCACCAGCGGCGACAGCGGCACCGTGCACGGATCGAGCGTCACGTCGCCCCCGGCGATTTCGATCCGCGCCTCACGCACGACCAGCGTCGCCGCGGCCTCGAGCAGCGCGCGCAGCAGAAAGTTTCGCGCGCCAAACCGCGTCGTCGTGATCGTGCCGATCGTCAGCTCAAACGGTCCTTCGCTCCGCACCTCACGCCGCGCTGCGTCGATCGCGAAATCGCCCGCCACCGCGAGCTGGGCCAACGCCCACCCGTCGGCTTCGTGCCGCAAACCGCCTTCGCGCCACACGACTTTCACCACGCCCATCGGCCCGCCCTCGCGCCACTCGCCTTTCCCTTCCAACTCGACCACGCCCTCCGCCGTCACGCCCTCTGCGGCTGCCCCGAGCTTTGGCGCCAACGCGCGCCACCACGTGCCCGCATCGAGTCGGCCGGCCGACAGCGCCCAGGTTCCGTTTCCAGTCGCTGCATGGAGCTCAAGTTCGAGCTCCAGATGCGTGCCGTCGCCTTCCACGGCGATCCGCGCGACCCGCTTGCCCGGCTCCGGGGTGGCAACCGAGACCCGCCACGTCAGCTTGGGTGAGTTGGGCAGCAGCTTGAGGCTCGTCGCGCCGGAGACGGATCCATCCAACGGCGGAACCTGCCATTGCGCCGCGGCACGAGCCGGCAGGGTCCACACGAGCAGCGCCACGGCGGCGGCGAGAAACAGACGCCGGTCGTTGCCCCCGCGCACGGCGGCGCGGGCCGGCTTCGTTTCACGATGACGGATCACGCGAAGCCGGGCACGAATGTTCGGAGGCAGCCACGCGCCTACGGCACGCGCACCGGCTTCAGATTCCAGATCTGCTCGGCGTATTCGCGAATCGTCCGGTCGCTCGAGAATTTGCCGACGCGCGCCGTATTCAGGATCGCCATCTTCGCCCAGTTCGCGCGGTCGCGGTACGCGCGGTCCACCTTCGCCTGGCAATCGCAGTAGGAACGGAAATCCGCCAGCACCATGAACGGATCCCCGCCGCCGAGCAGGCTGTGGTGCAGGATCGAGAACGCCCCGTGCTCGCCGGGCGTGAAATAGTCGCTGCCCAGCCAGTCCACGATCGCGCGCAGTTCCTCGTCGCGCTGATAGACATCCCACGGCCGGTAACCCGCGGCGCGCAACTCCTCCACCTGCACGACGGTCATGCCGAAGATGAAGATGTTTTCGTCGCCGACTTCCTCGTGGATTTCGACGTTGGCCCCATCCAGCGTGCCGATCGTCAGTGCGCCGTTGAGCGCCAGCTTCATGTTGCCGGTGCCCGACGCTTCCTTGCCCGCAGTCGAGATCTGCTCCGAGAGATCCGCGGCCGGGATGATTTTTTCCGCCAGCGACACGCGGTAGTTCGGCAGGAACGCGACCTTCAGCCGGTCGTTCACCCGCGGATCGCTGTTGATCTTCCCGCCGATCACGTTGATCGCGCGAATGATGTTCTTCGCGAGGTCGTAGCCCGGCGCCGCCTTCGCCGCGAACACGAAAACCCGCGGCACGAGGTCGAGCGACGGGTTCTGCAGGATGCGCCGGTAAAGCGCGAGGATGTGCAGCAGATTCAGGTGCTGCCGCTTGTATTCGTGCAGCCGCTTGATCTGCACGTCGAACAGCGCGTCGGGCGACACCTCCAACCCGCAGTCGCTGCGAATGACCGCGGTGAGCTGAACCTTGTTGGCCCGCTTGATCGCCATGAACTCCTCCTGGAACGCGGCGTCGCCCGCGTGCGACTCGAGCCCGCGGAGCAGGTCGAGATCGCGCACCCACGCCTCGCTGCCCAGCGTCCGCGTGATCAGCGCGCTCAGCTGCGGATTGCACTGCGCGAGCCACCGGCGCGGGGTGATGCCGTTGGTCTTGTTCTGAAACCGGCCGGGGAAGAGTTCGTTGAACTCCGGGAAGAGCTGCTTCTTCAGCAGCTCCGTGTGCAGCGCCGCCACGCCGTTCACCGCATGCGAACCGACGACGGACAGATGCGCCATCCGGATCATCTTGTTGCCGTTCTCCTCGACCAGCGAGCAGGTGCGCATTTTCTCGACGTTGCCCGGCCACTTCGCCTGCACCTTTTGCAGGAACCGGCTGTTCATTTCGTAGATGATCTGGAGATGCCGCGGCAGCACGCGCTCGAACAGCGACACGCTCCATTTCTCCAGCGCCTCGGGCAACAGCGTGTGGTTCGTATAACCGAAGGTGCGCTGCACGATTTCCCACGCCGCCTCCCATTCCATCTGGTGCTCGTCGAGCAGGATTCGCATCGATTCGACCACCGCGATCGCCGGGTGCGTGTCGTTCAACTGCACCGCCACCTTCTCGGGAAAATTCGCCCAGGTGTTGACCGGATTGCGGAAATGCCGCCGCAGGATATCGCGCAGCGAACACGCTACGAAGAAATACTGCTGCACCAGCCGCAGCTCCTTGCCGTTCTCCGTCTTGTCATTCGGATACAGCACCTTCGAGATCGTCTCGCCCACGGCCTTCTCGCGCACCGCCTCCACGTAGCCGCCGGAGTTGAACGCCGCCAGGTCGAAGTCCTTCGACGCCTTCGAGGCCCACAGGCGCAGCAGGTTCACCGTCTTCGTGCCATAGCCCGCGATCGGGATGTCGTGCGGTACGCCCACGATCGTCTGCGTGTCCACCCAGCGCGGCCGCGAGTTGCCGCGGTCGTCGAACACGTTTTCCACGCGACCGTAGAGATGCACCTCCTGGGTGTAGTCGGCGCGAACCACTTCCCACGGATCGCCAAAGAGCAGCCAGCTGTCCGGATGCTCGATCTGATGGCCATTGACGAACTCCTGCTTGAACAGCCCGAATTCGTAATAGATGCCGTAGCCGAGCGCCGGATAATCGAGCGTCGACAGCGAATCCAGAAAACACGCCGCGAGCCGGCCGAGGCCGCCGTTGCCCAGGCCCATGTCGATCTCCGCTTCGCGCACCGCGTCGAAATCGACGCCCAGCGATTTGAGCGCGCTGCGCGCGTCCTCGGTCAGCCCCGTCGCGAGCAGGTTGCTCTCGAACAGCCGCCCCATCAGATACTCAAGCGAGAAATAGTACACGCGGCGCACGTTCTCGATGTTGTGCACTGCCTGCGTCTCGATCATCCGCTCGTGGATGCGGTCGCGCGCCGCCAGCGCCGTCGCGATCCACCAGTCGCGCGGCGTCGCCGCCCCGGGATGCCGCGCCAGCGTCGAGGTCAGGTGCCGCAGGATCAGCGCGCGCAGATGCTGCACCGGCGGGGCGAGCGGCGCGAGGTTCTTGGTCAGGAACGGCGGAGCAGTGTGACCGCTTTCCGACGGCGACACGTCCGTCGCGGCGGGCTGGGGAGTGGTGGTGGGCATGGTGGATTGGACTCTCGATGATTTTGCGGCGGCGCGCATGGTACGGGTATCATTTTTGGAACCGCCGCGCCAGCTCCGCGTGATTCAGCTCAATGTAGGTCGGTCGGCCGGCTGGATTGGTCATGGGCGTACGCGTGGCGAACAAGTGCGTGACCAAGGCCCGGAGCTCCTGCTCGCCCGTGACGGCGGGCAGGCGGACCGCTTTGACCGAGGCGAGTCGGGCCAGTTCCTCCCGCGCGAGGTTGGCGTCGCGATCGGGCCAGTGGCCCTCGCGGAATGCCCCGAGCAGATCGCGCAGGAACGGCTCGGCATCCGCGGGCTCCATCCACGCCGGCACCGCCTCGATGCGGAAAAAATTTCGGCCAAACTCCGCGATCTCGAACCCGTGCGCGTTGAGAAACTGCACTCGGTCCAGCAGCAACGCCGCGGCGATCGGATCGAGTTCCACCGGCACCGGCAGCAGCAGCCGCTGGCTCGGCACCGCGCCGGAGCGAAACTGTTCCTGCAGCCGCTCGAACCAGACGCGCTCGTGCGCCGCCCGGCGATCCAGCAGGATCAGACCCGCGGTCGTCTCGAACAGCGCGTAGTTGCCGTGCGCCAGTCCGACAAACCGCCACGAGGGCGAAGCGGGCTTGAGCGGCGCCGGTACGGCGGCGGCTCCGGCATTCACCGGCATTGGCGCGGCCGGTATTCGCGGCACCGCGGGCGGCAACACCCCCGCCGGCCGCGCACCCGCGATCGCCCCGGATTTCTCGAGGTACGGCGTGGACTCCGCGCCGAAGCGCGCCGTTACAATCAGGTTCCCGGCGGCGAGCGGAGTCGCCGCCCTACCCTCGGCATGCGCTGCAGGCGCGTCGTCCTTCCGCCCGTGCGCCGCCGGCGCGCCTGGCGACTCGGGCTTGGGCATGTTGTCCGCCGAAGGCTGGGCGAAGTCGGATCGATGGTCGGCAATCTCCCTCAGCCGCTGCAGCACCGACCGGATCACAAAGCTGCGGACCGCGGGCTCGTTGCGGAACCGCACCTCGCGCTTTGCCGGATGCACGTTCACGTCGACCGCCGCGGGATCACACTCGAAAAACACGAACGCCAGCGGATAGCGCCCCTTCGGCACGGACTCGTAATAGCTCTCGATCAGCGCATAGTTCAGCGTCCGGCTGTCGACTGGCCGCTGGTTCACGAACACGATCATCTCATGCCGCGTGCCGCGGCCCACACCTGGCCGGCCGATCAGCCCGCCGAGCCGCATGCCGGATTCCACCGATTCGATCGGCACGAGCGACTCGGCGGTCTGCCGACCGAAAATTTCCGCAATCCGCTCTGCGAGTGTAGGGCATTCCGGCGAGCGGAAAATCACGCGTCCGTCCTCGATGAGAGAGAAAGCCGTTCCCGGACAGGCCAGGGCATACAGCCGCACGCATTGCACGATATGGGCCGCCTCGGTCTGGTCGCTCTTGAGAAATTTCCGCCGCGCGGGCACCGAGTTGAACAGCTGTGCCACCTCGATCCGCGTGCCGACGGGCCGACCACAGTCGCGCACGTGCACCAGCTTGCCGCCGCTCACCAGCACCTCGGTGCCCACGTTCTGGCCGGCCTCGCGCGTCTGCAGCTCGAATCGCGACACGCTCGCGATCGACGGCAGCGCCTCGCCGCGGAAGCCGTAGCTCCCCAGCCGGTCGAGATCGGCGGCCTCGCTGATCTTGCTGGTCGCATGCCGTTCGAGCGCGAGCAGCGCGTCGTCGCGCGACATGCCGGAGCCGTTGTCCTCGACGCGCATCAACGACCGGCCGCCGTGCCGGAATTCCACCTCGATCCGCGTCGCGCCGGCGTCGAGCGCGTTTTCCACGAGTTCCTTCACGACCGCGGCGGGACGTTCGATGACTTCGCCCGCGGCGATCTGGTTCGCGACGCGATCGGACAGGATCCGGACTTTGGCCATGCGACGGATGGACGAGATGCGTGGAGAGGGTTGATTCTGGTGCCGAGAGCTGGAGCCCGATGGCCCCCGCTCAACCCTCAACGCTCAACCCTCAACTTCTTCTCCCACCGTTTGAATTGTTTCGCGAGCGCTCCGGGGCCGGGCATGCCGGTGCCGCTGCGCTTCGCCAGCGCGCGGCCGAGATCGAACACTTCCGCCCAGTCCTCCTCGAACGCCGGGTGAATCTTCTTCATCTCCTCGGTCGGAATCTGATTCAGCGCCGCGTTGTTCTTTTCCGCGAGCCGCACCACCGCGCCCACGGCGTGATGCGCTTCGCGGAACGGCACGCCTTTCGCCACCAGATAGTCGGCGAGGTCGGTCGCCAGCAACGCCGGATCCGACACCGCCGCAGCGCAGCGTTCGACCTGGATCTTCATCCCCGTCACCGTGCCGGCGAGCACGTCGGCACAGAGCGCGGTTTGATCGAAGCTGTCGAACACCGGCGGTTTGTCCTCCTGCAGGTCGCGATTGTAGGTCAGCGGCAGCCCCTTCGTCAGCGTCAGCAGGGTGTGCAGGTTGCCCTGCAGTCGCGCCGACTTGCCGCGCAGCAGCTCGCACGCGTCGGGGTTCTTCTTCTGCGGCATCAACGACGAGCCCGTGCAGAACGCGTCGGGCAGCTCCGCGAACTTGAATTCCGCGCTGCTCCACAGGATCAGATCCTCCGCGATCCGCGAAACGTGCACGCCGAAGAGCGCGCATGCGGCGGCGAATTCGATGAACAGGTCGCGGTCCGCAACCGTGTCCATCGAGTTCTGCGTGACCTGCGGCCGGCCTTTCGCGTCCAGGAATCCGAGCGCCCGCGCGGTGAACTCGCGATCGATCGGCAGCGTCGTACCCGCGATCGCACCCGCGCCCAGCGGGCACCAGTTCGCGTGCTCCGCTACGTCGCGAAACCGCGCGCCGTCGCGATCGAGCATTTCGATCCAGGCGAAAAGGTGATGGGCGAGAAAGACCGGCTGCGCCCGCTGCAGGTGCGTGTAACCGGGGATCAGCACCGTGCGGTTCGCGGTGGCGACCTCGAGCAGCGCCCGTTGCGCGCCAGCGATCTTCTGGGCGAGCACACCGCACGCGTGCTTGAACCACAGCCGCATGTCCGTTGCCACCTGATCGTTCCGGCTGCGCGCCGTGTGCAGCTTGGCGGCCGCCGGCACGCGCCGGGTCAGCGCCTGCTCGATGTTCATGTGCACGTCTTCGAGCTTCACCTCCCACTTGAACTTCCCCGCCTTGATCTCCGCGAGAATCGCGTCCAGTCCGGCGTGGATCGCGTCGCGCTCCGCCGCGGTGATCAAGCCGACGTGCGCCAGCATCGCCGAATGCGCCTTGCTACCCGCGATGTCGAACGGCGCCAGCCGTCGGTCGAACGACACCGATTCGCTGAATTGGAGCATCAAATCAGCCGGCGCAGCCGTGAACCGGCCGCCCCAGGTCGCTTGCGAGGACGTCTTGGCCATGAGCTGATCAGATGACCCCGCCCCGCGACCCCGCGCAACGCGAAAAAGGGACCGTGCCGCGACGAGGCGTCGCGGCTCCACGGGCGGCGACCGGGTCCCACGCGCCTCGCATGGAAGACGCAACGCTCTCGTCGTCCTTGGCCAGTCACTGACCACTCCCCACGCCTTGACCCCGCGGAGGCCCCGCCCAGAGTCCCGCCATGTTTCGTCGCTGGTGTGCGGCCGTTGCCCTGCTTGGGCTTACCCTCGCGAGCCTGCCGGCCGAACCAGCGCCGCTCGCGCAGTACGACCAGGTGGAGATCGCGCCGACCAAGACGTCGATCTACATCGGCCGCGTGGCGATGACGCTGCCGCCGTTCGTCCGGCAAAATGGCACCTACACCTCGACCTACTCCGCCCACGTTTTTCCGTATTTCTTCCTGAACGAACAGGGCCGGCTTTCGATCGACGTGTCCGATAGCCAGCTGCGCGCACTCGAGCGAGGCGAGCGGATCGAGTTTCACGGGCTCGCCCACAACACCCACGGCGAAGAACGCCGCGTCGAGGGCACGGCCACGCCAGCCGACGCCGACTCGGGCAAGATCAAGGTGCGTGTGTTCGTCTCCAAACGAATTCAGCTGATCTTCAACACCACCTACCGGTTCAGGCGCGCCTCAGAGTCGTAGGGCCGCTGTTCACCGGCGGCCGGGCAACACCCCTTGCGCCAGCACTTCGTTCTCGGCGGGCGGCGAGCGCCGGCCTTGGCAGCGCGATCCCTGTCCGTCGCTCACTCTCCCGCCCAGTGAAACGTGATCGGCGCGTCGATCGACGGATGCAGACTGTGATGCACCGGGCAGCCCAGCGCCGTGTTCTTGAGCAGCTTTTCCACGTCCGGCGTTTTCGCGATCGGCAGCCACAACTCGGTCGCCAGCCGCGCCACGCGGCGCGGGCCGTCCGCCGACATTTCCTTGGTCACGGCGAACTTCAGTCCCTGCAGCTCGATCCCGTGCCGACGCGCCACAATCGCCATCGTGGTGGCGATGCACGTCGCAAACGAGGTCGCCAGCAGATCAGTCGGTGAAAACTCCTCGCCCCGACCCTGGTTGTCCTTTGGAGCGTCCGTGTTGAGTGACTGGCCCGAGGGGCCGTGGATCGCGACGCAACGGAGGTCGCCTTGGTATTCACCGGTGATCTTGACCATGCGCCAACGCTGCCACGTCGCGAGGCCCGCTGGCAATCCAGCTCCGCTGCGATTCGCACCGTCTCGTCGCCACCGTCCGTCAGCCCGGCTCCGCCATAATGTAACCTATAACGAGTTTCCCAAAGAAGTGACCAAGGGAGGCCTCAATGGTAGGGCGCGCCTACTGGGCATCGGCGGGCCCAGCGGTCACGCCCTTCCCAACGCGGCGTATTTTTGTTGGTCTGGCCAATAACAGATTACGTCGTCGCGAACCTGCCGCTGCGTTCGAAAGCAGCACAGGGTCGATCGCGCGCCCGAAGGCTCGTTGGCCTGGGTGAGCTGGGCTACAGCGCCGAGGTCGCCCACGACGGAACCGGGATCTCCCGGTCGCGGCCGTAGTCGTTCAACAGATTCTCCAGCCAGGGCCGGTTGCAGGTGAACTGGCCGAGTCGGACCAACGTCTCACCGCCGTTCTGTCGCACCTCGTAGCGATCGATCCGGATTTTGATCGGCTCCGCTTCGCCGATGAGCGTGCAAACCACCTCGCCGGACTTGTTTTTCGAGTCGAGCTGCAGGGACTGGATCTCGCCGTAGCGCGCCATCCGCTGATTGAGGAACGTGCGGGCGGCCCGGCTGGTGATGGCATCTTTGGCGGCGGAAAACACGGCAGCCGTAGATGGGCCGCCCGGGCGATTGTTCCGCCCGCCGCGCGAGCCCGAACTCGTCGGCCAAACAGGTGTCCGTCTGTCGCTTGCCGATCGCCGTGGCGACGCCCCATGAAACTCTCCCCCAACCATCTCAAGCGTTACAAAGAGATCGCCCGCCTGCTCTGGAAATACGGCCGCTCGGATCTGGTGCAACAGATCGCCGCCGCCAATGACTTCGATCCGGCCGAGAGCGGTCAGGTTGACGCGGGCGGCACCCCCGAACAGCTCGCCGCCGATCTCGAGGCGATGGGACCGACCTACGTGAAGCTTGGCCAGGTGCTCGCCGGCCGGCCCGACTTGCTGCCGGAGGCCTATGTCGCCGCGCTGGCGCGGCTGCAGGACAGTGTGAAACCGTTTCCCTACGCCGAGGTGGAGCAGATCGTGATGAGCGAGCTCGGCGTGCGGATCTCGAAGGCGTTTTCCCGCTTCGACACCGAGCCGATGGCCGCAGCTTCGCTCGGCCAGGTGCATTTCGCCCAGCTGCGGGACGGCCGGCCGGTCGTGGTGAAGGTGCAGCGGCCGAACATCCGCGCGCAGATCGCGGACGACTTCGAAGTGCTCGGCGAAATCGCGACGTTCCTCGACGAGCACACGGCGATGGGCAAGCGCTTCCGGTTTTCGGCCGTGCTCGAGGAGTTCCGGCAGACGATTCAGGACGAGCTCAATTACCAGCGCGAGGTCCAGAACCTGATCAAGCTGGGCGAAAACCTGCGCGAATACCCACGCATCATCGTGCCGCAGCCGGTCGTCGACTACAGCACCAGCAGCGTGCTCACGATGGATTACGTGAACGGCCGCAAGGTCACCACGCTCAGCCCGCTCGCGCGGCTCGATCTCGAGGCCGCGCCGCTGATCGAGGAGCTCTTTCGCTCCTATCTCAAGCAGGTGTTGGTCGACGGTATCTTCCACGCCGATCCGCATCCCGGCAACGTGTTCATCACTGACGACGGCCAGATCGCGCTGCTCGATCTCGGCATGGTGGGTCACGTCACGCCCGGCATGCAGGACAACCTGCTGAAAATTCTGCTCGCGTTGAGCGAGGGCAAGGGCGAGGAGGCAGCGGAAATCGTCATCCGCATCAGCGAACGCGTCGAGGGTTTCGATCCGTCGCAGTTCCGCCGGCAGATCAGCCAGCTCGTCGCGACGCGCCGCGACCGCGGGCTCGATCAGATGAAGGTCGGCCGCTCGCTGCTCGACGTGAGCCAGCACGCCCGCGACAGCGGCTTGATCGTGCCGAGCGAGCTCACCCTGCTGGGCAAAACGCTGCTCCAGTTGGACGAAGTGGGCCGGATTTTGGATCCGGAGTTCGACCCCAACGCGTCCATCCAGCGCAACGTCAGCGAGCTGATGTCGCGGCGGATGAAACGCGATCTGTCGCAGGGGAATCTCTTCAGCTCGTTGCTCGAGATGAAGGATTTTCTCGGCAGCCTGCCGGGACGGTTGAACCGGATCATGGATGCGATCACGGACTCGCAACTCCAGGTGAAGGTGAAGGCCGTCGACGCCGACGTGGTGCTCGAAGGAATGCAGAAGATCGCCAACCGCATTACCGCCGGCGTCGTGCTCGCCGCGCTGATCGTAGGCGCGTCGCTGCTGATGCAGGTCGACACGCGCTTCCGGATCCTCGGCTATCCGGGGCTGGCGATCGTGCTTTTTTTGGCGGCCGCGGCCGGCGCGTTCTATCTCGTCGGCAGCATTTTTTTGCAGGACTACCGCAGCCGGAAACGGCTGCGGAAGTGACGCACGGGAGCGTTCTCCAGCAAACAGCCGCCGCCTTCGCGCGCGTGCGAGCTTCGGCGCCCTGCCTCAGCTGCTCACTGCCGCCACCGCGCCAACGCCACCCACCTCGCCGAGTGCTGCGTTCGAGTAAACCCGCTTGAGCCGGCGACCGACATCGGGCGAGAGCGTTTCGATGAGGGCGTTGTAAAGTGCCGGCGCGGCGGCCAGGTCCCAGCTGGCCATCGGATGTTCCCCCCAAAAGGCTTGGAGCTTCGCGGTAATCAGCTGCGCTTGCCGCCGGAAGTCCTCGCGCCGGCCGCCGTGCCCCACGCCCGCGCCGTTGCGTTCGGCGGTGGCACCAGGCACGGGGAAGCGCGTTGGCCCGCGGCGGGCCCGCGTTGGGAGCGGGACATCCTGCGGACCGAGATCGATGGACTCGACCAATTGCACGCGCGGCGGAAACGGCGCCAGCGTGTTGCCTTCGGTGTAGATCCGCAGCTGTCCGTGATCCACGGCCACAATAAAGTGCTCACTCATGAGAGGTCAGTCGAAGGCCAGGCTTACGTTGATGTTGCCGCGGGTTGCCTTCGAATAGGGACAGGTTTGGTGCGCAAGGTTCAGCACATGACGCGCGTCGGATTCGCTGATCCCCGGCATCGCCGCCCTCAGCTCGACGTTCAGGTTGTAGCCGCCGCGCCGATCTTCCTCGAGATGAGCGCGCGCGAGCACCGTGAAACCCTCCGTGGGCAGATGCGCCGTCTCGGCCGCATTCTTCAGGGCGCCGAGAAAACAGGACCCATACGCGCCGGCGAACAGGTGCTCGGGGGTCACGCTCTCCGGTTTTTCGTCGGTTGACAGCTGCACCGCGAAACTGCCTTCGGGCGCTTCGACCGACCCGTCCCGACCTCCCTGCGCGATCATCTCGGCGATGTGGATCGTCTTCATCCCTGCGAATGTAGCGCGCCTGGCGGCGGTTGAAAATCGGGCCGGTTCTCCGAATTCGCGTGGGTAAATTCCCGAACACTTCTCGCCCGTGCCGCCACCTCGCGCCGCTGCCCAGTTTTTTTGCCCCGTCCGAAACTCCGGCCCACCCCGACTCTGAGCCGCGACCAATTCCGTGTTACAGGTGTAACATCATTTTGGCCATCGCCGGCACCCGACCAAACGCCACCGCGCGCCCGAAACCTCTGGAGCACCGCGGATGACGCGCGGATATGGCAGCGCGGAAAGACACCGGGGGGGTCTGAAGATGTCGCGAAGAGCACAACGACGCGCACTCCGTGACTCAGCGCGAGCGCTTCAAAAACCGCACCGCTGCTTTCAGGTCACTCACCAGTCCGGCATACGCCGCGTCACGATCGGGCGGAGGCGTGCGCAGGACGGCGGACGGATGGATGGTCGCGAGAAACCCTTTCGCGCACGGCGCGGCGAGCACCTGGCCGTGTTGCTGCGTCACGCGAAACTGTCGGCCCATCAGGGTCTGCGCCGCCGTGGCACCGAGCGCGACGATGAGGTCGGGCTGCACGAGCTCGAGTTCAGCCTCGAGCCACGGGCGGCACGCGTTGATCTCCGCCGCGTTGGGCTTCTTGTGCAACCGCCGCTTGCCGGCCCGCACCCACTTGAAATGCTTCACCGCATTCGTGACGAAGACCTCGTCCCGGTCGATCCCCGCTTCCTCCAGCGCCCGATTGAGCAACTGCCCTGCCGGTCCGACAAACGGCCGTCCCGCGATGTCCTCCTGGTCGCCCGGCTGCTCGCCGACCATCAGCATCCGCGCACCGACGCGGCCTTCGCCAAACACGGTTTGCGTGCCGGTTTTGTAGAGCGGACAGCGCGTGCAGTCCCGCGCCTGCGCGCGAACTTTCTCCAGCGTGCGACCCGTCGCCGTACTCATCGGGAGCACTGACCCGCGTTCTCACAGCGGGTTACCTCCCGTTTCCGTCTCGTTCTCTTTCTCGTTCTCCCCGCGAACTCCGATCAAGAGAACGAGACGGAGAACGGGAAAGATACTCCAGCGAGGATCGACAAAGTGCCCGCTCGAGGTGCGGGCGGCGCCTTCACCGGAAATCGTGCGAGGTCTGCGTCGGCAACTCGGCCAGGTTCAACGCCTCGATCGTCTCCGCCTTCACGTGAATCACGCCGCGATCGCTCTGCATCCGCCCCACGATGCACAAGGCCGGTTCCTCGTTGATCGTCATCCGCCGTTGCTCGAACAGATCGGGATAAACGACCACGTTCGCGATGCCCGTCTCGTCCTCGAGCGACACGAACACGAACCCCTTGGCCGTGCCCGGCCGCTGCCGGCAGATTACGCTGCCGGCCACTTTCACGCGCTCGCCGTCACGGCCGAGCGGCAGGTCGGCCGCGCGCCACACGTCCGGCAGCCGCTCGCGCACGAGCGCCATCGGATGCGTGCCCACCGTCAGGTTCATCCCGCGAAAGTCCGCGTGCATCCGCTCCGCCGGCGTCATCGGCGCGAGCGGCGTAGCTGTGCGTGGCATGAGCGTCCCGCCCATGTCGGTCGATTCGGGCATCCGTTTCGTGATAATCTGTCGATCTTCCTTTGTTGTGTCACCCGGAGTCGACTCCACGGGCGAGACGCCCGTGCCACTGCTCTCCTGCCCTGCCTGTTGCAGCAATGTCTCCTCGGCCGACCACGCCGCCTCGACCTGCCACAGCGCCGCACGACGATGGCTCGCCAGCGTGCGCAACGCTCCGACCGCCGCCAGCGCCCGTCGCTCGGCCGCCGAGAAGCTTGTCCGTGCCAGCCAGTCATCGATCGACGTGAACGCCCGCGCAGCACGCTGGGCCAGCATCGCGCGCACGTTCGCTTCGCGCAGGCCCTTCACATAGCGCAGCCCGATCCGGATCGTGTCGTCCGCCTCCACCGTGCACTCCCAGCTGGACCGCTGCACGCACCCGGCCTTGACCTTCAGTCCGTGCCGCCGCGCGTCCTGGATCAGCGTCGCCGGCGAGTAAAACCCCATCGGCTGGTTGTTGAGCAGGCTTGCAGTGAACTCCGCTGGCCGATGCACCTTCAGCCAGGTGCTTGCATACGCCAGCAGCGCGAACGAGATCGCGTGGCTCTCGGGAAAGCCATACCCCGCAAACGTCGTCGACGACTCGAGCACCTTCTGCACCACCGCCTCGCTGTGGCCGCGCGCGCGCATCCCGAGCTGCAATTGCTCCACCACTTTCCTCAGCCGCGCGGTGTTGCGATTGAACCCAAACGCCCGCCGTAGCTCCTCCGCCTGCGCACCGCTGAACCCCGCCAGCACCATCGCCGTCTCCAACATCTGTTCTTGAAACAGGATCACCCCCCACGTCCGCTCGAGAATCGGCTTCATCAGGTGCTCCACGCTCTCATCGAGATAAACGACCTTCTCCTCGCCGGCGCGGCGTTTGATCAGCGGATGCGACACCCGGCCCGCGATCGGTCCGGGCCGCACGATGGAGACGGCGATCGCCACGTCGTAAAAGTTCTGCGGCTGCAGCCGCGGCAGCGTCGCCTGTTGCGCGCGGCTCTCCACCTGGAACACGCCGATCGTATCCGCGCGTCGGATCGTGGCCAGGGTCTCCGGATCTTCCGGCGGCACCGTGTGCAGCGTCAGCGGCTCTCCGCGTTGCGTGCAAAGCGCGAACGCGTCCTGCAGCACCGCCATCATCCCCAGACCGAGGAAATCGACTTTCACCAGGCCCAGTTCCTCGCAGTCGTCCTTGTCCCACTGCACCACGCGCCGGCCTTCCATCGACGCGTTCTCGATCGGCACGACGCGATCGAGCCGGTTGGGACAAAACACCATTCCCCCCGAGTGCTGACCGAGATGCCGTGGCAGCCCCTGCATCTGCCGATACAACGCCAGCATCGCCGGCAACCGTGGATGCCCGCCCGGAAGCCCTGACAGTTTCACCTGCTGCGCAAGATCGAGCGTGTGCGGAAAATCGCCGTTCGCATAAAGCGCCGAGAACCGGTCGAGCACGTCCCCCGGCAGTCCGAGCACTTTGCCAATCTCGCGCGCCGCGCTGCGACCGCGATACGTGATCACGTTCGCCACCATCGCCGCGCCGCGCGGCGCGTAACGTTGGTAGATTTCCTGGATCACCGACTCGCGCAAATCGCCGCTCGGCAGGTCGAGATCGATGTCGGGCCATGAGGGATGCCCATCCTTGCCGACGCGGCCTTCGCTCAAGAACCGCTCGAAGAGGAGCCGGTAGCGCAGTGGATTCACCGCGGTAATCCCGAGCGCGTAGCACACCGCGCTGTTCGCCGCCGAGCCGCGGCCCTGGATCAGGATCCCCCGCTGGTGGCACCACTGGCAGATATCCCAGACGATCAGGAAATACCCGGGGAATCCCAGCTTGTTGATCATCGCCAGTTCGCGGTCGAGCTGCGCGCGCAGCTTCGGCGTGAGCTCGCCGATCCGTTCGCGGGCGCCCGCATATGTCTGCTCGCGCAGCACGGACTCCATCGTCTCGCCGGGCCCGACCGGAAAATCCGGGAAACGGTAATCGAGGTTCTGCAGCGTGAAATCCAGCCGCTCCGCGAGCCGGAGGCTGTTCACCACCGCCTCGGGATAATCCTGAAATAACTCGGCCATCGCGCGGCCCGAGCGCAGATGCCGCTCCGCGTTGGGCGAAAGCAGCCGGCCCGCCGCGTCGAGCGTGGTGTGTTCGCGCAAACACGTGAACACGTCCGCGATCGGCCGCTCCGCGCGCGTGGCGTAGCGCACCCCTCCGGTCGCGAGCAGCGGCAATTGCCGCGCCGCAGCGAGATCAGCGAGAAAGCACAGCGCCGTGTCCTCGCCGCGCTGCCGGCGCCGCTGCAGTTCGACGTAAAGCCGGTCCGCTCCGAAGATCGTCTGCAGCCGCGCGGCGACTGCCGCCGCGGCGTCGGCGCCGCGGTTCCGCCACGCGCTCAACACCGGCCCGTCCTCATCGCCGGTCAGCGCGATCAGCCCTTCCGCGTGCTCCGCCAGCTCGCGCCACGTCGCGAAGCAGGGTCGCTTCCGCGCCCGCGGATCCTCGTGGCTGTCCGCCGGCGTGACCAACGGATGCTCGCGCCGCCACGCCTCCACCACCGCCGCCTCGCGCGGCTCGAGTTTCGCCGTGCTGATTAGTCGGCAGAGATTCGCATAGCCCGTGCCGTTCGTCACGAGCAGCGGCAGCGCGGTGCCGTCCTCCAGCGTCACCTCCGCGCCGACGATGGCGCGCAACTGCAATTCCCGCGCAGCCTGATACAGCCGCGCCGCCGCATACACGCCGTCGCGATCGGCGATCGCCAGAGCCGGCAGTCCCAGCCGCGCCGCCTCCGCGGCCAGGTCCTCCGGCTGCGACGCTCCGCGCAGAAAACTGAACGCGCTGCTCGCGTGCAGCTCGACGTAATCGCTCATCACGCCCACCTCCGCCATTTCTCCTCCTCGTTCTCTTTCTCGTTCTCGTTCTCATTCTCTTTCTCGTTCTCGTTCGTCAGGAAACGAGCACTCCGGTCTCCCGCCTGCGGCACGAACGGGAGAACGAGAAAGAGAACGAGAATGATTAAGAGGAAAGATGGGTTAGTCATACTCCCCCTCCACGAACCAGCCTTCGCGCGTACGCAGCAACCGGTAGAGTCCGCCCGTCTCGAATTCCACATCCCACTCCTCGCGGGCCCACCGGCGCGTGCCATCCCACCATTCACCCGAGCCGCGCCACGGCCCCGCCACGGCTTGCACGGCGCCCGCCAGCGTCGAAGTCCACACAAACGCTGGCGCCGCCCCGGCGAGTTCCACGGTCGCGCGCAGCAGCGTACGATACCGGCGCAGCGGCAGCCCGCCCGGCGGATGCACCGCTTCGCGCGTGACCGGCGGCACGACGTTCGCCGGCACAGTGAGCGTCACCGCGTCCGGTCGATGCGTATCTGCGACCACCGGCGTGCCGATTCGATCCGCCCCCACCACCGCCGCGACGCGCCCCAAGGTTTCGGCAAATCCGTGCGGATCGCGCAGCGCGCTGTCGAACAGCCCGTGCTGCCGCGTCAGCGGCCGCACCGGCCGGCACTCCAGCCGCAGTCCGCGGACCGTCGCAGCGGTGTGCAGCGTTTCCAGATGCGTGTGCAGCACACGAAACAGGATTTCCTCCTGCGCCGTCGGTTCCGGCAGTCGGAAATCACGCGCGTGCGCCGTCTCATCGCTCAACGACAGCGTGAGCGTCAGCTCCCCGGCGACGAAGCCCGCGTTGCGCAGCTCCAGCGCGAGCCGGTCGATAAACCGCCGCAGCACGAACAGCAGCGGTTCGAGCGTTTCCACCTCGTGCTCCAGCGTCAGCTCGGCGGCGAAGCGCTGCGTGGGCGCGATCAGCCGCAACGGCCGCGTCACCTCGCCCGCTGCGCGTTCCCACAACGCGAGCCCCGCGGGCCCGAGTCGCTGTGTCACGTCCGCCTTCGTCAGCGCCGTCAGCTCGCCCAACGTGCGAATGCCCCAGCCGGCCAGGATCTCCGCCGTTTCCGGCAGCGGCTCCGCCACCGCCAGCGGCAGATCACGCAGAAACATGCGTTCGGTGCCCGGAGCAAGGTGAACAATTTCATTCCGTAGCGGCAGGCCGCTGCCTCCGAGCAGGTAGGGCGAGCCGTCCTCAGCGAGCCGCTGGAGCTCACGGCTCGGCGAGACGCCTCGCCCTACCCGCGCAGCGGAATTGTGATATTGTCCGAACCGCGCCGCATACAGCGCCAGCAGCGGCGTCGCAGCCAACCCCGCGGTCGCGACGAGCCCGAGTCCATGCAGTTGCGTCACCGCGGCGTGCAGTGCCGGCACACGACGTTCCTCCGCCAACCCGCCGACCTGCATCGTGCCCACGCCCGGCGCGGTGTCCTCGACGTGCGGCGAGATGGAAAACGCCGCCGCGAGCAGTGCCGCACGCGCTTCGGTCTCCGCGGCAGGATTCGCGTTGCGCAACGTGATCCCGGCACAACGTGCCATCGCCTGCGCGGCCGTCAGCCCCGCTTCGACTCCGCTCGCCCGCGCTTCCGGCGTGCATGCCACGATGGCCGGCGGCCGGAGGGTCTCGTCCAGCAATCCCACGGGCCGGCCGACGAGCTCGCGTTCGAGCCGCAACACGGCCTGCAGGGCAAAATCGGAAAGATGGAGAACGGCGAACATGGCTCAACCCGTGTTTACGTGGCGCGCCTTGCCCTCAACGCGCGTTCCGAAAGGTACGACTCGCCCAGCGCGCTGAGGGCAAACGTGCTCCACCTGCACAGCAGATAAAGCCGACCTTGAGGTGAAAACCCGCCGTCCCGGCCGGCTGGCGGCCAGCCACCTCCTTCAGCCTGGCGGAGCCGCCGGGCTCCACCGGCCGGGAAACTCCGCCGCTCCTTCCCTTGAATCGCGCGCATGACGTCACCTCACCCGCTCGCTGCGATCTGTCGTTGCCGTTGCACCGCCGGCGTCAGCGCGGCGGCGAGTTGCAGCCGGTCGCTGCTCAAGGCGGTGAAATCATGCGACTGCGCCAACTCCAATCGCAGCCGCGCGCTGGGCACGGTCGCCTGCGGCGTGAACACTGCCAGCGCGAGGTCCGACGGCTCGGTCGAGCGCTGCAGCCGATACCAGAACTGCGCCGGCGTGCGTTTCAGCTCCGCCAGTGGCGCAAGCCGCAGATCGATCACCACGAGTTGCAGGTTTGCGTCGCGCGTGAGGATATCCGCCGCATGCAGCGCCATCGCCGTGTCGCAACAGCGCACCCACACCAGATGCTGCAGCCATTCGCCCGGCCACGATGCCGGATCGAAGCTGTCGTGGCCGTCGACCAGCGCCACGCGGCCACGCTCATGACGCGTCACCCGCAACAGTTCACCCAGCAAAAGCTGACTGCCGCAGCTCGGCGCCGCGCACACGATCTCCGTCACCGCGCCGCACGGCAGCCCGCCCACGCCGTCGTCAATCGCCGGCACACCCGTCGGCAGCGTGCGCGTGTCGCCGCGCGCGGCGCGAGGAAACCGCTCCGAGAGGAGCTGGCGCAGCGACGAGAGTTTGGCGACGGGACGAGACATCGGAAAGCGGAGCGAGCATCGGATTGGAATGGCGTCGGGCCGGCTAGCTCACCCTAGGCTCGGCGAAGGTGGGTTACGGCGCGGTGTCTGGGGCGCAGTCTTGCTGCGCCCAGGGTGGTAGGCCGGCAGCGAACCGGGTTTCACGGCGAAGCGTCGGCTCAAGCTGCGCAACCACAGATGAACACAAATGGACCCAGATAGGGAAGGGAACCCGGCATCTGTGTGCATGTGTGTTCATCTGTGGTTCTGTTTCGATAACTTGCTCACCGTTTCGCGCGGCCGATCAGCCCGACAAACACGCCTTGGATTTCCAGCCGGTCCTTCGGCACGATGAGCGCGTAACGCGCGTTCTCCGGCTTCAGCACCGGCTTGCCCTTCACATACGCGAGCCGCTTGAGCGTGGTGGTGGTCTCGTCCACCAGCGCCGCCACGATGTCGCCCGGCTTGGCCTCGCGGCGCTCGAGCACGGCGATGTCCCCATCGAGGATGTGCGCGTCGATCATCGAATCGCCGTGCACCTCCAGGCCCCAGAGCCGCTCGGGCCGGCGGAGTCGAAAGACCGCCGGATCGAACGTGATCGTTTCCTTCGGCTGCTGCTCCTGCATCGACGGCACACCGGCGGGAATCGTGCCGTAGATCGGCAGCTCGAAATGTCCCTGCACCTCGCTGACCTTCAGGCCCCACGTGGCGCCGTCGACCTGGTGCAACTGGCCTTTGCGCGCGAGCGCGCGCAGGTGGTTCATCGCCGCATTCTGGCTCTCGTAGCCGAAGTGCCGCTGGATCTCGCGCGTGCTCGGCGGCACTCCGCGCTGGGCCTGCACGCTGCGGATGTAATCAAGGATGGCTTCCTGTTTTTCGGTGAGCATGGCGGATGTGTTCTCTTGAACACATGTTCAAGCGAACAGCCGGGCCGCCCGCTTGGCAAGCTCCGGCTGACGATTCCGCCGATCTCGTTGGGCGCCGGCACCCTGAGGGTGTTTGCTCGCGCCACCATCTTGCCTCAGGGTGCCGGTCCTGAAAGCGGCAGGATCCGCCAAGGTCAGGCGGAACAGCCGCAGCCGCTCGCACTCGGCCCGGTCGCATTGGCCTCGCCACCTTCCTGGGTGAGTCGTTCGGCGAGCTTCAGGATGTTGCGCGCCGGTGTTTCCTTCACCGTGGCGGCGAACGCGACCGCTTTGGCAATGTCCGCCGCGGAAATGCCCAGCTTCATCGCTTCACGCGTATGATGGCGCAGGCACGGTTCGCAGTTGGCGCCGATCGCCGCCCCGATGGCCACGAACTCGGCGGTGACCGCGTTGTAGAGGCTGGGCGTGGGCGTCGCCGACGCCGTCGCGCGCGGATCGGCAAAACACGAGGACATCGCGGCCGGGATGCCCGAAGCGGCAGCTGACGGCGTGGCGCAGCAGGAGGACATCGCGGCGGGCATGGCCGGCACGCCAGGTTGAGGAGTGGAACAGCAGGAGGAGGAGACCACAGACATGATCGTTTGATCGTTTGAGTTTCGCCCGGGCGGCTCGTCGCGACCTGCGACAAGATCGGGCTGTGGTTCCTTGGACGGAATCGCGAGGGACGGAGATACAGGCGGTTCCTCCCGGCGTCGATCGCAGGCGAGCGTGCCGGTATCGCTTTGGTAAAACTCGCAACCTTCCGCGAGCAGTCCCCGGAGCGCGATGCGCGCGCGATGCAGTCGGATTTTTGCCGCGGCGACACTGATCCCCAGCCCCGCGGCGATTTCGAGGTTGGTCAGCCCTTCGAGATCCTTGAGCGCGATCACTTCGCGATGCGAGGGCGCGAGCCGGTCCACATATTCGCGGATGCAGCCGTGCATTTCCTGCTGCTCGAGCCGGCTCGAAGCTTCGGCCTGCGCCACCAACGCCTCCGGCGGAGCCGATGCGCCCGTTTCCTCGCGGTCCTCTTTGGTCAGCGATTCCGTTCGCTGCGCTTCATGATGCCGCCGGCTGCGCAGATGATCGAGCACCGTACGGTGCGCGATCTGATGCAACCACGTGCCGATCTCGGACTCGCCGCGAAACGAAGCCAGCGCGCGCGCTGCTTTCACGAAAGTTTCCTGGAGCAGATCGTCGATCTCGGCGGCCGGTGCCAGCCGGGTCAAGAGTTGGCGCACGGCGTCGCGATGCGCGGCCCACAGCCGGGTGAAATCGTCATGACCGCGAGTGGAAACGTCCGCGCTCATCCGGCGGAATAGACCAGCCACGTCGCGCCCACCAGCACCAGCACGCCGCTGCTGCGGCGTAACCAGACCGCACCGCGTGAGGCTCCATGCCAGTCGAGGACGCGTTGAACCTTCTGGGTGAACACGCCGGCGGCGACGATCAACACGCAGTGACCGAGGCCGTAGGCCAGCACCAGCAGCGCGGCAAAGAGCGGCTGCGCGCGGGCCACGCCAAAAACCACGCCCAGCACGGGCGCGAGGTAGGCGAAGGTGCACGGTCCCAGGGCGAGACCGAAAACCAGCCCGAGCAGGAAGGCCGCGGCCGGGCCCTGGTAGCGCGGCAGGGCCATCGTCCGTTCCCACGGCAGCTTCAGCCACCCGAGGAGATGCAGCCCCACCGCCACCAGCACCGCAGCGACGAGGTAGCCGGTCCACGGACCGATATCGCCCAACATTCTTCCGGCCGCAGCCGTGACGCCGCCGATCGCCGCGATCGAGACGAGAATTCCGAGCGCGAAGAGCAACGCGACGCCAAGCGCCTGGCGCGGCAGGGTCTCGTCCCGCTGCGCGATAAATCCCACCACGAGCGGAATGCTGGCCAGGTGACACGGGCTGAGCACAAGGCTGGCCATGCCCCACCCCGCCGCCGCGACGACCGCGAGCCACGGCGCACCGGTCATCGCGTCGCTCAACCAGACGAACAGTGCGTCCATCGGCTTATTCGTTCTTCGCGGTTGCGGGTTCCTTCAACGCGACGCCGAGTTCTCGCCACTTCGCCAGAATCTCCTTCTTCCCATAAAACCCCTCGTGGCGAAACAGCTCCTGGCCGTCCGCCGCGTAGAAGATCTGTGTCGGGATCAGCCGGATGCCATAAGGCTCTGCCGCCGCGTTGTCTTCCCACACGTCGATGAAGACCACGGTGAACTGGTCCGCATACTCGCGCGTGAGCTCGGCGAGGATCGGCTTCATGCGTTTGCACGGAATGCATTTTCCCGCGCCGAGGTCGAGGAGCCGGGGCAAAGCCGGTGGCGCGGGCGCCGGCTTCGTTTCTTCGGCGTGCAGCAGCGCGGCACCGCAGAGGAGCGTGAACATCAACAGGGCGATTCGCATGGCCGGCTATGGTTTGATCTTTTGAAAAAGCGCGGGCAGCCGTGTGCGATAGAGTTCGAGCACCTGCGGCTCCATTTCGGCGAGCGGCTTCACGGGCACGAGGTCCATCACGTCGGTGGGCGCGAGTCCGGAATCCACCAGCGTCCGCGCGGCGCCGCAGGTCATCCGCTTCAGCCCGACGTCGGCTTCGGCGGGGGTGAGCCCGAACGTGACCGCGAGTTCGCGCAGCGCCTGCATCTGGAACCACAAGTAGGTCGGCCCCATTGCGGTGAAGACGGCATAGGCCTCGATTTTCTCCTCGGCCACTTCAGGACTGTCCCCGAGCGGCGCGAACAGCGCGCGCACCGTGTCGCGATCGGCCGCCGTGAGCGCCGAGCCGAAGGCGAGCGGATTGAAGCCGGCACCGACCACCGACGGCGCGTTCGGATTGGAGCGCGCGATCCGTGCGAATCCGCCCAGCAATGTGCTCAGCTTCGCGATCGGGAATTTCGGCGCGAGTGAAACGAGGATCGCCGTCGGCTTGAGGGCCGCTGCAGCGCGGCCGGCGGCGTCGGCGAGCACCGGCGGATGGGTCGCGAGAAAGACCACGCCCTGCGCGGCAGCGGCCGTAAGGTCCGTGGTCGTTTCGATCGCCGGGAACTGCGCGCGGAGTTGGGTGAGCGCATCGGCATTCGGGTCAGCGACGACAATGCGCGCCGGCAGTTTCTGCGCGCGGGTCCAGCCGAGGAGGAAAATGCGGGCGACGCGGCCGCCGCCAATAAAACCAATCGAAGGAGCGCTCATGTTGAAGAGCTGGGAAGATTCGCGGTGGTTCGAGATTCGCCTGCTCAGCGGACGAGTTGCCTGGCCTCATCCAGCGTCGGCACGCGGCCGGACAGCTTCACCACGCCGTCGACCACGAGCGCCGGCGTGCTCAGCACGCGAAAGCTCATGATCTGTTTGAGGTCGGTGACCTTCTCGAGTTCGTAGGGGACCGCGAGCGACTTGGCGGCCTCGTCAGCGACCGCCGCGAGTTTCTGGCACTTGGCACAGCCGGTGCCGAGGATCTGGATTTTTTTCATGGCAGAACGAGTTGGAAAATAGTCAGAGCAGCGCGTTGAAAAGGTAGCCCACGAGCAGAATGCCGCTCGCCACCACGCCAAAAAACGCCGCGATCAGGCGCGGCTTCAGCACCTGGCGCAGGATGATCGCCTCCGGCAGCGACAGGCCGATCACCGCCATCATGAACGCCAGCACCGTGCCCAGCGCGGCGCCCTTGCCGAGCAGCGCCTGCACAACCGGAATGACGCCCGCGGCGTTCGTGTACATGGGCACGCCGAGCAGCACCGCGAGCGGGACGGACCACCACGCGTCGCGGCCCATGATCGAGGCCATGAGGTTCTCGGGGACGTAGCCGTGGATGCCCGCGCCGACCGCGATCCCGAGCAGCACGTAGATCCAGACTTTGCCAACGATCTCACGCACCGCGGTTACGCCCGCGCGAACGCGATCGGACCAGGCTATCGGAGCGCCGTCGTCGCCACCTGATGCGCCGGTGCCGGAGAGGTTTTCAAATACCCACGGTTCGACGTGCCGCTCGAGTTTCAACCGGCCCAGCGTCCAACCGGCGGCAATTGCCACGAGCAAACCCATGCCAAGATAGAGCGCGGCCACCTTCCAGCCGAACATCCCGAACAGCAGGACCAGCGCGACCTCATTAACCAGCGGCGCCGAAATGAGGAACGAAAACGTCACGCCCAAGGGCACTCCGGCAGTGACGAACCCGATGAACAGCGGCACGGCCGAACACGAGCAGAACGGCGTGACGGTCCCCAGGAGCGCCGCGAAGACATTGCCAGCCGATTCCCGCCGTCCCGCCAGCAGCCGACGCGTGCGGGCGGGAGTGAAGAAGGTGCGCACCACGCCCACGCCGAAGACGACCAGCACCAGCAGCAGCAGCACCTTCGGCGTGTCGTAGAGGAAGAACTCGACCGCTGAACCGAGGGCGGAGTCGCGCTCCAGCCCGAAGACTTGGTAAGTCAGCCAGCGGGACGCCGGCGCGAGGTTTCGATACACCAGCCACCAGCCCACGAGTCCGACGAGCGCGAGACCCAGCCGGGCGTACGGGAAACTGCGCGTCGGGCGGCCGCCGACCTGGGCGATGTCCGGCGCAATGCCATCAAGAGACGGCGATGCCGGTGTGGATGCAGTCGTCGCTGAATCGGGCTGGGCAGACATGATCAAAATTGTCCGCTATTTGGCGGAAACGCGTAATAGTGGGCAAAAACTCACACGCACCCGCAGGGCTTCGCCCCGGCCTTGGCAGCGGGACGAACCGCTGTCTCGCTGGACCCGCTGCGGAGGCAGTCGAGGAAGGTGCCGACACAGGGCAGTGCCAGCCGGTAATACACCTGCAATCCACGTTTCTCGTCCTCCACCACGCCGGCGGTTTTCAGCACCGACAGATGCCGCGACACCGTGGACCAGCCTCCCTCCGAGATGTCAACGAGCTCACAAACGCAGCGTTCACCCGCGAGCAGTTCCTCGGCGATCCGCAACCGCGCCGGATGGCCGAGCGCCTTAAAGACGGCCGCGTGCTGCTTGCGTTGTTTGGTGTTGTGGGTGGCCACGATGCCGCGTCACTATTTCGCCGTTTTGCGTAATAGCAAGCCGGATTTTTTGGGGCCTCTGCCAGGGATCGTAAGGAAAAGCGCGCCCCACGGCTCCGTCGGCTCCCCTTAGCCGAAAGGCGAATAGGCCGGAAACGTCGCAGCTGATAAGATCGCCGCGTTCCAAACGGGAAGCGCCGCGCCACGGACGGCGCCCGTGTTTTCCGTCCAACCACTCACCACCACATTCCCATGACCTCCTCCCCTCTCTCGCCCGCGGCGGTTGCCGCTGAAGACAAGACGACCGCGATCGTCAGCTATCTCACCTTGATCGGCTTCATCGTCGCCATCGTGCTGCACAATTCCAAAAAAACCACGCTCGGTGCGTTTCACCTCCGCCAGTCGCTCGGGCTGATGCTGACGTCGATCGCGATGATGTTCGTCGGCACGGTGCTCGCATTCATTCCCTACCTCGGCTGGCTGCTGAGCATGGCGCTTTGGGTGGGGCTGCTGGTGCTGTGGATCAGCGGGCTGCTCGCCGCGATCCAGGGCGAGCGCAAGCCGGTGCCAGTGCTGGGCCTGCATTACCAGAACTGGTTCGGCAACGCGTTCGAATAATCTGAACAATCTCCTCCCCCAGAGGCTCCCCGGTCGCTCGCGCGGCGCGTGGAGCATTCCTTCCCATGTCTTCCCGCGCTCGACGGCTGCTGGCCGTCATCCTGTTGCTTCTGCTCGGTCTGGCCGCGCTGCTGCTGATCCGCTGCGGGCACCCCGCCACGCCCCAAGCCACCGCCGCCGCGCAGTCCGCGCCAGCCACCCCCACCACCACCTCCTCCTCCACGCCCGCCGCGCCCGCACCGGCGACAGGCCCGAAGCCTGAAGTGCTCTCGCCTGCCACGGTCAAGGTGCCTGCGCAGGTTGCGGCTGGCGCCGCCTTTCACGTCGAGTGGACCGGTCCCGACAACGCGGGCGACTACGTTACGATCGTCCGGCCGGAGGCGCAGGCGGCGGAGTATGGGCACTACGTGGATACGCGCCGCGGCACCCCGCTCGAGCTCACGGCCCCCATGGAGACAGGCGCCTACGAGGTCCGGTATGTGACCGCCGCATCTCATACCGTCCTCGGGCACGCTGCGATCGAGGTGTTGCCAATCACCGCCACCTTGAGCGCCCCGGAGGAAGTGGAGCTCGGCAAGGCGATCGAAGTGACCTGGACCGGTCCCAACAATGCGCAGGACTACATCACCATCGTGGCGAAAGACACGCCGGACGGTCGCTACGGCAACTACACGGAGACGAAGGAAGGCTCGCCGCTCTCCGTGCGCGCGCCCACCGAAGCCGGCGCCGCCGAGCTGCGCTACATGACTGGGCAGGGCTCCAAGGTGCTCGCGCGCCGCGACGTGAAAATCGTGATGCCCGAGACCTCGGTGTCCGGTCCGGAGCAGGTGGTCGCCGGCGCGGCATTCACGGCGACCTGGGTTGGTCCGAACAATCCCGGCGACTACGTGACGATCGTAGCGCAGGGCACGCCCGACGGCCGCTATCAGAATTACGCGGAGACACGTCGCGGCAGTTCGCTGCAGATCACCGCGTTGATCGAGCCTGGCGAAGCTGAGCTCCGTTACATGACCGGGCAGGGCTCCAAGGTGCTCGCGCGTCGGCCGATTCGGATCGTGCCCGCGGAGATCTCGCTCGACGCGCCCGACGAGGCGATCGCCGGTACGAAGGTGCCGGTCACGTGGAAGGGCCCCAACAACGCGGGCGATTACATCACGATTGTGCCGGCCAGTCTGCCCGACGGGCGGTATGCGGGCTACGCGGACACAAGGACGGGCTCGCCGGCCCAGATCGCGGCACCGAAGGAAGCCGGTCCCGCGGAGATTCGCTACATGAGCGGCCAGGGCGCGAAAGTGCTCGCTCGACGGAGCCTCACGCTGAAACGCGAGGGCTGAGCCGCCGCGCGCGAGGTAAGCACGTTGCCCTCAAGTCGCTCGTGCCGCGTCGTAGCCGCATCGGTTACGACGCGGTCCGTGGGCGGAAACGGTGCCGCCGCGCGCGGGTGCGCGCATCAGACGCGAGTTCCGCTTTCCCGTCCGATACGCCGCTTACTCCGCGCCGCTGGACGCGGGGGCGCGGACCACCGCCCGGGCCGACTTTTTCGCTTTCGTTGCCGTGCGCAGCCACGTTTTCGCGGCTGCGAGCGTATCGAACAGCTCGAGGGTGAGATTCGGGTTGCGGTTCAACTCCTGCGCGAGCTGGCCCATGCGCCGCACTTCCGGCGTGTGCACGACCCACGCGCATTTGATCGGGTTTTTCAGCCGCAGACGCTTTTGCCGCAGCGAATGCTCGAAGATGGACCAGGGCTTGATTTGCGCCCCAGTCACCTGATCGAACGTGTGCAGCACGTTGGGCGCATACCCGATTTTCGTGGCAATTTGTGGCATCTGTCGACCCAACGCGACCAAGTCCTCGTCGGTCATCTCACCGCACCACTCGATGAGCACAAACTCATCGGTCTGTGTGAATTGATAGGGCATCGTCGGTGCCGGACGCGAGCTCCGGCGGCATGCCTCGATTCAACCCGGATCAGCTGCCGCCGCAATCTTCAAATGCCGCGCGGGGGTGAGCGCCACGCGGGTCGTTCTGCCGGCCTGGGCGGAAGGCCTCGTCCATGGGTCCGGCGTCTCGCCCGTGAGTGTGCTGGAAACCGAGATGCGCCCGGGTGTCCCCACGACCGAGGCTGCGCATTTTTCCCCAGAGCGCGCTCCAGAATCGCTCGATGGAGAAGGTGCGCCCGCTGCATAAACTTGCCGTAGTTCCGGCCGACCGCGACGGCCGACCGGCATCCTCCTGACAACCTTTTTCTCGCTTGCTTATGCAACTCACGAGTTCCGCTTTTCGTTTTGGCGAATCCCTGCCCGACCGTTTCTCCCGCGAAGGAGGCAACGTCAGCCCGCCGTTGCTGTTCAGCGACGTGCCCGCTCCGACGCAGAGCCTCGCCCTGATCATGGATGATCCCGACGCGCCGCGTGGCGTGTTCACCCACTGGGTGTTGTTCAACCTCGAACCGAACGTCGGCGTGCTCACCGAGAATCACGTGCCCGGCGGCACTCCCGGTCGCAACGACTGGGGCGAGGTCGGCTATGGCGGTCCGCGTCCGCCGTCCGGCACGCACCGCTACTTCTTCCACGCGTTTGCACTGGATGGCCGGCTCGCGCTCCCGCGGGGCGCGACCCGCCGCGAGGTCGAGCAGGCGCTCGAGGGCCACGTTCTGGCGCGCGCCGAATTGATGGGCCGGTTTACCGCTGCGCACGTTCACGCCTAAACAGCTTGAGGCACACACCGTGCGCCCCCGCGGACCACGGCGATATGTCAGCTTCATCGGAAAATTTCTCACCCGAACTGGTTGCCCTCCGCGCGTTCTATTGAACGTTGGCAGAATTACTGACGCTTAGGCGGGTCCCGCTCTCGGGGCCGGCCGTCGGGGATCGCCCGCCTCCGCCGGGCCCGCTTCCCGCGCGGTCGCGGCAGCTGCCTGCGTGTCACGCTCTGCGTCTATGCCTTTTTGTTCTTCGCTCCCCTCTGCCCGATGGCCGCGCTGCGTTTTGGCAGCGATCCTCATCGCCACGGGGGTGCTGGAACTTGCGGCACAGCCGCTGCGACACCCCAACCTTTCCGGCGCGCGGCCCGGCGCGATCCTCAGTGAGGACGACCACGCCCTGCTCGACGACATCCAGCGCGCGTCGTTTTTATATTTCGTCGAGCAGACGCATCCCGAAACCGGTTTGGTCCGCGACCGGGCGCGGGCGGACGGCTCGCCGAGCGAGGGCAAGGCCAGCATCGCGGCCTCGGGCTTCGCGCTGAGTTCGTGGGCGCTCGCGGCACACCGCGGCTGGGTCGAGCGCGACGAAGCGCTGGAGCGCGTGCGACTGATGCTGCGCTTCCTCGCCAACCAGGCGCCGCGGCGCCACGGATTTTTCTACCATTTCATGGAAATGGAGACCGGCGCGCGCGCCTGGCAGTGCGAGATCTCCTCGATCGACACCGGCCTCTTCCTCGCCGGCGCCATCATCGCGCGGGAATACTTTCAGGATCCCGAGATCACGGACCTGGTGAACCGGCTGTATCGCGACGTCGACTGGCGCTGGTTTCTCAACGGCGGCGACACGGTCTCGATGGGCTGGCACGACGAGACCGGTTTCTCGCGCTACCGCTGGCGCATCTATTCGGAACACATGATGATGAGTTTCCTGGCGATGGGCGCGCCGGCCAATGCGCTCGAGCCAAGCTACTGGCATGCGTGGAAGCGTCTGCCCGCGGGCACCTACGCCGGCTATCATTTCATGCAAGGGCCGCCGCTCTTCATCCACCAGTTCGCGCACGCCTATGTGGACTTTCGCGACCGACGCGACGCGTTTGTCGATTATTACCAAAACTCCGTCCTCGCGACGCTCGCGCAGCGAAGGTTCTGCATGGACCTGCGCACGGAGTTCTCCAGTTGGGGCGAGCGGCTGTGGGGGATAACCGCGTCCGACTCCGCGACGGGCTACAAAGCCTGGGGCGGTCCGCCGCGCACAACCGCTTACAACGCGCTCGACGGCACGATCGTGCCGTGCGCCGCCGCCGGCTCCGTGCCGTTCGCCCCGTATGAAACGATGATGGTGCTGCGGCACATTCGCACCGTTTACGGCGATCGGGTGTGGAAGCGCTACGGCTTCGTCGATGCGTTCAATCCGGAGACGGGCTGGGTCAATCCCGACGTGATCGGGATTGATCAGGGCATCACCATTCTGCAGGCGGAAAACGCCCGCACGGGATTTTTCTGGTCGTTGTTCATGCGGGCGCCCGAGGTGCAGCGCGCGCTGTCCCGTTCCGGCTTCGTGTCGAAACGTCGGGCGTTCACCTGGCCCGAACGCGAGCAACTCCGCGAGCTCGCCGCCACCGCCTGGCAGTCGCTCGCCAACGAGCCCGTGACGCCCGACACGCTGGGGCTGCGCATCACCGCCGTGCCCGCTGCGCAGGCGTTGGGCCTGGTGGATGGCGCGTCGGCGCATCGGCAGCTGCGCGAGCTGTTGAGCGCCGCCGCGCCTCCCGCCACCGATACCGCCGTGGCCGAATACGCGGCGAGCCTCCTGACGTTGCGCCAGGCGGTGCCAAGCCTCGCAGCGGACGCGACCCGGCTGCTCGAGGCGATCAACTGGGAGCAGGTCACCATCAGCTCGACCAAGCTCGGCTCAGCGAGCCGGCTGGCGACGTTTCTCAAGATTGGCGCGGGTAAGAGCGACCCGAGCGCGTGGGACCGGCTGGTCCGCACTCCGGAGGTGCGCGGCATGGTCTTCGTGCTCTCCCCCGGCACCGTGGCGGACCAACTCCGGCCGTCGCTGTGGCTCGACGAATCGAGCATCATCACCGGCGCGTCCGGTGCGCAACTCGCCTACTCGGCCGCAGTCGTGCCGCCGCCGGCCAACGGCAACCCGCGACCGACACCGGATCTGCTCACGACCGCGCTGTTACTCGACAACTACCCCGCCGAGCTGCTCGCGCGGATCAAGGACGCGCCGCCAGCGCCGGCCTGGATCACCAGCGCCGCCCCGGCCGATCGCGCGATCCTTCTCGCGACCGTGGCCAACGTACTCGTGCCCGAGATCGTCCGCGACTGGTTCCAGGCCGACGCGCTCGTGCGCGCCACGCGCGCCAACATCACCGATTTCACGCAGGCGTCATTTGGCCAGAATACCTCGCTCTACTGGCGCTACGAACTCGCCGGTCCCTTCGTGGAACCCGCGGAGCGCCGGGCCGTCGCGGTGCCCGCTTCCACCCCGCGCGAGGCCTGGCAATGGACCCGGATCGCCGGACTGGAATTCAAGGACTCGCCCGCAGACGTGCGCCCCGACGATCCGCTGCTCGAGCTGCGTTTCGCGTTCACCTGGGACAACGAAGCGCTGCACTTCCACGCGGAAGCGATCGACACGCCCGCGCCCAACCCGCCTGCACCCGAGCGCGAGGAAATCGTCGAGTTGCTGATCGATCCCAAAGGCGACGGTCTCGTGTGGCGCGGCCCCGAGGATTTTCACTTTGTGTTTCGCGGCTCGGGTGAAGCGATCGAGTGGAATCACAATCGCGCCCCCGAGGCCCGCATCGAGCGCACGCCGCAGGGCTACACCGTCGAAGCCGACATTCCGTGGTCGCTGCTCGGACTCACCCCGCAGCCCGGGCTCGAACTCAACCTCACGACCGCTGTCGCTCGCAACGGCCGCTACGAATGGGAACCCTCGCTCAAGTTGAACTGGCGGTTCTTTCAGCGCCGCGACGAACGCTACGGCCTCGGCAAGGTGAAGCTGCAATGAGCTGGCGTGCGCGGCAGCGGCGTGTGTCAGCAGTCGGCGGTGGGTGAAACCCCGATGCAACTCTCGGGTCTTTGCTGCAGTCGCGCGCGATTGGCAGCGCTCGTCACAGTTGAATGCCGGCCGCCGCGCTGCTTGACTCTCCGCCTCTCTTCTCCGCTTGGACCCACTTTCTTCCCCTTCTTCTGCATCCGTCGCCTCCGACGATCCGCCCGCACCGCTGCAGGAACTCCGCGCCGAGCTTGACCGCGCGCGGGCTGAAGCCGCGGCCGCCCGCGAACGCAGCGACCGTTTTCTTTCCGGCGTGTCGCACGAGCTGCGCACCCCGTTGTCCGCCATCCTGCTTTGGACCACGCTGATCGAAGAGGAAAAGCTCGAAGAGCGCGAGCAGCTGCAGGAAGCGCTGGCTGCAATCAAGCACAGCGCGGAGGAGTTGCAGGCGCTGATCGACAACCTCGTCGAAACCACGCGCATCGTGAGCGGCCGGTTTACCTTGCAGCGCACCGTGGGCGAAATCGCGACCGTGGTGGAGGCGGCAATCGCGCAAGTGCAGCCCGCCGCCCAGGCAAAACAAATCCCCCTGCACCGACAGATTGAACCGGCCAGCGCCCCCGTCGACCGCGCCCGACTGCAACAGACGCTCGTGCTTCTGCTCCAGAACGCCATCAAAGCCACCCCCCCGGGCGGGCGCGTGGAACTCAGCGTCGGCGTGCACGACGAGGAGATGCGCATTGCCGTGCACGATACGGGCGCGGGGTTGACCCCGGAGCGGCTCGCGCGGGTGTTCTCCGGCCCGCCGCCGAGCGCGCAGGCGAAAGCGCCGCGTACCGACGCCGGGCTCGGCTATGGGCTCATCGTCGCGCAGCAGCTCGTCCGCGCCCACGGCGGCGTGCTTACGGCGGCGAGCGGCGGACCGGGCCAGGGCGCCACCTTCACGATCCGGCTGCCCCTCGATCCCACGCGCGCAATCACTGCGGTGGCGCCCGAGGCCCATGGTACGGCGCAGACACTCCACGGCCGCCGCGTGCTACTCGTCGTCGATGATGCGGAGCTTCGTCACCATCTCGCGGCGGGGCTGCACGACGCCGGGGCCGCCGTCTCCGCCGTCGATTCCGCGCCCGCTGCGGCGGAAGCGGCTGAGCGGCAATATCACGACGTGATTGTCTGCGATCTCGCGCTGCCGACGATCGATGCCGGCGAGCTGCTGCAGGATCTACGCGAGCACGAAGTCACGCACGCGCGCCCCCACGCGCCGGCTCTCGCGTTGGCGCACGCCGACCACGCCGATGCCGCTTCGCTCGCGCTGAAGCACGGCTTCATGCGCTGTCTGCAGGCTCCGGTGGACCCGGCGACTCTGGCCGCCGCCGCCGCCGCGTGCTTGGCGGCCAATCCGCGTTAGCAGGGTGTTGAAAAAGGTAGGGTCCGACCGCCGGGCGGACCGGCAGGGCGAACGCGGATCGAGGCAAATCTCAGCGAACCCATCGGTCCCGCCCAACCTCAGATCCATTTTCCAACAGCGCGCTAGTCTGCCGGTTCGACGCACCGCAGCGGCGAGTCTCACTGCATCGATTTTTCCGCTCCGCCGTCAGGCCTCGGCCTATGATTCGACCCTCGCTCTCACTCCTGCTCGGGCTCTCGCTGGCGACGCTCGCCGGCGGCGTCGAGCGCGCAACCTACAACAGCGCCGGCGCGCTCACCGCGCTGATCTGCGATGGCGCGGAAGTCCCGGTCCGCGGCGAGTTCGTGGTCGAGTTCGGCCAGGGCGTGCGCAGTTCTCTGCAACCGCACGACCAGCGTTCGCCGATCTGGCGCGAAGGCCGTGAGCTGCGCTGGCGCGGCGTGTCGACGTTCGCGAACAGCAGCCAGGCTCAGTTTGCCGCCGCGTGGACGGAAGCGGAGGACGGCGTCGCGCTGGTCGGCTCCGCTACCGCCGGAGGCCCGCCGCCCGCGGGCGCGCCCGCGGCGGCGACGCGCGCATGGCCGCTCTTGGTGGAATCGGTCGACTACGTGATCGATCTGCCGCGCACGCTGTTCGCCGGCGGCCGGATCGACGGCACCTCGGCCGCGCTCGCCACCACCCGCCCATCGAATCCGCAGTTTTTTCAAGCGACCGTGGACCGGCTCGCGTTCGTCGACGCGCAGCAGAACTGGCGGCTCGAACTCCAGCTCGATCAACCGCGAGCGGTCACCGTGTCCGACCGTTGGGAGAACGACGACCGCTCGTATCGCGTGCGGATCCGGCTCGGCGGCGGGCTCTGGCCGCACGGTGAGTCGTTCAAGCTCGCCGTGAACTTCAAGCTTTCCGGTCGTGCCCATGCGTCCCTCGCGCACGTGACGATCGATCCACACACGCCGCGCTATCCGTTCGACGGGTTCGGCGGAAACTTCTGTTTCAACACCCAGACGCCGGTCGCGGACTACCTGCTGGAGAATCTCGAGCACGCGTGGGCGCGCTTCGAACTCAAGGGCGTGGCTTGGGATCGCGAGCGCGACCAGCCCGGGCCACAACTGGTGCGCGACTTCGAGCTGATGCAGCGCGTGCAACGGATGGGGCTGCCGTGGATCATCAGCCTTTGGCGGCTGCCCGAGCGCTACTACAGCGATCCGAATCAGAAGCCGGCGGGCACGTTTCATCGCAAGATCGCGGACGCACGCTGGCCCGAATTTCTCGATCTGATCGGAAGCTATCTGCTCCACCTGAAGAAAAACTACGGCGCCGAGCCCGACATGTTTTCCTTCAACGAGCCCGACCTCGGGGTCGACATCGGGTTCAACGGACCCGAGCACCGCGACATGATCAAGCGCATCGGCGCGCATCTCGAGTCGCTCGGCCTGAAGACGCGGCTGCTGCTCGGCGACACGGCCAACCCGCGCGATTCGCACAAATACGTGCTGCCGACCGCGGCTGATCCAGCGGCGATGCGCTACGTCCGCGCGCTATCGTTTCATAGCTGGGGCAACGGCACGCCGCAACAGTATCGCGCCTGGGGAGACGTAGCCGACTGGACGCAGCTCCCGCTGCTCGTCGGGGAAGCCGGCGTGGATCCCGGCTCCTGGCGCAACCGGATGTTCGACAGCTATGCCTACGGTCTCCGAGAGGCGCGCCAGTATCAGGAACTCCTGCGCGACACCCGGCCGCAAACCCTGCTCTTTTGGGAATACACCGAAGACTATGGGGTCGTCCGCGTGGGCGACGACCAGCGCCTCGAGCCGACTGGCCGCTTCTATTTTTTGAAGCATTTCAGCAATCTCTCGCCGCGCCACGGCCAGGTGGTCGCCAGCTCCAGCGACCAGCCCGACGTACTGGTCAGCGCGTTCGCGAAAGGCGACGTGCTCGTCGTTCATCTCGTGAACACCGGTCCGGCGTGCGAGGCTCAGCTCGCCGGATTGCCTGCCGGCCCGTGGCGGCAGATCGTCACCACGGAAACCGAGGGTTTCAAAGAGGCCCCCGCGCCTACACTCGACGCACCGTTGGCGTTGCCGGCGCGCAGTTTCACCACGCTCGTGCGCAGCCCGCGGTAGCGCCCTCGCGGCGTTCAGCGGAATGCCCGCCCTACCTCGGAAACGTTGTTCGCGCGCGCCTGACGACCTCCGGCCGCAGTCAATCGAACATCAGTCGATACAGCGCGAATGCGATCACGCCGGCCGCAGCGACCGCCACCGCGGCCGCAGTGATTTTCGCCCAAAGCGGCCACGCCCGCCACGTGCACCGCGCGTCGCGCGCCAGCCGCCGAATCGTCACCTCGGACCAGTCCAGGAATCGCGCCACCGCCCGGGATTCGGTCGCGAGTAGCATGCCCGCGAGCGCGAAAAACAGGATCGCCGGCCCAGGGATGAAAACCAGTACGAGCCCGATCGCGACCGCCACGCCGGCAACGACGAAGCGCACGATCCGTCCGATCACCCCGCGCCGGTCGCTCCGCCGACTCGCGCGATAGCGATCCTGGAAGCGCCGGCCGGGACTGCCATCGCGAAGCCGCTGCCAGCCTGTGCGCAAAGCCGAACTCACGTGGAGGCCGATCCCGGTCGCGACGCGGCGGTGGCGTCGCGTTGTTGTTTCGCGTTTCGAATCCGCCGCCGAATCCGCCAGATCAGATACGCGCACACCGCCAGCTTGAGCAGATAGACGCCGATGAGAATCGCGAGCCGCCGCCGATCCGGATCAGTGCCGAGATCGCCGATCAGAATCGTGACGTAGGAACGCGCCACGTAGAGCGGCAGACACACCCAGAAATAGGTGCGGAACGGCACGTCGGTGAGCGCGAGCAGGTAGTTGCGGGAAAAATAAGGCAGGCCGGGAATCAGCACGGCCATCGCGGCGACGGAGGCGTTTTCACCTTCCGGGACGTGGGGCAGTCGGTGTCCGCGGCGTTCCAAGAATCGCTGCAGCGGCTGACGCAGGAATGAGCGCGCGATCCAGAAGCTCGCGAGCAGATGCACGGCGGTCGCACCAGCCACGGCAATGCCACCGAGCACCGGCCCGAACTTCGCCCCCGCGACGAGGTAAACAACCATGATCGAGAATCCGCCAATCGGCAGCGTGGCCATCAGGGCGAAGACGATCGCGGCGTTGAACTCGGTCAGCGTATGAACGAGATCGCGCCACTCGAGGTCACCCCACAACCACGCCGCCATCGCAATCGCGGCAGCCAGCAGGACGACGAGGCCCAGCCAGCGTCCGCGGGATTTTCGGTGTTTTCGGTGGTGTGGTTGCATCGGCAGCACGGCCCGGCGAGGGACCGCGTTGCCTAGACACGTTAGACTCCAACTGGTGACGCGGCTCGCGCGGGAACCGCCGCGGCGCGCATCTGTCCTGACGCGCCGCCCGCGGTGGCATGATGCCGCCCCCCCTTTCCCCGTGTCGTCCCTGATGCAGCGCGTCCGAAAATTGCGCCGGCCCTCCCGCGGGCCCCGGCACGAGCGGCCACCGCGCTCGCATCGCAACGAACTGGGCTGGCACTGGACGTTCGTGGCGCTCGGCATCGCGATGCTGCTCGGCGCGTATTTCTGGTATGTATCTGCGCGTATCCTGCAGGAGCCCGTCCGGCTGCATTACGGTCCCGAGGATCCGGCTTTCCCGGCCGCAGTCGGTCCGCTGCTGGGCGCCGAGTTCACCGGTGGAAACTCGGTCGAGCTCTTGCTCAACGGCGACGGCTTCTTCCCACCGATGCTGGCCGCGATCCGCAGCGCAAAAAAAACGATCACGCTCGAAACCTACATCTGGGCGCCCGGCCGGATCAGCGACGAGTTCATCGCCGCCCTCGCGGAACGCGCGGAGGCCGGCGTCAAAGTCCACGTGATGCTCGATGGCATGGGTACCCTCAAATTCACCGACGAGGACAAAGGCCGGCTCACCGGCGCGGGCGTGGAGGTCGTGAAATACGGTCGGCAGCACTGGTATGAGATCAAACCGAACATCAATCATCGCACGCACCGCAAGATCCTCGTGATCGACGGCCGCATCGGTTTCACCGGCGGCATGTGTGTCGACGACAGTTGGCTCGGCAACGCCGACCAGCCCGATCGATGGCGCGAGACGCAGGTGCACGTCGAAGGTCCCGCGGTCCGGCAGATGCAGGCGATCTTCGCGCAAAACTGGCTGCAAACCACCGGCCGGCTGCTGCTGGGGCAGGATTACTTTCCGGAATTCGAACGCGCGGGCCAGACCACCGCGCAATGCTTCAGCAGCGGCCCGGGCGAAGGCGCGGAATCGGCGCGCATGTCCTACATGCTCGCGATCGCCTCGGCGCGACGGAGCATCGACATCGAACACGCCTACTTCGTCCCCGATGAATACGCCGTGCGAATGCTGCTCGAGGCACGTCAGCGCGGAGTGCGCATTCGCGTGATCGTACCGGCACACAACGATTCGCGATTCGGGCGAGCCGCGTCCCGCTCGCGCTGGGACGAGCTGCTGCGCGCCGGCGTGGAGTTCTACCGCTACGAGCCCGCGATGCTGCACGCCAAAACCATGTGCGTCGACGACACGTTCGTGACCGTGGGCTCGGTGAACTTCGACAACCGCTCGTTCAGCATCAACGACGAGGTCGCGCTGAACGTCATCGATCCGACGCTCGGGCGGGCGCACCGACGGATGTTCGAACACGATCTCCAGCAGTCGACGCGCTACACGTGGGAGGAACACGCCGCCCGTCCTGCCTACGTGAAGTTGGCCGATTGGTTCTGCGGGCTCTTCCGCTCGCAACTGTAAACGCAAGCCAGGTGGTTTTCGCGCAGCGGAAGCGCCAGCATTTCGCCGAACCGCGCACCGCGGCCGCCGCAGCGCACCGTGGCGCCTAACCCTTGCCGCAGCCGCGGTTCGGACGCGCGGGTGTGAACCGGACTACTTGGCCTCGGGGCCGGCGCTTCTGACCTCGGCCGCTGGCGGGTTCCTCATTGCGTGGCCGGACGCCACGCATATTTTGTCCTTATGGAATTGAGTGGAGCACCTGACGTTCGCGCCATGGTCGACCAGCTGCGGCAGTCGCGGATCTATCGCGACTACGAGCAGGCCTTCCGTGAGACGACGGGGCTGCCCATCAACCTGCGTGCGGTCGAGGCGTTCGACCTGCCGCACCACGGCGATCCGAAGGAAAACCCATTCTGTTCATTGATGGCGAGTTCGAACCGATCCTGCTCCTCCTGCCTGCAGTTGCAGCGCAAGGTCGAGGAGGAGGCGCGGCTCGAGCCCAAGACGCTGAAATGCTTCGCCGGGCTCTGCGATTCCGCCGTGCCGGTGCGCGTCGGCGAGAATCTTATCGCTTTCCTGCAGACCGGTCAGATTTTGCTGCATCAGCCGACCCAGACCCAGTTCAAGCGCACCACCCGGCAGTTGCTCCGCTGGGGCGCCACCGTGGACTTGCAGCAGCTCGAGGAGGCATTCTTCCAAACGCGGGTCGTCACGAAGAAGCAGTATGAATCCATCGTCCGGCTGCTGACGATCTTCGCCCAGCACCTTTCGTCGCTCAGCAACCAACTCTTGGTGAAACAGGAGACCGCCGAGTCGCCGGTGATCACCCGCGCCCGCGTCTACATCACGGATCACCAGAGCGAGGATCTCTCGCTTGGTCAGGTCGCGCAGGCGGTGAACATGAGCGCGTTCTACTTCTGCAAGACGTTCAAGAAGTCGACCGGGATGACCTTCACCGACTATCTCGCCCGCGTCCGCGTCGAGAAGGTGAAGAATCTGCTGCTCAATCCGCACAAGCGCGTCAGCGAGGCGGCCTATGAGGCCGGATTCCAGTCGCTGTCCCAGTTTAACCGCGTTTTTCGGAAAATTGCCGGCGAGTCGCCCAGCCGCTACCGCGAGCGCCTGCACGGCGCCGAGCACAACTGAGCGGCGCGGCCAGCCAGGGGATGAGGCGTAACCGTGCTGCGGCGACGTCGCACCGGACCGATCAATCGTTCGCGTCCGGGCTAGGCCCAGATATTTCACCCGCAGTTTTCTGACTGCTGAAGGAGCACCTTTATGCCGCGATGGATCTCGCGCGGTCGGGATCGCGGCATGGAGCCGCTCCTACCGTGGAATCCACACTACCGGCACCGTGCGGACAATATCCCGACTAGCCCGGAAATTTCATGAACAGGACTGAAGCTGGTCCGAAATTTCCGTCCGCCTGCGGCGGAGCAACCTTGTCGCGGCTAGCCCCGACAGAGTCGGCCCGGAGGGCGGATATTTCACGAACTTCGTGAAATATCCGGGCTAGGTCGCGGGCGTCGCTGCGGTGTGCGCCACTTCCGCGGTCGGCACCGCCACCGCGGACGCCTGCTTGGCGGGATGAGCCACCTGCGCCAACCGATGCTGGCAAACCGAGCAGAACGCATCCACTTCACGGCGGGCGATCGCACGGATCACGTAGTAAAGCTGATTCAACGCGGTGTCGCGCTGCGCCGGATCGATCGGCAGGTGGGCCGCCTGCTCCAGCACCAGCGCCTCCAGCAGCGCCTGCTCGCCCGCGAGGAAAAATGCGAGGAGCGGGTTGCGACCGCAGGGGCATTCGGGACGCGCCGCCGAACGGCCGCCGGCGTGCTCCGCCTTCTTGCGCGTCGCCGGATCCCGCAGTCCCGCAAAAATCTGATCCAGCGCCCATTCTATGAGATGCACCAATGCATCTGGATAAGCCAGCGGGCTGGTCACCCGCTCAGTGCGCAGCAGAACGTCCCAACGCGCATGGATTGCTGAACGCTGGGCACAGAGGCTGTTCAGTAGGCTCTCCTGCATCGTGGTAGAAGGTAGCCATGCCCGCGATGTGCTGCTTCGCATCACTTGGCGAACGATGCGCGTCTTTTGCGAGCGGATGAACCTCCACGCCAAGAAATGCTTAGCCATCGGCAACGACTGCGCAGCGATTCATTTCCGGCTGACCTAGACTGCGCGCCTCAGCGAGGTCCCAACCTCATGACACACACTTCGGTCCCCTCAGCCACCGTCCTCCTTGCGCCGGTCGTCCGCGTCGCGCTGTCGCGCCCCGACCACGCGGCCTCCTCACCGCGGGTCGTCGTTCCGCGGCGGCGCTGGCCGTGCTCGCTCAGCCCTGAGCCGTAAGTCCACCCGCCTTTCCATCCTTTTATGTCCGTCATTCCACTGACCCTCACCATCAGCCTGTGCCTGGTCTTCACGTTCATCGTTTTCTTCATTCGGGAAAACGGGCGGCGGTTCAGCAGCCCCGAGCGTGATTCGCTGCTGCCTCTGGCCGACGAGAAACCCCGGCTCGCCGCGGCCCGCCCCGCCGAGTCTCCAGACGCGCCTTACGGCCGCTGAGCTTCTTCTTCTCCCATGACCGACCAGAAAATCACGATCGAGTACAACGACAAGGTCGTCCGCCAGTTCCTCTGGGCCACGCTCATCTGGGGCGCCGTGGGCATGCTCGTCGGCGTGCTCGTCGCCTCCCAGCTCAACTTCTGGCAGCTCAACTTCAACCTGCCGTGGCTGACCTTCGGCCGTCTCCGGCCGCTGCATACAAACGCGGTGATCTTCGCGTTCGTCGGCAACATGATGTTCGCCGGCATCTACTATTCGACGCAGCGGCTGGTGAAGGCGCGGCTCGCGAGCAATTTTCTCTCGGCGCTGCATTTCTGGGGCTGGCAGGCGATCATCGTCGGCGCGGCGATCACGCTGCCGCTCGGTTTCAGCCGCGGCAAGGAGTACGCCGAACTCGTCTGGCCGCTGAACATCGCGGTCGCGTTCATCTGGGTCGTCTTCGCGGTGAATTTCTTCTGGACGCTCGCGCGCCGGCACGAGCGCGCGCTCTACGTGGCGATTTGGTTCTACATCGCGACGATCATCACCGTGGCGATGCTTTACATCGTCAACCACCTCTCGATTCCCACCAGCCTGCTGCACAGCTATCCGGTGTTCGGCGGCGTGCAGGATGCGCTGGTGCAATGGTGGTACGGCCACAACGCCGTGGCGTTCTTCCTCACCACGCCGATCCTCGGCATCATGTACTACTATCTGCCGAAGGCGGCGGAGCGACCGGTGTACAGCTACCGGCTGTCGGTGGTGCATTTCTGGTCGTTGGTCTTCATCTACATCTGGGCCGGTCCCCACCACCTGCTCCACACCGCGCTGCCCGGCTGGCTGCAGAACCTCGGCATGACGTTCTCGCTCATGCTCTGGGCGCCATCGTGGGGCGGCATGCTCAACGGCCTGCTCACGCTGCGCGGCGCGTGGCACAAGCTCCGCACCGATCCGGTGCTCAAGTTCTTCGCCGCCGGCGTGACGTTCTACGGCATGGCGACGTTCGAGGGGCCTCTCCTGTCGATCAAGGCCGTAAACGCGCTCGGCCATTACACCGACTGGATCATCGGCCACGTCCACGGCGGCACGCTCGGGTGGAACGGCTTCATGGCCGCCGGCATGGTTTACTGGCTGCTGCCCCGGCTCTGGAACAAGCCGCTCTATTCGACCGCGCTCGCCAACTTGCACTTCTGGTTGGGGCTCGTCGGCATCCTCCTCTACATCGGCGCGATGTGGACGAGCGGCATCACGCAGGGGCTGATGCTCAACGCCACGACCGAAGGCGGCACCGTGCTCGCCTATCCCTACTTTATCGACACGATCAACACCATCCGGCTGATGATGCTGATGCGCGTGATCGGCGGCGTGCTTTACCTCTCCAGCTGGGGCATCCTCGCCTACGTCTTCATACGCACCGTGCGCGGCGCCCAACCCGTCAACGGCACCATCGAGGTCTTTGCCGAACCGAGCACCGCCGACGAGCGGCTCGGGGTCCGTGGCACGTTCTTCAGCGCGCCAACCCTCTTCACGGTCCTCGGCGTGGGCTTCGCCACGATGTGGATGCTCGGCACCGATTTCGTCAGCGTTCTCGGGCTGATCGGCGCGCTGGTCTGCTTCGTCGCGGGCTACGCGCTCTTCACCGCGCGCGGCAAGTCCTGGGCCGCCTGGTACGAACGGCTGCTGCTAAATGCCCTGCCGTTCACCGTGCTCACCTTCCTCGCGGTCGCCGCCGGCGGCGCGATCCAGATCGTGCCGACCGTTCTGGTCGAGAAGGCCCAGAACGTCGAAGATCGCATTCAGGTCGTCTACACGCCGCTCGAGCTCGCCGGCCGCGACATCTACGTACGCGAGGGCTGCTACACCTGCCACTCGCAGATGGTCCGGACGCTGGTGCCCGACGTGCTTCGCTACGGCGACTACTCGCGGTTGGGTGAATCGATTTACGATCATCCCTACCAGTGGGGCTCGAAGCGCACCGGTCCCGATCTGGCGCGCGAAGGCGGCAAGTATCCGAATATCTGGCATATACGCCACATGGCGGATCCGCGCTCGATCTCGGCCGGTTCCATCATGCCCAACTATCCGTGGCTGCTGGAGAACAACACGGACGTCGCCGTGCTGCCTGCGAAGATTCGCGTGCAGCAGCTGCTCGGCGTGCCGTTCCCCGAACGCAGCGCGCAGCAGATCTTCGATGCGGTGAAGGAACAGTCCACCGCGATGTCGCAAGAGCTGCGCGCGGCCGGCGCCTACGTTGCGCCCGAGAAGGAGATCATCGCGCTCACGGCCTATCTCCAGACGCTCGGCCGCTCGCAGAAGGTTGAGAAGCTTTCCGCCGCGGCCTCCGGCACGCACTGACCCCGCTCTCAGCTCTGGACGCTCAGCTCTGGACTTCCTCCATGTTCAAACGCCTCCCGCTCGAAGAACACACCACCGCCTGCCTGACGATCGCGTTCGTGACCGCGGTGACGATCTTCTTCGGCTTCGCGTGGCGCGCACTCCGCATGAGCCGCGCGCAGGTCGACCGGTTCGCCCAGCTGCCGTTCGCTCCGGAAACCAGCGACCAACCGGCCGCACCGGATCCCGCCGCCAACCCAACCACGCCTCGCACCTAATTTCTTCCCCATGTCCCAGACTCAACCACCGCCCTCTTCCCCTCCCCACGAGGATCAGGTCCGCGACCACACGTTCGACGGCATCCAGGAATACGACAAGCGCCTGCCCAATTGGTGGCTCGCGACCTTCTACGGTGCGATGGTGTTTTGGGTCGGCTTCTGGTTCTACTACGAACGCGCTCATCTCGGCCCCAGCAATGCGGAGCGACTCGAACAGCAGATGGCCGTGATCGAAGCCGCAAGACTCGCCGCCGCACCCGCACTCGATGATGCGAGCCTCTGGAAAATGAGTCGTAACGCCGTCTTCATCGACGCCGGTCGCGCGACCTTCGCGTCCACCTGCGCCAGCTGTCACTCCGCCAAGCTGACCGGCGGCATCGGGCCCAACCTCGTCGACCAGCTTTGGATTCACGGCGGCAAGCCCAGCGAGGTTTATCAAACCATCACCGACGGCGTGCTCGTGAAAGGCATGCCCGCCTGGGGTCCGGTGCTCGGCACGAAGAAAGTCTCCGAGCTCGCCGCGTTCATCCTGAGCCATCACCAGGAAAACGAGCCGATCGAGAAACAGGAGGCGTGGATTCCCATCGCTCCCGCGTCGTGAGATGATTGCCCCGCAATTGCGCCCGCCGTCAGGTGGCGCCCGGCGTCCCTGCCGGGCGGTTCGTGATCGGGGTGGCCCCGGGCGTCCCTGCCGGGCTGCGCGATGCGCCAACGCACTCGTGCCTGCCGGGCACGGCCAGCTCCACCTCGGCGACTGATCGCCGCGTCGTCATGTCCGCCACCCTTCCCCCGCATCCGCCAAGCGCGCGCTCTCCGGTTCCGTCGCTGGACTCCGTCACCACGATCCGCGCCGACGGCTCGCGTCCGTTTCTGTATCCGAGCGACAGCCACGGCCGCTTCACCACGGCCCGGCGCTGGTCGGCCTATCTGCTGATCGCGGTCTACCTCGCGCTGCCATGGATTCCAGTCAACGGTTACCCGGCCGTTTTCCTGGATATCGCCGAGCGTCGCTTCCATCTGTTCGGCGTCACGCTCGCGGCGCAGGACCTGTGGCTGCTGTTCTTCCTGATCACGGGCGTGGGGTTCGCGTTGATCTTCGTCACGGCGCTGCTGGGCCGAGTCTGGTGCGGTTGGGCGTGCCCGCACACCGTCTTCCTCGATCACGTGTACCGATGGATCGAACGCTGGATCGACGGCGACGCGCCGCAACGTCGTGCGCTCGCCGCGGCCCCGGTAGGTTTCAAGAAACTCGTCAAGCGCATCACCAAACACGCGCTCTACTTCCTCGTCTCCGCGGTCATCGCCCACCTGTTTCTCGCCTACTTCGTTTCGATTCCGGAAGTATGGTCGATGGTCCGCGCGGATCCGTTGCAGCATTGGGGTGCGTTCGTCTTCATGATGGTCGCGACGGGCACGCTGCACTTCAACTTCGCCTGGTTCCGCGAACAGCTCTGCATCGTGCTCTGTCCGTATGGCCGCATGCAGTCGGCCATGATCGACGACCACACCCTCGTGATCGGCTACGACTGGATGCGGGGCGAGCCGCGTGGCAAACGCCACGCGCCCACGCACGCAGTCGCCGCGCAATTCCGCGCGCCCGCGCTCACGGAGGGCTTGCCGCCTGGTCCGTCCACCACCCCGGGCGATTGTGTGGACTGCTTCCGCTGCGTGCACGTCTGCCCGACCGGCATCGACATCCGCCAAGGGCTGCAGCTCGAGTGCATCGGCTGCACCGCCTGCATTGACGCGTGCGACGACGTCATGACCCGGCTGCACCGGCCCAAGGGGCTCATCCGCTACGCCTCACAAAACGCGTTTTCCGGCAAACCGACCCGCTGGTTCCGCCCGCGCACGATCCTCTACGCCGTCCTGCTGGCCATCGGCGCTGGCGTCGCCGGCACCGCCCTCTCCACGGTTCGGCCCGCGAATCTCAGCGTCACGCGCATCACGGGCGCGCCCTACATCGTGGACGTCGCCAGCGTCCGCAATCAGTTCTTCGTCCGGCTGGTCAACAAGCGCAACGAGCCCGTCGCACTGCAGCTCCAAATCACCGACGTCCCTGCCGGCGTGCGGCAGAATGGTTTCACGGCACCGATCGAGATCCAGCCGCTCGGGGAAATCGTCCAGCCGCTCGTGCTCCAGCAGCCACGGCATGACTACACCGGACCGTTCCATTTCGCGATTCAGGTCCGTGACGCGCGCAACACGTTCACGCTTTCCCGGGCTCTGGAGTTCCTCGGCCCCGAGGCCCGGCTTCTGCGTGAAGAAGAAGCGGAGGCCGCCCGTGGGACCAAGTAGCCGTGGCCAGTGGAGCCCGGCGTCCCCGCCGGACTCGAGCGCGCGGCACCTTTCCCGGGACAAACGCGTGCGGTCCACACCACCTGCTTCCCGCGTCTGGCTGTGGATCGTCGCGGCCTTTGCGCTTCAGCTCGCCGCGTGGGCAACCTGGTTCGTCATCGCTTCACAACACCGCGTCGCCGAAGTGCCGCTGGAAACAGCCGGAGGCAATAAGCGCTAGGCGGTGAGCCACGACCCTCTCCCGCAGCTGCCCGCCGCCTTCATGGATCTCGCCGCGATCAACTCTCCCGCCACCGCCCTCGTCGCCGGACTCGTCACGAGCCTGCATTGCGCCGGCATGTGCGGCCCGCTGGCGTGCGCGCTGATGCCGGTCCGCAGCTCGACGGGTCAGCCCGGAGCGGATCCATCGACCGTCAGCACCACGTATCATCTCGCGCGACTGACCAGCTACACGCTGCTGGGGGCGGTTGCCGGCGGACTCGGCGGACTGCCGCTCAGCTTCGTCTCGAGTTCGGCGCTGCGGTGGGCGCCCTGGGTGCTGGTCGCATTCTTCCTCGCGATGGCTTTTCGGCTCGATCGGCTGCTGCCGAAGCCGGCGTTTCTCGGCCGGTTCTCGCTGCACCTCGGCCGCTGGACTCAGGGGCGCTCGCGGGTGCAGGCCGCCGCTGCCGTGGGCTTCGCCACGCCGCTGCTGCCTTGTGGCCCGCTCTATTTCGTCATCGCGCTCGCGTTGATGACCGGCTCGGCATTGCGCGGCATCGAGTTCATGCTCGCGTTCGGACTCGGCACCGTGCCGCTGCTCTGGCTCGCGCAGTCACAATTCCAATGGGTGCGCCAAAAACTTTCGCCGCTGTGGCTCAACCGCGTCCGGATCTCGCTCGCGCTGATCACCGCCGTCACCCTCAGCTGGCGCTTGCGCGGTACGCTCGGGTTCGCCGGGCCCGATCCGGCGAACTTCATCTGCCATTGAGATGAGCAGCGGAACGATCGATGGCGCCGCGGCGCCACCCCCGCGGCCGAACGCGCCGCGCCGCCCTGCCAAACCCACCTGCGCCCACTGCGGCGCCCCGCTGGTGGACGTGCGTATGCAGGAATCCGGTTTCTGCTGCTCGGGTTGCGCCTACGTTTACCGGCTCGTGCACGAACACGGGCTCGCCGGCTACTACAACATCAAGGACGAGATCACCGCACCGGCGGACGATTCCGTTTTCGAACCGCGCGACTTCTCGTGGCTCGCGTCCGCGCAGCGCGAAGCCGAGGCAGCCGCTGGAGCCGCGACGCCCTCGTCGCGGCCTACCCCGCTCCCCCCCGAACTCACCCTCGATGTCCAAGGCATCTCCTGCGCCGGCTGCGTCTGGCTGATCGAAAAGGTTTTCGCGCAGCAGCCCGGCGCGCGCGACATCGAGGCCAACGCCCAACTCGGCCAGCTCCAGATCCGCTGGATCCCCCCCAAATTCTCGGTGGTGGAGTTTGCGCGCAAGCTGCAGTCGTTCGGCTACCTGCTCGGCCCCGCCGGCGACACGGGCGGCGTGCCGGAAAGCCGCGGGCTGGTGAAACGGATCGGGCTCTGCGCCGCGTTCGCGATGAACGTGATGCTGTTCGCCTTCCCGGCCTACTTCGGCATGGAACCGTCGTTCGAATACGCGCGGCTGTTCGGACTGCTCACCCTCGCCTTCGGCACGCTGAGCTTTCTCGTCGGTGGCGTGTATTTCGTCGGCCGCGCCTTCCGTGCGCTGCGCGAGGGCGCGATGCACATCGATCTGCCGATCGCGCTCGGCATTCTCGGCGCCTATGGCGGATCACTCTACGGCTGGTTCGCAAGGGAGGAACGTTTCGTCTACTTCGACTTCGTCGCGACGTTCATCCTGCTGATGCTCGTTGGCCGCTGGGCGCAAGTCGCCGCCGTGGAACGCAACCAGCGGCGACTGCTCAGCCAGCAGCCCAAGCCGCAGCGCGTCGCGCTCGTCGTCGGCGGCGAATTGCCGCCGGAGCAACTGCAGGCAGGTCAGGACTACTTCGCCGCCGCGGGGCAGGTGGTGCCAGTTGAGTCACGGTTGATCTCCGCGGAAGCCGCGTTCTCACTTGCCTCGATCACGGGCGAGCCGGAGCCGCGTAGCTTTCTCGCCGGACAACGCGTGCCGGCGGGAGCCATCAACGTGAGCCGCACGCGCGCGGAACTCTCCGCGACGCAGCCGTGGGCCGACTCGCTCCTTGCTCAGCTGTTGCAGCCGCACGTTCGCGCCGGGGCGCGCCACGCGTTGCTCGAGGCGATCGTACGCGGTTACCTCATCGCGATCATCGTGCTCGCCGTCGGCGCGGGAATCGCGTGGTGGATGATTTCGCACGACGCGCTGCGTACCTGGTCCGTCGTCACCGCCGTGCTGGTCGTTTCCTGTCCCTGCGCGATCGGCCTCGCGTTCCCGCTGGCCGACGAGATCGCCACCGTGGCCCTGCGTCGCCGCGGCGTGTTTGTGCGCAACGGTGATCTCTGGCCGCGGCTCGGTCGGGTGCGCAAGCTGGTCTTCGACAAGACCGGCACGCTCACGCTCGAGATGCCCGTGCTCCTCAACCCCGACGCGCTGCGCTCGCTCGACGCCGAGGCCCGCTCCGCGCTCCACGCGCTCGTGCGCGACAACCCGCACCCGGTCAGCCAGTGCCTTCTCGCCAACCTGCTCTCGCTCCCGTCCTTCGGCTCCGAAAAGAGTAACCCATTAGGTTACTCTTCGACGGACGCGTTTCCCGAAATCCGCGAGACCATCAGCCAAGGCGTGGAGTTCGTGCAACGTGGCCACCGCTGGTCGTTGGGCCGGGTTGGCTGGCGATCGCCCGTCGCCGTGGAAGAACGGGATGAAGAAAAGAGTAACCCATTAGGTTACTCTTCGTCGCGCGGCTACGACACGGAACTGGCGGTCGACGGTCATATGCTCGCGCGGTTTCAGTTCGCCGACATGGCGCGACCCGATGCGCGCGCCGAAATTGCGGCGCTGCAGGCTGCCGGCGCCGCCGTGTTCATCCTGAGCGGCGACCGGCCGGAGAAAGTTTCGGCCCTCGCCAAGGAACTTGGGCTGCCGGCGGCGCACGCCCTCGGCCACCTGACGCCGCAGGAGAAGGCGACGTGGATCGAAGCCCATGGTCGCGACGAGACCCTCATGCTCGGCGATGGCGCCAACGACAGCCTCGCGTTCGATCAAGCCCTTTGCCGCGGCACTCCGGTTATTCACCGCGGCATCCTCGCGCCGAAATCCGACTTCTACTATCTCGGCCGCGGCATCGCCGGCGTCCGTGCGCTGTTCGCTGTCAACGCACTGCGCCGCCGCACCCAGATCATCATTCTGCTCTTTTCGGTGCTCTACAATGCCCTCGCCGTCGGACTCGCGCTCGCCGGTCACATGAACCCGCTCGTGGCCGCGATCCTGATGCCGGCCAACTCGCTGCTGACGCTGGCACTCGTGACCGGCGGAATGCGCCGCGCGTTCGCGCGGTAGCTGGTCGGCTCGCGGTCCGACCCGCTCTCTCGCCGCCGGGCGTGCCCCTCGTTCTCGTAATCGTTCTCTTGCTGGTTCTCCGCGGCGATCGGCCGTTGCGGGAGGAGAGAACGAGAAAGAGAACGATTACGAGAACGGGCACGATTATGCCGAACCGAGCGTCACGGGCGCGTTGGCGGGCAATCGTGCTCGCGCGCGGCGGCGCTCGCTGTTTTTGGGCAAAAAAAAAGAGCGCCGGCCCCCGCCGGCGCTCCCACACACATTTCCCTTTCCACTAACCAAAGTCGTTATTTCTTCCGTCCCTTCTTTTTCGCGGCCGGGACGATGACCACCGGACAAGTCGCGCGGAGCAACACGCCGTGCGTGGTGCTGCCGACCAGCAGATCGTAAAACGCCGTGTGCCCATGCGAGCCCATCACGATGTAGTCTGCCTGCGTCTTCTCCGCTTGCTTCAGGATGTTCGTCACCGGCGTGCCCGTTAACTGCAGCGTTTCGGTTTCGATTCCTTGGGCTGTCAAAGATTCCTCCAAGCGAGCCAACTGCTTGGCCGCCGCCTTCTCACCGACCAGAACGATCTCGCCGATGTTTTCCATGAACGGGCCGTATTCGCTGGTGATCACCGGCGGCTGCAACACGTTCAGTAACACGATCCGGCCACCAGTCGCCTTAGCGAGGGCGATTGCCTGGGATACTACGGAATTGGTGATTCCGGAGAAGTCCACAGGGGTGAGGACCGTCGTCACGCCTGCACTGTGCCAGATATGCTCAGCAGTGACTACGCGCAGATTGGCGTAACATGGGCACATTTTGACTGTCGCGGCTCATGACGGAAACCGAGGCTGGCGAAAGTGCTCCGGCTCCGTTCTGGTGTGACGCATGCAAGCGTGTCTGTCCCAACGCCGCACCCGCCTCGCCGCCGCACTCCCGATAGAAGGCGCGATTCTACTGGTGGGTGCCGGCCAGCCCGTGCCCCTGCCGGAAGGCAGCGACCAGACCTATCCCTTCCGCTCCCACGCCGAATACTACTATCTCACGGCCGAGGAATGCGTCGGCGGCGTAGTGGCGTTTGATCCGTGTGAAGCGAACGCCAGTGCCCCGGACGCAGGTTGGATGTTCTTCGTGCCGGAAGTCACCGAAGGCGAGCGGGTCTGGGAAGGCCGGCAGCAGCGGCCGGGCACTCCGCTCTCACAGTTTCCCGACTGGCTCGCCGCCCGGCGCGGCCGTCCGGTCGCGATGCTGGGCGCACCGCTGGAAGGCATCGCCGCCGACGCGCGGCTCACGGCGGCCGTCCGCGAGCAGTTCACGCACGCGCGCCGGCCGAAGGACGCCTGCGAGCTCGCCGTGCTCCGTCGCGGCGCCCTCGCCACCGCCGCCGGGTACGCGAAGTTGCGCGAACACCTCCGCGCTGGCGTGACGGAGCGCGCGCTGCAGATCGAACTCGAGGCCGGGTTCTTCCGCCACGGCGGCACACGCACCGGCTATGGGACGATCGTCGGCAGCGGGCCCAATGCCGCGGTGCTGCATTTCGAGCCCACGGACCGCGCCGCCCGCGAGGGCGAGTTTGTACTCGTTGACGCCGGCGCCGAGGTGGACCGCTACGTCACGGACGTGACGCGGACCTACGTCGTCGGGCAGCCGTCCGCGTTTCAACGCGACCTTTACCAAATCGTGCTGGCGGCCGAGCAGCGCGCGGTCAGCCGCTGCCGGCCGGGCGTCGAGTGGCGCGAACTGCACCTCGAGACCGCCGTCCAACTCACCGCCGGTCTGGTCGAACTCGGGGTCATGCGCGGCGCACCCGAGTCGCTCGTCGAGCAGGAGGCGCACACGCTGTTCTTTCCCCATGGACTCGGCCACATGGTCGGGCTCGGCGTCCGCGACGGCAGCGGCCTGTTTCCCGGTCGGGCCAAGGATCCGCGCCCCAGCCTGCGCACGTTGCGGATGGACCTGCCGCTGGCGCGCGGCTACGTCGTGACCGTCGAGCCGGGGCTGTATTTCATTCCCGCGCTACTCAACGATCCGGTGCGGCGCGAACGCTTCCGCGATTGCGTGAACTGGTCCGTCGCCGAAGAGCATCTCGCCCTCGGCGGCGTGCGGATCGAGGACAACGTGGCCGTGACCGACGGCGAGCCCGAGATTCTCACCGCTGCGATTCCGAAGACGTTGTAGCTCCACCTTCAGAAGTTCGTCGCGCCCTGCGGTACGACGACGTCACGCTTGGTCTCCTCGCCGCGTGCCTTGATCAACGTGTAGGAGGTGTTCCATCCCGGCTGTGCGGCGACTTCCAGTCGGAGCGTGAATCGCGGCCCGGCCCACTCTGGCAGGGTAAACTCCAGACAAGGTCCGCGCTGATTCTGATTCGGCTCAAGCTCAGTGGTGGCCCAGCTGCCGAGCCGCTGGCGCGCCCCATCGCTTTCGAGCCATGCGACGATCTCGACGCCGGGCCCAACATCTGGTCCGTCGTGCAGGAGCCACAACTCCGGATCGAAAACCTCGCCCGGCGACCAGGAAAACTTCCGGACCCTCGCGCTCGCCAGCGTGGGCCGGCACGCTTCACCCACGGCGACCAGCGCCGGCTTCGGCTCGCACGGCCAGGCGACGAGACTGTTGTTCGCCGCGCCCGGCCAGGGCTCGTTGAAACACCAGTTCAGCGCCATGCTCGCCACCGGCTTCTGCCGCCGTGCTTCTTCGAACATCCCCCGCAGCCCTTCGCTTTGCAGCAACTGCGCCCGCTCGACGAGTTGCTCAAGCGAATCGCTCGGGCCGAAGTAGTGTTCGATCTCCTCGAGATAGAGATGGCTCGAGGGCAGCCACGCACCAAACGCGTGATGCGTCTCCCACGCGGTGCCGGCACGCGGCGGCCAGAGCTCGTCGCCCGGCAGGATCCGCCGAAGCGTGTCCGCCGAGGGCGTCGCCGGACAGCCGAACTCGGTATAGGCCGTGCAACGCGCAGCCTGAAACATCTCCCAACCTTCACGGCCCGTGATCGGGTCGCGGAAAACATAATGCCCGTGTCCCACGCCTTCCACGGGCGACGACGCGAGGAACGGCCGCGCCGGATCGAGCTCGTAGCAATTCCGATTCAGCAACCGCAGCGCCCGCGATTGGTCAGTCATGCCGGACCACGAATTGAAAAGCTCGTTGCCGCCGCACCAGAGCACGACCGCCGCATGCGGGCGCAAGCGCACGATCAAGCTGCGCGACTCGCGATCCAACTCCACGAGATAGTCGCGCGTGTCAGGATAGCGATTACACGCCAGCGGGAACTCCTGCCACACCATGATCCCGAGTTCGTCGCAGAGTTCGTAGAACAGATCCTGCGGCGCCGCCGCTCCACCCCACATCCGCAGCAGGTTGAAGTTCGCTCCGCGCGCGAGCGTCAGCTGCGCCTTCAATCGCTCCGCGGTCACCGCGCCTGGAAAGATGTCCGGGCCAACCCAGTTCGAACCCTTCGCAAAAGTCGCCCGCCCGTTGATCTCGAGCGTCACCGGCGGATAGCTGCGTGACTTGGGAAAGTCCGTCGGGCCAGGATGTTTCCACTGGTCCGGCGCCATCACTAGCCGCACACGCCGAAAACCCACTCTCGCCTCGATGCGATCGACGACCGTGCCGCCCGGGCCGATCAATTCCACGCGACTGGCATAGAGTATCGGCGTGCCCTGATCGTGCGGCCACCACAGCAAAACCTTCGCCAGCGAAAACGGCAGCGCTGCGCGCGTGACGCCGTTCTCCAACAGAAGCTCTTGCTGCAGCGCTGCGGATCCGTCCGGCGCCGTGAGCGTCCATCGGATTCTCCAACCCGGCCCGACCGTTGCGCGGTTCAACCTCACCTCGACCGCGCCGCGGGCGACCGTCAGGTCATCGCTCAGCTCGTAGTTCACGTGCGGCGGCTCCGCGAAGTGCACCGCCGGCCGCACGTCGAGATAGGCCTCGCGCCAGATCCCGAGCGGGATCAGCCGCGGATGAAAATCCCAGCCATAGCTGACCGCGGGCTTGCACGTCGCGTCCGCCTGCGTCCGATCCCGCGGCTCCGGCCGCGACTTCGGCGCAGGGGCCAGATGGACGGTCACGACCGAGCCCGCGCGCAGCCGGCCCGTGACGTCGCACGCGATCGGCGTCTGCATCCCGGCGAACGCACACAGCTGCCGGCCGTCGAGTCCGATCTCACCCGCGTAGTCGATGCCTTCGAAAACCAAATACAGCCGCTCGCCCTCGCCCATCAGCGGCACGCCGTCGATCGTCGAACGGTAGGTCCAGTACGATTCGTCGAGATCTGCCCACTGCTTCACGTTGTCGCCTACTGTGTAGTCATGCAGGCCCGTCGCTCGCGCCCAGTCGAGCTGCACGGCTCCAGGCACATGCGCGGGCACCCAGCGCGTCGGCGGCGTGGCGGCATCGACCTGCCGGCCGAGCTGGAAGAGCAACGGATAGCGCCGGCGGCACGGAACCATGGGAGTGGAGCGGCTCATTGTGGCAGAGGCTGAAAGCCAAACCGTTCGGCGAGCTGGAGGCATTCCGACACCGGCCGCACGCCGTTCGAGCACGTCGCGTCGAACAGCGAGCTCGCCGCGACCGCCACGCCGAGCCGCAGCGCGGCCGCGATGTCTGCGTTCTCATGGAGCCCGTAGAGCACGCCGGCCGCCAGCGCATCGCCGGCACCTGCGGCTCCCCGAATCGCTTCCGACGGTACGCGCACGCTCGGCTGCCAGCAACACTCGCCCGCGGCGCTCGCCGCAAAAACCGCCGTCGGAAAATGGAGGATGACCCATTGCCGCACGCCGAATCCAAGTAGCGCCTGCGCCGCCCGCTCGACCGCGGCACGCCGGATCACACCGCCATCGTGTAGCGCGATCCCGGTCAGCTTCTCCGCCTCGAAATCGTTCGCGAACAACACATCGACCTCCGGCAGCACCGGTTTCACCACGCTCTCGAATCGTGCGCTCGCCTCGCTCACGCAGTCCAGCGAGGTCAGGAGCCCCGCACTATGCGCCTGCCGGAACACCTCGGTCGCGTGCGGTCGGCCGTCGACCGGCTCGTCGAGCGCATCGAGCAACAGCAGATAGCCGAGGTGAAAGATCTTCGCGTTCGTCGTCCGAAAATCGAAATGCTCAGGTGCCAGCCGCGCGTTGGCGCCGCGTTGGTAGAAAAACGTCCGCCGGCCCGTCGCGCGCTCGGTCATCACGTCGCAATACGCCGTCGGCGTGTCCGCGATCTTCCGCAACTGGCGCGTGTCGATCCGATGTTGCCGGCAATCCGCCAGGATCCGCTCGCCGTCGGCATCGTCGCCGACCAGCCCGATCCCGCTCAGCGGAAACGTTGCGCCCATCCGCGCCAGATCCTTCAGTACGTTGTACGGCGCTCCCCCATTGTCCCACGTCTCGGATTCGATCCGCGCCAGCGCATCCTGCGCCGGCCAGCAGTTCAGAATCTTCACGTGATCCACCAGCCAGTTGCCGCCGGCCAGCACACCGGACCGGGCGGAATTCGAAGCCGTGGGCAGCGTCATGGCTCAGCGCGGCTTCCGGGCCACGGGCGTCCGTTGCAGGTCGCGCGCAAGCGGCCGGTGCGGTTTCACCCCGAGCTTCGCGAGCTCGCCATGATACGCCCGCACTGCTTCGGCCGGCTCGATCTCGCCGTCCACGATTCGTCGCAGGAACGCGACAAACGTCAGCGGATGCTCGGAAAGGTTGATCTTGCGCCCGAACAGCGCCACGCGCGCGCCGTGGTGCTGCGCATCGTGGATGAGCTGGAACGCATCGCGCGTCGTCCCGGCGCCGCCACCCAGGATCCCGACGATCAGATTCGGATCATACGCCACCAGCTCCTCGAGCGCCGCGGGACCATTGTAGGGAATCTTCAGGAACAACGGCCGGGCCGCCGTCGGCACGCCGGCGAGCACGCGAATGATGTGGTCGTTCAGAAACTCGCCGATCTGGTCGACTCGCACCGTCCCCACGTTCGGATTGAACACCTCGAGAAAGTAACGGAAGCGTTTCTGCTCCGCCTCGATCCGAAATTCCCGAAACGCCTCCACGGTCTCGAGATCGCGTTCCACCTCGTTGGTGAACGTCAGCGAATACAGCCCGAGATCCGCGCCGGTCACCGGTTCGCCGGCCGTGGAGCCAAGCCGCCCGTGCAGGATGTGCTCGATGGCCGCCGTGCGAAACGGCCGCGACGGCCGCTGCGGATAAACGCCGCCGCGGACCATCCAGATGTCCGTCGTGTCGTTGGCACGCGCCGCGGGCGTTACGGGCGAGTCCGCGAAAAGCCGTTCCTTGATCGCCAGTTGCTCCAGGTTCGAAACCGACAGCAACATGATGTCCACCAAACGCTCCCGCACGATCTCCCGGATCTGCATCCGGTAATCTTCCAGCGACCGCCAGCGGCCCGAGGCGTGCGGGCCTGGCGTCGTCACGCCGAACGCCATGTCGCCGTCCTTCGCGTCGGCGAGGATGAAATCCCGCCGCGTGGCGGTGCCCGCCCGCAGGCGGCGGAGTTTTTCGTCCAGTGTCTTGCTGACCGGCATGGTGGGGAGCGGCGGCGCCGCTGGCCTCCATGGGTGCACCGATCCAGCAGCCTCGTCGAGCCAGCAAACGGCCGGGTTTCCCCGAGCCCGCCGCCGGCGCCTACTGCCGCAATTTTCCATGGACAAAACGCCCCCGGGTGAGTCTGTTGTTTCCCCCATGTCTCAGCCCGCCGAGAAGTTCGTCACCCCCGTGAGTCTGATCGTCGATGCCGTGCTCGTGAGCGCGTTCTTCGTTTTCATGTTCTTCGTGCTGCGTTCGCACGTGCCCTCCGAGGATCCGCGCATGGTGGCGCTCTGGTCGGCGCTCGGTTCGTCTTGCCTGTCGGGCGTATTCTGGCTCGCCGTGCAGATGTTCCGGGTGGTGCTGCGGTTCCAGCGCGCCAGCCGCCGCTGATTGCCGCGGCCGGCAGGACGCCGGCGGTGGGGCGCCGCCCCCACGCCAGCCGCCGAAACCGGTCAGTGACCGGGTTGGCGCGATTTACCTCTAGCGCCGCGCCCTTGAGCGGTTGACACCCCTAACCGCCCGGCTATCCCCTAGCGCTTTGCGCCTCGTGACGCGCGTTGTGTTTCCCAACTCAGATCACCCTCAAAACATGGCCGTTAAATCCAAAGCGAAAAAGCCCGCGAAGAAGTCCAAATCTTCCGCCGCGGTAAAGAAAAGCCCCGCCGCCAAGGCGACCAAATACGTCTACCTGTTCGGCAAGAAAACCGACGGCAATGGCACGATGAAGCCCCTGCTGGGCGGCAAGGGCGCCAACCTCGCCGAGATGTGCCGGATCGGCCTGCCGGTGCCTCCCGGCTTCACCATCACCACCGAAGTCTGCACGTACTACTACGCCAACAAGCGCACCTATCCGGCCGCGCTCCGCAGCCAGATGGAAGCCGGCATCGCCTCGATCGAGGCCCAGACCGGCATGAAGTTCGGTGATTTGGAAAACCCGCTGCTCGTCTCGGTCCGCTCCGGCGCCCGCGACTCGATGCCGGGCATGATGGACACGATTTTGAACCTCGGCCTCAACGATCAGACGGTCGAGGCGCTGGCGAAGAAGACCAACAACGCGCGCTTCGCCTGGGACTGCTACCGCCGGTTCGTGCAAATGTACGGTGACGTCGTGCTCGGCGTGCAGAAGCGCCCCAACGAGGATCACGAGCCGTTCGAGACGGTCATCGGCACGCTCAAGGACGAGCGCTACGGCAATCACGAGATCGAGGACACGAAGCTCACGGTCGAGGATCTGAAAGAGCTCGTTCTTCGCTTCAAGAAGCTGGTGCTCGAACGCGCCGGCAAGGATTTCCCTTCGAGCCCGTGGGACCAGCTCGTCGGCGCCGCCGGCGCCGTGTTTGGTTCCTGGATGAACGACCGTGCGATCGTCTACCGCCGCAAATACAACATCCCCACCGAATGGGGCACCGCGGTCAACGTGCAGGCGATGGTGTATGGCAACACCGGTGACAACTCCGGTTCCGGCGTCGCGTTCACGCGCAATCCCGCCAACGGCACGAAGGAATTCTACGGCGAGTTCCTGATCAACGCGCAGGGCGAGGACGTCGTCGCCGGCGTCCGCACGCCCGAGCCCGTCGCCCAGCTGAAGAATCACCTGCCGGGCGCCTACCACGAACTGGAGCGGATCCGCGCCACGCTGGAGAAGCACTTCAAGGACGTGCAGGACTTCGAGTTCACGATCCAGGAGAAGAAGGTCTACATGCTCCAGACGCGGAACGGCAAACGCACCGCGATGGCCGCGCTCAAATTCTCCATCGATATGGTGAAGGAGAAGCTGATCGACTGGCAGACCGCGATCCTGCGCAACCCCGCCGATCAGCTCGACCAGCTGCTCGCCCCGGTGTTCGACCTCGCCGAGGTCAAGAAGGCGGCCGTCATCGCGACCGGCCTGCCCGCTGGCCCGGGCGCCGCGTCCGGCAAGGTTTATCTCAACGCCGACCGCGCCGTCGCCGCCGCCGAGAAGGGCGAAAAGGTCCTCCTCGTCCGCATCGAAACGTCCCCCGAAGATCTTCGCGGCATGATCGCCGCCGAGGGCATCCTCACCGCGCGCGGTGGCGTTTCCTCGCACGCCGCGTTGGTCGCCCGCCAGATGGGCAAGGTCTGCGTCTGCGGCGCGTCCGCGCTCGTGATCGACTACGACAAGAAGACGATCACCGTCAGCGGCCAGACGTTCAACGAGGGCGATTACCTCTCGATCGACGGCACCGCCGGCAACGTCTACGCGGGCCAGATCGCTACCGCGCCGTCTGAGATCATCGCGGGCCTCGTTCACAATGACACCGCCGCGCAAGCGACGGAGAAGTTCAAGAGCTTCACGCAGCTGATGAAGTGGTGCGCGCAGGCCACCCGGCTGCAGGTCCGCACCAACGCCGACACGCCGGAGCAAACCCGCGTGGCCGTCGCGTTCGGCGCGACGGGCATCGGCCTCACCCGCACGGAACACATGTTCTTCGAGGGGAACCGCATTGACGCGATGCGCGAAATGATCCTCGCCGACTCGCTCGAGGACCGGCAGGCGGCACTCGCCAAGCTGCTGCCGTTCCAGCGCGACGACTTCTACGGAATCTTCAAGGCGCTGAAGGGCTTCCCGGCCACGGTCCGGTTCCTCGATCCGCCGCTGCACGAATTCCTGCCGAACTCGAAGGAGCAGCAGATGGACCTCGCCCGGAAGATGAACATTCCGGTCGAGAAGATCATGCAGCGCGTGCACGAACTCCACGAGTTCAACCCGATGCTCGGCTTCCGTGGCTGCCGCCTCGGCATCAAGTATCCGGAAATCACCGCCATGCAGGCGCGCGCCGTGCTCGAGGCCGCCGCCCAGGCGCAGAAGGACGGCTTCAAGCCGAAGCCGGAAATCATGATCCCGCTCGTCGGCTTCAAGAAGGAGCTCGATCTGCAGGTCGCGATCGTGCACGAGGTCGCCGCTGCGGTGCAGGCCGAGAAGAAGGTAAAGATCAACTACACGGTCGGCACAATGATCGAAGTTCCACGCGGTGCGCTCACCGCCGACGAGATCGCGCAGACCGCGCAGTTCTTCAGCTTCGGCACCAACGATCTCACGCAGACCTGCCTCGGCATGTCGCGCGACGACTCGGGCTCGTTCCTCGGCGCCTATCAGGAGTCCGAGATCATGAAGAAGAATCCGTTCGCCTCGATCGACCAGACGGGCGTCGGCCAGCTGATGGGCATCGCCATCCAGAAGGGCCGCCAGACCCGGCCGGACATCAAGCTCGGCATCTGCGGTGAGCACGGCGGCGATCCGGACTCGGTGAAGTTCTGCCACAAGCTGGGCCTCACCTACGTGTCCTGCTCGCCTTACCGCGTGCCGGTGGCGCGTCTCGCCGCCGCCCAGGCCGCGGTGACCGAGGCCAAGGCCGCCAAGAAGTAATCGTAGCGGAACGCGTGAGCGTTTCGCTGCTGAAACGTTCGACTCTCAGCCCCGCGCCCTCACCGGCGCGGGGCTTTTGTTTGTCGCGGCGGCGGCGTGTGGTCACGAGAGACAACGCCAGCGGCAGCGATGAAGGGCACGTTCTGGAGACGCGACGCCCTCGTCGCGTCATACCCGCTCCGCACGCATTCACGCAACGACGGCGTCGCCGCTCCATCAGGTGACCCCATGATCCTGTCCTGATCGCCGCCGAGGCCCGACCTGCATCCTGGCACCATCCTGGCACTTGACCTCCGAGAAGCCTCTCGCGGGCGAATTGCGCATCTCGCGTGGCACCCGATGGCCGAACGAGAGGCCACCGTCACTCAACGATGCGTTGCGCGTCGACGTTGCGCGCCGGCGCCCGTCCCGATAACCTGCTCACCACTGATCGCGAACCATGCGCTCCTCCTCACTCGGCCTCGCCGCCTTCTTTCTCAGCGCGCAGCTCGCGGCCTTCCTCCTCGCCGCCGCGCCAGCGGGTCCCGCACCGCTCCCAATCGCGCCTGATATCGTCGTCGCCGCCGACGGCTCAGCCGGCTTTCGCTCGATCCAAGCCGCGCTCGAATCGCTTCCGAAAGACAATCGCGAGCGTCGCGTGATCCTCGTGCGCAATGGGGTCTACCACGAGAAAGTCCGCATCGATGCGCCCTTCGTCACGTTGCGCGGGGAGAGCCGGCAGGGCGCGCGGATCGAATACGCGCAAGCCGCCGACGCGTTCCACAAGCAGCACGACAGCGTCGGACTCGCGGTCGTGAACATCACCGCGCCCGCGCACGATTTCGTACTCGAGAACCTCACGGTCAAAAACACGCACGGCGTCATCGGCCCGCACGCGTTCGCCGTCTTCGGGCTTGCGGACAAGACGGTGATCGTCGACTGCGACGTGCTCAGCCAGGGTGCCGACACGCTGGCGCTCTGGCGTGGCCGCAATCAAAACGCCGGCGCCACCGCCGGCACGCCCGGTCTCGAAGCCGGCGGCCGCAGCTACCAGGCACGGCTGAACATCTGCGGTTCGGTCGATTTCGTCTGCCCGCGCGGCTGGAGCTACCTGGCCGACTCGACGATCACGCAGGTCAACCCGAACGCGACGGCCGCGATCTGGCACGATGGTTCCAAGGATCCCGACATGAAATTCGTCCTGCGCGGTTGCCGGTTCGATGGCCCGCCGGAATGGATTCTTTCCCGTCACCACCGCGATGCGCAGTATTTTCTGGTCGATTGCACGTTCTCTGAACGGATGCGCGATCGGAAACCGTATCGCGTCATCTATCCACTCGACGGCGGCACGCCGAGCGAGGCGGATCTTGCGCGCAATCGGGAGCTCGATCCGGTGAACCGCTGGGGTGAGCGGGTCTACTATTTCAACTGCCATCGCGACGGCGGCGACTACACGTGGCACGCGGACAATCTCGCCGCCGCGCCGGGCGCGCCCGCGCCGCGCGAGATCACGCCGCGCTGGACGTTCGCCGGCACATGGGATCCGGAGCGCACCGACCAGCCCGCCGTGTGCATGATCCAGCCGATCGCCGGCGGATTCCGGCTGCGGTTCACGGAAAGTGTCACGGTGAAAGGCCGGCCCCGGCTTGAACTGCAGCACGGCGCCAAGGCCGACTACGTGTCCGGTAGCGGTAGCTCGGCGCTCCAATTCGCGATCAACGATTCCTCCGCGCCCGTTCAGCTCGATTTCACCGAAGGCGTGATTCTTGCGACGGAAGCGACGGCGACGCTGCGCCTCGCTTCGCCGAGCCTCCCGCGCGCCGACGCTTCCTGCGTCGCGAAAACAGATCGCCGCCGGCGGGAACGCTAGAGACGGCGACAGACTCCAGTCGAGAACCACCCAAGGTAGGGCGCTCACTCCGTGAGCGCCGCGAGCGACCAGCCACTTTCCGGCGGGCAGCGGAATGCCCGCCCTACCCTTTAGAACGCGGCTCGAGAGGGCGTTATGGCCGCGAGACAGATGCGGACTTCCTTTCCAACCTGTTACCGTGTTCCACTCGTCGCGCTCCGCGTCCCACCGCATGCTGGCATCGTGAATCCCGCTTCACGTCTCGCCGGCGCAGGCCGGCCCGCTCTGCTGCTCGCGCTCGGCGTTCTGGCGCTGGCGCTCCACCCAGCGGTCGCGCGACCGTTGCGCGTAGCCTACACGCACTCGTTCGTCTGCGTTCCGCTGGGCATCGCCGAAATGCAGGGCTTCTGGCAGGAGGCCGGACTCCAGGTCGAATTGCGCGGATACCAGACCAGCGTCGAGGTGGTGTCGGCGCTCCGCTCGGCGGAGGTGGATCTCGCTTTCGACCAGATCGCGACTTGGGTCGACGAAGCGGAGGCCGGAACGCCGCTGGTGATTCTCGGTGAAACCGACTGGTCGCTCGGCGGCGACAAGCTCCTGCTGCGTGACGGCGCCGATCTGCGCAATCTCCGCGGCCGGCCCATTGCCGTCTGCCTGCGCGGCAGCGGGCAAATGCTGTTCCTGCGCGAGGCGCTCAACCGCGCGAATCTGAGTCTTTCCGAATTTCCGCTCGCCGAGGTGCCCGAACAGGAGAAAGCGCTGCAGTTGTTCGCAGAGGGAAAGCTCCACGCGGTCGTCTGCAACGATCCCTGGGCTTCCCGGCTCGAGCGTTCTGGAGCCCACACGCTGGCCACCACCGCGGACATTCCCGGCATCGCCCCGGAAGGCTTCGCCGCCCGTCGCGGGCAGGTGGACGACGCCACGTTGCAGCGTTTCTTCGCCGTCTGGTTCCGCGCTGTCGCGTTCCTGCACGATCCGGCAAACGCCGGTGTCGTCGCCGAAACCGCCTCCGTTTATTCGTTCGCGGGCAGCGAGACCATCACCGCGGCCGATGTCGAGCGCTACGCGAGAACAATGCCCGTGCACGACGCCGCCACCTCGCTGCGCCAGAACGATCTCGAGTCCGGCAACGTCCGCCAGCTGATCCAACGGCTCCGCGTGCTCCTGCGGTTGCAAGGCCGGCAAGTCACCGAGTCGGACCTCGCCGCTCACTTTCACCTCGAGCCGGTGCGGGCGACCGCGAGGTCGACCGCCGACGCCGGGACCATCGCTGCCGGCGCCGGGACTTCTCGGAGTTCCCCACTCGTCACCGACCGGTAACGAGGGCACGGACCAACCCTGACGGTTCAGCCACCGTCCTCCTCTTGTTTTTCCTCATTCGGCCGATATCGGTGTGACTTGGGTACCGCGGCCTGTGTGCGGCGCGGCCCGACGATGTCTTCTGACGATCCCATTCTCGCCCGCCAGTTACCGGTCATCCAAAAGATCATCGAGGACGAGACTTGGCTGGAAGGTGAACGTCGGCGATGTCCCGTTGATTCACGGGATCCCGTGGTCCGCGACCGCGTCTGCGAAATTATCCTCCGGACGGGACGGCAGTTACGGGAGTCGCTCACCCGGCAGGGCGTCTGATTGCCACCGCAGTCTGGAGGCGCGACGTGGTGGCTTCGCCCGGACCGGGCCCGGTTGGACGACCGCGGAGGCGATTGCCGTTCCACATCTGCAAAAAGCAGCTTCAGAAAACCCCGTTTCAGCCCGAATTATGAGTGCCTTATTGCGTCATGCCCGCCGCCAAATCCCAGATCACGGAAGAACTGATCCAAGACTGCATCGTTAAAGCGGTGCAAAGCGTTTTCCGCACGATGTTGCACCGCCAAGCGGCGCTCGTGAAACGCTTGGAAACGAGCGCGCATCCTCCCGCCTACCAAGCGCCGCAAATCCTCGCCAGCGTCGGTTTCATCGGCGCCGTCGACGGTTTGATCTACCTCTGCCTCTCGGATGGTTACGCCAAGACGATCAGCAGTTCGCTGCTCGGCATGAGCCTGGCCGAGGTCGAGGAGGCCGGACACGAGGTGGTGAACGATGCCTTGGGTGAAATCACCAACATGACGGTGGGCGGGTTCAAAAACACGCTCTGCGACGTCGGCTATCCCTGCAAACTCACGCTGCCGGCCATTGTCCGCGGCGAAAATCTCACGATCGCGAACGTCAAGGGGGCCACTCGCCACATTTTCTACTTCGATTGCGAAGGCCACCAGTTCGTGGCGGACATTCAGATCAAGGTGGACGCCGCCTGACCGGCGCCCCGACGCTCGCACCCAAGCGATCGAAATCCGGCTAGCCCACCGCGCCGATCTGCCCGCGCAGTTCGTCGGCGCACTCATGGCAGATTCCGTGCGTGATGCGCGGTAGCCGCTCGCGCTCCAGCAGGCGCATCTCGCGGACGCCTTCCTCGATCTCAGCCCACGGCCGCTGGGCAACACGACGCGTTGGCACCAACTGCACATGCGCACGAGCCGTTCGTCGCGTGGTGCGCCGTCTTCCAGCAGCTTCACCGCCGGCCGATCCTCCGCACGCAACAACACGGAAGTGAATTCGACGGCGCCGCCGCCCGCGGACGTGATGGCCATTTCAAATCATCGCCGCTGCCGGGCCGTGTCACACCGGTACGTGAATCCGCACCGCGCCTCGCGTGCGGGCCTGCTTTACCAGCGTCCGATAGAGCTCGATCATGGTCGGGTCCTGCATGCAGCTCCACAACTCTCGCCCGAGCATTCCATCCCAGCCTCCGCCCGTCTCATTCCGTTGCCAACCGTCGGTCAAAGCCGCGATCCGATCCTGTGCATCGAACCGATGTCGCACGGAGACCATGCGGCGATGCTGGCGGCAACTCGCTGGCCGGCAAGGTGACAGACGCCCTCCGCCTGCAACTCGGTGGCGGCCGATCCCGCCGAGCGCACCCGCTCGGGCTGCTCGCGCTTCATCGTTCTGGAGTTGCGGCAAGTCGACACCGACCTTTGCTGTCAACTTTGAGCACTCCCGACATGCCTGCCACACCGACGCCCTCCCACCAGCAGTTGCTTGCTTATGTGAATCTGAAGCTGCGCGAGCTTTCCCAACCGGGCGTGCCGGTGGCGGATAACGGCCTCGGCGATTTGGTGGGCAATCTGCTGGCGGTTTCACGGGAACGCAGTCGCGCGCTGGCCCGGCACCTCGCGCCCGTCGACCAACGCATCCAGAATTTCCTGTTCGATTATCTCGAAAGCCACGTGGAGACGCCGCGGCTGCCGGCGACCACGTTGATTCTGGACCGGCAGGGGATCGCGCGCACCATCTCACTGCCGGTCTCGCGCGACGATCACCAAAGCCCGATCCTCACCTCGCGCCGCGTACGCCAGGGCGTGCTGCACAACCCACGTGCCGACCGCCGTACCACGCAGGGAATTTTTCACGTCGCCGAGGGCGGACTGCCGGTGCCGGCGGACAAAAAAGCCGTGCCGGTCGCGGTTTTCGGCCGGTTGCTCAAGGTCGCGCTGCATCCGCCCGCCGAGTTCCTGCGGTTGCCATTCACCGCCGGCGAACCGGAACAGGCCGAATGCTTCGTGTCCCTGCACCTCCGCCCGACCGTCGTGCCCGCCGTCCCGGGATTCACGCCGCAGCGCGCGATGGAGACGCGGTTTTTCGTCCCTGGCAGCCTCGTAGCCAACCTCGACTTCGTCGAGAGCATCTTCGGCAACGCGGGCGATCCGAATCTCCCCGAGAATGATGCCGCGCTCGATCCGGAACGGTGGACCGGCCACACCGGCTGCGTCATTCTCGCGCCGCATCTGAACCAGCTGCGCAAATCGGATCTGGGTTTGCCGCCGTGGGATCAGGCCACCGAACGGCAGCGCCGCGAGGGCATGTGCTGGAAATCGCCCGACGAGCTCTACAACGACGGCGGTGCTTTCAAGATCACCGCCCGCAACGCCTCCGGCGTGATCGTCACGGTCATCTCCGACAACTATTTTGGCTACTGCAAGAAGGAGGTGAAGACCCAGATCAGCTTCGCCGCCAATCTGCTCGGCCGCGCCGAGGAGGAACACGCCGGCGGCGCGATCGTGTTCCCGAGCTACGACCTCGGCGAAGATTTTCAACTCAGCACGTATGTGCCGGTCGTCGATCACACCTTTGCCGCCGCGCTCGCGCTGCTGGGCAATCGCGTGGAGTTGCAGCCGGACGGCTGGGCGAAGGACCGCACCAATCCGACGATCTGCTACGTGCCCGAGGACTCGCGCTTTGACCTGCGCACGCAGCGCATCAGCTGGTCCGATGGGCGCGGCGGTTCGCGCACGCTGAAGCTCCTGCCCGATTTCACCTACGTGCTGCCCTCGGGCTACAAGGTCGAGATGCTCAAGCCCGACCGCGGCCGCCGCTGGCGGCTGCGCGGCACCACCGCGGAAGGCGTGCTCTGCCACAAGCCGTGCACCGTCTCCGGCGGCGGCAAGTCGGAGATCTCGAAGTCGATCGCCGACGCGACGTTCAACGGACCGGTTTTCGTCAACGACCTCGCGCACGATCTCGACACCGTGGACTCGATTCTCCGGCGCAATTACGGCGATCGCTTCCGTGATCCGTCACGCAAGCGCCCCGATGGCCGGCCGCTGCTGAGCCCCGAGCGCTCGCTCGGCTCGGTCGTGAAACTGCTCAGCCAGAGCCCCGACTACACCGACGCCTACAACGAGTGGGTCGGCACGATCCCCGGCTACATCCGCGACTTCGTGCTGATCGTGAAGCGCGCGCACAAGCCGGAATGGGGCGACGACTGGCGCAGCCATTTCAGCGTAGACACGATCAACGCCCGCCCGGGCAACGAACTGAAGTTCGAGCGGCAGCGATTGCTCACGCACTACCTGCGCGTCGGCTTCATGCGCGACGGCGGCTGGCGGACCTTCACACTGCGCAAGGACTTCATCCCCGCGGAAAAGATTCAGGCCGAGGACGACATCACCGCGTCGATCGTCGCCCCCCGCGACCGCGTGCAGGGAATCCCGGCGACCGCGACCGCGCCGTCGCTGAAGCTCGTCCACAACTGCGAGGAGCGGCTGTTCCAGCGGCCGGACGACGCGATCATCCGCGGCTACGACAAGCACACCGAGCGAGACTTCAGCCGAACCGGCAACTTTTTCTCGAACTACGAACCACTCGATCGCGCCTTCGCAAAATCCGTCGTCGAAGACACGCTGGCATTCGAGGACTTCACGGCGCCGATCCGCCGGATCTTTCACGATTTTCTCGAGCAGCCCGGACCGGACTACCTCGTTTCGCCCGCGCATCCGCGCCTGGTCGACGGCAAGCCATCCAAGAATCCGCGCTATCTGCAGCGCCGGCCCGATCTCGAGGATCCGCGCGCGACCTACCTCGCGCAAATGGGTGCGAGGCTCTACCGCCGGATCCCCGCCGATCAGCCCGTGACGTTTCCCGTCGGCGCCGTGTTGATGGGCCGGCGGCTGAACCCGCCCGAGCCCGGCGTGCTGCCGCTCTGCGTTTACGGCCCGATTCACTATCAGGAGTTGCCGGAAGCGTTCATGGACCTGATTTCGAGCCTCACCGGCAAGTCACCCTCGACCACGGGCGCGGGCTCCGAGGGCGCGCTCACCAAAGGCCCGTTCAATGCGCTCCCCCCGATCTTTGATCTCAACGCGGCGCTCGTGTCCTACGCGCTGACCGGTCTGCCGGTGTTCTCCACCGCCGCCGGCTGGGTCGGACCGCATCTGCGCGTCGACCACGACGTCAGCCTGCTCGTCCCGGAGATCTGGGCGCGCATGTCGCCAGCGGAACGCGACCCGCAATATCTGATCGAGCACGGTTATCTCGAGCGGTGCACCGATTTTGAACACGCCGGCCAACGGGTGCTCGCGAGTCGGCTGGGCTGGCGGATCACCGGCCGGTTCGTGCAGGCGTTCTGCGGGCGCGTGCTGGGCAATCCCAGCACGGTCTTCGAGGAGCGCTTTCTCCGGCCGGAGCAACAGGACCGCGACATCTTCGTCGCCGGCGTGAGCAACATCGTCGAAGCGATGCGCACGGCCGCGGAGCGTTACTTCACCGACGGCTCGATCGAGCAGGCTTGTCCGCCGCTGCGCGCGCTGCTGCACCTCATGCGCGACGGCACGTGGGAAGGGCGCGACGTCGAGGATCCGGTGGTGCGCGCGCTCTTCACGCGTGAATCGGTGCTGGCGAGCGACTGGTATCGCGCGCGGCTCGAGGCGCAGCGCAGCGTCGATGCGAACCTCTGGGAACGCCACGCACGCTACCTCGAACGTTTCCTGAAGCGCCGCAACTACGCCGCGGTCGCCGCTGAGCTGGATGTGCGCGGCAAGTTCGAGCGCGTGTCCGCGCTCGCGCGGGCCGCACAGGATCCGGCGTATGTGGACGGCCTTGTCGGCACGCTCGGCGTCGATCCCTTCCTCGCCGCCGAGCTAGCGAAGTTCCCGCCGCAGTAGCGCGCGGCTGCTGTGTGGGAGCGCGGCCGTCCAAGCCGCACTGAGCGGGCAGAATGACCGCGCTCCCACGCAAGCGGCATTCGCGGCGTCGGTGGGCGCGCGGGTCTTGCCCACTTACTCGGCAAGCGTGCTTTCCTAGTCATTCCGCCAGCGGGCCCGTGGCGACCTCCTCGCGTGGTACCCGGAACACTCGATACGGTTCCTCCACCCGCGAGGCTCCCCGGTTGAACTTCGGCGTGAGATGAATCTGCGACGTCGTCACGTAGAGCGCTCCGTCCGGACCAAACGCCACGCTGTCCGGCCACTTCAGCCGCTCATCCCGCACCAGCACCTCCGACTGCTGTGTCGCCGGATCGTAGCGCATCACCGCGTCGCGTTCGATCGCGGTGACATAGATTCGGCCATCGTGAAACGCCAGCCCGTCCGAAGCACCCACTTGTCCGACCCGCTCGACGCGGTTCGAAAGATCGACGTCGCTCCGCAAACTGGCTTCAAAATCGTCCAGCGGCACGCGGTAGAGCATCCGGCCGGTCAGCGCCTTGTAGTAGAGCCAGCGGCCCTCCGGATCGAGCGCGATGCCGTCCGAGGCGATCGCGAGCGGTTGCTGTTTTTCCGGATCAATAAGCGCCGTGCCGTCCACGGTGAGCTGCAGATTCGGCTCCGGCTTCACCGACGGATCGTTTTCCAGCACGCGCTTCGCCTGTTCGTTCGCAAGATCGACCATCAGGATCGCACCGAGATTCGAGTCGGTCAGAAACGCGAAGTTGTTCTGCAAATCGATCCGCACGTCGTTCAGGTAGCTTTGCGCCGGCGCAAGACTGCGATCGAAATGGATCACCTGCGCCACCTGATTGCTCGCGAGGTTGACCTTCACGAGCTTCGCGCCGCCTTCCACCACACCGGTCTGCTTTGGCGAACCGGCGTCCACGATCCAGAGAGTGTCGGTCTCGTCGACGAACACGCTCTGCACGCACACGAACCGCTCCGCCTCCGGCCCGGTTTTCCGATTCCAATCGGTGTTGGGATATGGCTGCTGCACGCCGTCCGGTCGAACCTCCACCACGGAGACGGTATGCCCGTCGGACCAATACGGGAAATTGGCAAACACCCGGCCGGCGCGCGACACCGCCACGCCGGTCACCTGCTGGTGCGGAAACTCTGCCACCACGTCCAGTGGCGACGAGGCGGTCACCGTTAGCGGAGCCACTGCGCCGTCCCGCTGCGCCGAGGCGCAACCGCCCAGAATCAGTGCCCCGACTCCGAGCGCCACGCCACCGACGAACCAACGATTCATCACGCACGCGTTCATCGCGCGGAATCTATTCATCAACCCGCGCGGCCACTATCCTCCAGATCCCGGCGCCCCGCATCCGGATGCGTCGGGTGGCCGGCTTTCGGGCGTCCGAGCCTGCCGCCCCGTCGTACGTTCGGCGACGTCGGTGCCCCGCCTGGAGAAGGGGTACTCGCGGGCCCTAGTCGAATGACCGCTCGACCTCGCGGGTCTGCTTCGCGACCTGCATCCGGCCTTCGATCATCAAGACCCACGTGACTTGATAGGTCGTGATTCGCTCCTGGCGCGTAACCGGGTCGATGGCCACACCCTCCCCACTCGGTCCGGGCCCCTGAAATGCCGGGCGCTCCACCACGTGCGTCGCCGTTTCACGCGACGTGCGCGCCAGCACGCGCCGATAAATCCACGCTTCCGCCTTTGCGTTGGGATTCTTGATCGGCCGGATCTCGTCCGGCTTGCCGGCGATCTTCAGCACCTGTTCCGCGGTCATCCCCTTGGCGAGTGCCGGCTTGTCGGACTTTGCCTTCGCCTGTCCGGCTGGCGGCTGGGCGTCCTTCGGCGCCGGCTGTGCTGCCCATCCGGCGGCCACGCCACAAGCCGAGAGCAGCCCACAGGTGAGGAGTGCGGAAAGCGAGCGTAGGAGCATACCGTTGGTTAACACCCCGAATGGCGGCGTCACGCCGGAAAATCTCCCCGGAGCGAGTCTGTTTCTCGCATCGACGCGCAGTGGCCCGCCCTCGACCGCATCCATCACTCGGACCACAGGCGGTTGGCTCACGAGCCCGTGACGCATTCCGCCCTCGCGTTTGCGTTGCGCTTCCGGCTGGCTGACAGGCATCTCGATGACGCGTCTCCTCGGCTCGCTCACCAACGCCTTTCCCGTCTGGGTCGTCGCACTGTCGGTCGTCGCGTTGTTCGAGCCCGGCTGGTTCACCTGGTTTAGCGGTCCGTGGATCGTGTGGGGGCTCGCCGTGATCATGCTCGGTATGGGCCTGACGCTGAAGCTCGACGATTTCCGGGCGATCGGCCGGATGCCCAAGGCCGTGGCGCTCGGATTCATCGCGCAATACACGATCATGCCGCTGCTGGGGTGGGCGTTTGCGCATCTTTACGGACTCGAGCGGCCGTTCGCGGTGGGGCTGATCCTCGTGGCCTGCTGTCCGGGAGGCACCGCTTCGAATGTCGTGACCTATCTCGCCCGCGCCAACGTCTGCCTCTCGGTCGTGATGACGATGTGCTCGACGTTCGCCGCGGTGGTGATGACCCCGCTGCTGACCTCCGTGCTGGCGGGCACGTTCGTGCATGTGGACGCGTGGGGTTTGTTTCGCAGCACGTTCCAGGTGGTCGTCCTGCCGCTGGTGATCGGCGTCGTCGCCAATCGCATGGCGCCACAACTGATGCGGCGCGCGCAACTCGGGCTGCCGCTGCTCTCCGTTCTCACGATTGCGTTGATCTGCGCCAGCATCATCGGAGGCAGCGCCGAGGCGATCCGCGGTTCCGCGCTCCGGCTGCTGGCGGCCGTGTTCAGCCTGCACGCCGGCGGATTCGCGATCGGCTACGTGGCGGCCCGGCTCGCGCGCTGGGACAAGATCGTCGCCCGCACCGTTTCGATCGAGGTGGGCATGCAGAACTCAGGCCTCGGCGTCGTGCTCGCGCGCAGCCATTTCGCCGACCCGCTCACGGCCGTGCCGTGCGCCATCTCGAGCGTGTTTCACTCGGTGATCGGAAGCCTGCTCGCCGGCTGGTGGCGCTGGCGCGACCGGCCGAGAAATGGCGGCGCGCGAGCGTAGAGGCTGCCAGATTCTTTCGAACCACCGTCTCAGAGGTAGGCGGGCATTCCGCTGCCCGCCGGGAGCTCGCCTGACCTTCGCGGCGCTCAGGGTGTGAGCGCCCTACCTTGATTTACCTGTGATCGAAGAGCGTGACCGCCGCGAGGTGCAGCGGCGCACTCAGCTGTCGCGCCGCAGTATCGCCATGATGTCCCGACGCCGCTCCGCCGAACCGAGTTCGAATTCGGCGCGCCGTCCGAACACCGCACGGTTCACCAGCAGGGCAAAGCCCACGCACGCCCAGACCGTGATAAACATCAGGTGCAGGAAATGCATCGGCGTCCAAACGAAGGTGAACACGCCATACAGCGTCGCCCCGAACACCAGCGTCGCGATCACCGCGCGGCCATCGACGTTGCGGAAAAGCAGGCCGGTAATAAACGCCGACAAGATCGGCATGCTGAGCAAGCCCAGCAGTTGCTGGATCAGCTGGATGATGCTTTCCGCGCCGACGTAGAGCGGCACCAGCACGATGGAAAGCACGGTGAAGCCCGCCTGCAGCCACGCGCTCATCCGCGGCACATTGGGCTTGGGGTTCACGTATTGCTGATGCAGGTCGCAGACGTAGAGCGCGGCGGACGAGTTGAGCACCGCGTTGTAGCTGGTGACCACCGCGGCGACCATGCCCGCGGCAAACGCACCCTGCAGATACTGCGGCAACACCTCCGCGACGATCCGGCCGTAAGTCGCGTCGCCCAGCTTGCCGAACAGCTTGAACGCGCAGATCCCCGGCACCACGACCATCGGCGGCACGATCAGCAGCCGGATCACCGCGGCGGCATAGATGCCTTTCTGCGCCTCGCGAATGGAGGGCGCCGCGAGCGCACGCTGCGTGATTGTCTGGTTCGTGCTCCAATAGAACAGCTGCGTGTAGATCATGCCGGTGAGCAGCGTGGACCACGGCAGCACCGAGTCCGGTCCCCCAAACAGCGCCAACCGCTCAGGGGGTACGCCCGACCAGTTCCAGCCGACGCGGTTGAGCGCAAACACCGCCACCAGCACGGCCATGCCGAGCACGATGAAGCCGCTGTAGGTGTCGGACACCGCCACCGCGCGCAGCCCTCCGAGCACGGCATACGCCGCACCGAGCACGGCGATCCCGGTGGCGAGCACCATCAGCGGCACGTCCAGCCCAAACATCGATTTGATCACGAGCGAGCTGGTGTAGAGCATCACCGGCAGAAACAGCAGCAGGTTCCCCAGCAGGAAGAGCGTCGCGACCGTCGCGCGGATGTGCTTGTCCTGATAACGCCGCTCCAGCAACTCCGTGACCGTCGTGCAGCCGTAGCGGTAGTAGATCGGAACAAAGATCTTCGCCAGCAAGACGAGCCCCGCGACGCCGGCGAGCTCCCACCAGACGATCAACAGCATCTGGTTGCCGTTCCAGCCGACCAGCGTGTCGGTGCTGATATTCGTCAACGTGATGGAGCCCGCGATGTAGATCCAGCTCAGCGCCCCGCCGGCCAGGAAATATTCGCGCGATTCCTTGATCCGCTTCTCCTTGCGGCACGTGAGGTAAGTGAGCACGGCGACGAGCGCCGTGAGCGCGGCGAAAACAGCGATTTGAGCAACAGCATTCATGGGGCGGGGAACGAAAAGCGCGAAAGCCCGGGAGCCTGCGAAGCACCGCCAGCCCCGCAAGGGCCCGTCGATCGGACTGTCCCCGCGTCGTGCCAGGGAGGGACGGCCGCGCGCCGTTGGGTAGAGTTCCCCACAACTTGGCGCTTAGCTCGCGTTGGATTCGGGCGATATGGGAACAGCCTCATGAAGCACGCCACGATCGGCCAACGTATTGCCCTGGGTTTCGCCGCATTGATCGCCATCGTCGCGATCATCGGCGCCATCGCGCTCACCCGCATCAGCCGGATCCAAGCGGCGACGCAGGAGGTCGTCGACCAATCGCTGCCCGCCATCGTGCTGCTCGAGCAGATCGAGGCGCTCGTGAAGGAAAACTTCATCAACGCCACGCAGCACGTGATCTCCGGCGACACGGACCGCATGCGCGCCATCGAGGCGGAAATGGACGCAAAGTCCACGAAGCTCACCGACCTCTACGGCGAGTTGGAAAAGCTGCTGGTCGGCGCCGAGGAGCAGAAGCTTTACAGCACCGTAAAATCCAACCGCCCGCCCTACCGCGATGCGCGCGTGCGCTTGCTCGAACTCAGTCGCGCGAAGCAGAAAACGGAAGCCCAGCAGGCGCTCGAACAACAGCTCTACCAAGTCTACGGCACCTATATCACGTCGTTGCAGGCGATGGTCGAACACAACCGCGTCGCCAGCGTCGAGGCGGGGGCCAGCGCGCAGGCGGCGATCCGCGTGGCGCGGCTGGCCCTGATCTTCGGCGTCATCACCGCGCTGCTGATGGCAGCCGTCACCGCCTGGTGGATCACCCGCGGAGCGAATCGCGCGCTGCACTCGATCTCCGGTGAACTCGCCGAGGGCTCACATCAGCTCTCGAGCGCCGCGACGTCGATCAGTTCGTCCAGCCAATCGCTGGCGCAGGGCGCCAACGAGCAGGCGGCCTCGATCGAGGAAGCCAGCGCCGCCCTGGCCGAGGTGGCCAGCATGACGAAACGCAACGCCGAACACGCCAGCCGCGGCAAGGAACTCGCCAATCACACCCGCAGCGCCGCCGAGACTGGCACGGCCGACATGCAGAAGATGACGGGCGCGATGGACGCCATCAAGGGCTCCAGTGACAACATCGCGAAAATCATCAAGACGATCGACGAGATTGCCTTTCAGACGAACATCCTCGCGCTCAACGCCGCGGTCGAAGCCGCGCGCGCGGGCGAAGCGGGCATGGGCTTCGCCGTCGTCGCCGAGGAGGTGCGCTCGCTCGCGCAACGCAGCGCCGCCGCCGCGCACGAAACCGCGGAGAGCATCCGCGACTCGATTCAAAAGAGCGAAAACGGCGTCGCCCTCAGCCGGCGCGTCGCCGCGGGGCTCGACGAGATCGCCGGCCGCGTCCGCGAGGTGGATCAGTTGATCACCGAGATCGCGAACGCCTCGCACGAACAGAATCAGGGCATTTCCCAGGTACTCGAAACCGTCAGCCAGATGGACCAGGTCACGCAAACCACGGCCGCGAACGCGCAGCAGTGTGCGGCCGCATCCGAAGAGCTGAGCGCCCAGGCGGTTTTCGTCGATTCCGTCGTGGACAAATTGCAGCAGCTCGTCACCCGCGCGCGTTCCGCGGGTTCGTCCGCGGCGCTCGCGAGCGCGCCCTCGGCGGCGGAGCTCGAGACGGAGATCGCCGAAGAGGAGCCGACGCGAAACGCGCCCGCAGTCCGGCCGCCGCGACCGCGGCGCAACGCCCTCGCCCGCCGCTGAGCGGCCCGATCCCGGCGGGGCGCAGCTCGGCGGTCGCACAAAAAAACCGAGGACCGCTTCCGGTCCCCGGTCCGACTACAAACAGACACCAGATGTTATTTCCCGAAATTGAACTCCTGCCGTGCAGCCACCAGCACCGGCTGACCGCGGGAGGTCGGCGGCTCGAACTTCCACTCGCGCACCGCGGCGATCGCCATCTCTGAGAGATACGGATCCGGACTCTCCTCGATCGACGGCATCCGGACCGCGCCGGTCTCGTCGATGTAGAAGTGCACCTGGACCTTGCCGCGCACGCCTTTTTGCTCGGCGTCCTTGGCATACCGCGGGGCCACCGTCGTCACCCGCGTGGGCGCCGCATCCAGCTTGTTGGTCAACCGGCCGGGCTGGTCCATCCGCAGCCCAAAGAGCCGCTGCATGTGCTGGTCCACGTCCATCATCAACGTGCGGCTGATCACCACGCCTTCCGCGGTGAAGTCGATCGTGATCTCCGTTTGCACGGGCACGGGCTGTCCGTCCCGCGTCGCGGGCGTGATCTTCCAGGACTTCAACGCCTCGATGCAGGGTGACACGAGCGCGCGATGCGAGGAGGCCAGCACCATCCAGTCGGTGATCTGGCCCTGCTCGCTGATGTCGAGCGCAAAGACCACGCGGCCGTGCGTGACGCCTTCCATCAACATCACCGGGCTGAGCTGCGGCTTGGTGGTGGCTTCAATCTTGAGGGGCTGAATTTCTCCCGCCGTGGCGACGCTGCCGAGCGCGCCGATCAGAAACACACATGCGAGCTTGAGAGAGGTTTTCATGATTCAAATGGGGCTGCAGCGCAAAACACCCCACCGCGTCCCACCCCTTCAACTCTTCCACCCCGTGTGCATCCGGCGCGGCGCTACGCCGCGCGGAGAGGCTGGCAGGGCACCTGCGATCGTCCGCGCCGTCAGATTCTCGCCCCGAGCTTCCGGTCCACCGCATACGCCCCCGGGCCGGCCAGGAACACCGTGACAAAACCAGCGAGATACAAATACGCCATCTCGCCGCTGCCCGGGCCGGAAAGCGCACGCCCATGCACGACAAGGAAGGCGACCCCCATCATGATGATCAGCACCAACGCCGCGAACCGCGTCAGCAAGCCGAGCGCGAGCAGCGCCGCGCACACCACCTCTGCGAACACGGCGAGTCCGAGACTGACCGTGGGCCCCATGCCGATCGGATCAGGAAATTTCCCTGCCATGCTGCCAAACCCGGTCAGCTTCGCCCAGCCGTGCAGGGTCAGCAGCGAGAGTCCGAGCCAGAGCCGCAGAACCAGCAGTCCGAGATCCGTGCTGCGCGGGATGAAATTGAGCTGAAGAAAGCGAAGAAGTTTGTTCATTGGGAAATCCGGGCTCGGCCCAACGTGTTGGCCCAACGAGCGCCGTCAAATCGCGCCGCACCCCGCATGCTTTCGCCGTGCTTTGCAGGTAGGGCGCGGATTCTGCCCCGCGCCGCGAGTACCTCTTGTCGTCGCAGCGGTCCTACGGCAGCGGGACGCCCGACGCCAGTGGCCGATCAGGCTCGGTTTCGCTCGCGCCATCCACACGGCGCGCGACGCGTTCACGAAGCGGCGGGCAAAAACGCCGGGGAATTCACCGCGATCGGAATCCGATGCGCGATCGCAATCAACACGCCGTTGGGATCGCGCACCAGGAGTTGCCGATTGCCCCACGGCTTGTCCTCCGCGGGTTCGAAGATTTCCACGCCTTCACGAGCGAGCCGCAGCTGTTCCGCGTCGGCATCGGCGACTTCGACATTGAGCCAGAACCCGTGTCCATTCGTCGCGCCGATCAACTCCGCCGGCATGCCTTCCAACTCCTCCCGCAACAGGCCGAGTTGCGCGCCGCCCGGATGCACGAGGTGCACGTACACATCGTTCTCACACACCGTGCGGAACCCGAGGTGCGTCGTGTAGAAATCCCACGTCTCGTAAAAACGTGCCGTGACCACGCTCGGGTAAAACCCGTTCGGCCCCGGCTGCGGCGCGGCCACCTCGCCGCCGCCGAACCGGGCCCCGAGTCCACGCAGCCCGGCCACGAGCGCGTTGTGATAGCGTTCGCCCACCTCCTCGGACCAACCCGCCGGCAGAAAGTACGAACAGATCACCGCCGCGCCTCCGCCCTGCCGGATCACGCGCAGCGGCACTGGCGCCATCTCGTCAGGTCGTTGTCCGACGAACAGGTCCAGCACGCCGGTGCGCGCATCCGGCACCACGGCCACATAGTCTTCGCCGCCCGGCGTGAGCGCGCGCCAGTGGTGCCCTTCCTGCCGCAGCCGGCGCACCAGCGCCGGCGCCCAACGTGGCAGGTTTCTGATCTCAGCCAGGAACGAATAAACCGCGTCCCGATCCGCGGTGAGGGTCACAGTGGTGGTGCAAGTCTTCATGCAGGAAAGGTGGTTTTCGCGGAGCAGAACACGCGCGTTCGCCGGTCGCCAACGCCCGCGGGCGTCATACTTCGGCGGCAGCGCCCACCGTTTTTGAACCGCACAGCCGGCGCTCAGTGCGGATTGCGCTTGTGCACCGCGAGGCTGTTGCCGTCCGGGTCCAGGCAGACTGCGAGCCGGCACACCGGGCTCGCCGTCGGCGGCACCGTGAACGTCACCCCGGCCTGACGCAGCGCCTCGATTGCCGCATCGAAGTCTTCGACCTCCAATGCGATCGAAGGCCCCTGCGCCGCGGGCTGCCACTCTGCCGCCATGTTCGTGATGGCGAGCGTCCCCGCGCCGATGTCGTATTCGACCCATTGCTTGTCGCCTTCGCCGAAGGTCGCGCCGGGCTTCAGCCCCAGCACGTTTTCATAAAAGACCCGCGCCCGGGCCATGTTCGTCACCGGATAACCGGTGAACGCGATCTCTGTCACTCGAACCGCAGCAGGGGTGGTCGCATTCATCCCGGTGACGTTATCACCTGCTGCTGACAACCCTATGTCAGCAGGGAAACGCCGATGCGCTCAACCTGCCCGCCGCCCCGGCTCGCTCACGCGTCGCCGTACCGCTGCGCCACGGCTTCGGCCTCCTGGCGCACGAGCGCGCGCAGCTTCGCCGGCGAACGCGCCTCGGCTTCGGCGCCGAACGACAAGATCCAGCGCGCGAGCCATTCCAGTGAAAACGTTTTCAACTCCACCTCGGCGCCGGCGCCCTCCGGCCGCAATGCCACGACGCCGTTGTAACTCTCGCGCCGCACGCGATCGAGCGCGTCCTCGGCAAACCAGATCTTCGCCGCGACCCGCTCCCGGTCGTCCATGTTTTGCTCGAGAAACCGCCGCAGCGAAAAATCCGGCCGCGGCGCGAACCGCTCACCCAGCACCTCCAGCGCCCTCACGCGATCGAGCCGGAAATACCTGAGATCTTTCCGCAGCCGGCACCACGCGACGAGATACCAGACGCCGTCGTGATAAGTCACGCCCAGCGGCTCCACGTCGCGTCGCGTTTCCTCGGCCCGCGCCCGACCGCGATAGGTCATCCGCAGCACGCGGGACGACACGATCGCCTGCTCGATGGGGAGCAGCGTTCGTTGATCGATTCCGGTGGACAGCCGCGGCGAACCAAAAATGGCCGTGGCGCGCGTGAGTCGTTCGAGATCGTCCTGCCGCTCGCGCGGGAGTACGGAGCGGATTTTCAACACCGCGGAATCCATCGGCCCGGTCAGCGACGCATCGGCGAACTGTTTCACCATCTCGCCGCCGATGAACAGCGCGATCGCCTCTTCCGCCGTAAACATGACCGGCGGCAGATGGTAGCCCCGCACGAGGCTGTAGCCGACGCCCGCTTCGCCGGCGACCGGCACGCCCGCCTCGCCGAGGGCGGCGACGTCGCGGTAGATTGTGCGGATATTGACCTCGAAGTGCCGCGCCAGCTCCTCGGCTTTCACGACGCGCCGCCCTTGCAGGTACATCACCATCGCAACGAGCCGGTCGGTCCGATTCATGGAACGGCCAGCATGAGTCCCCTCCTGCGCCGCGCCAAATCGTTTTTCCGTCCTGCCCTCCTTCCTGCAAAGAGTAACCTAATAGGTTACTCTTTCTTTTCCTCATCCGTCGCCGTTTCCGCTGTTCCTCCCTCGATGGCAGCCCACCGCCCCGAAGATAGAAAGTAACCTATTAGGTTATTCTTTGGCGCGCGGGAGAAGCGCGACGGAGGATCGAGGGGACGAGCAGCGACCTCGCGAGCGCGGGCGCGGGCGAGAATACCACCGGGCGCCGGGCAGCGAGAACGCTCCTGACACAGGGTTGTCACAACCGTCGGTATGCTGTTCACCATTCCCGCACGGAAACTCATGCTCGTTTGCCATGCCCGCCCCCCGTCCCTGCCCCTGGCCCAAGACTCCGCTCGACCTCAAATATCACGACACCGAGTGGGGCGTGCCGCTGCACGATGATCGCAGACTGTTCGAGTTCCTGATCCTCGAAGGCGCGCAGGCCGGGCTCAGCTGGTCCACGATCCTGGCCAAGCGCGAAAACTATCGGCGCGCGTTCGATGGCTTCGACGCACGGAAGATCGCGCGCTACGATCAACGCAAGATCGACGCGCTGCTCGCCGATGCGGGCATCGTGCGCAACCGGCTGAAGATCGCCGCCACGATCCAAAACGCGAAGGCGTTTCTCGCGGTGCAGCGCGAGTTCGGCAGCTTCGACCGCTACGTGTGGGCCTTCGTGCTCGGGAAACCGATCGTGAATCACCACCGTACCGTGCAAACCGTCCCAGCGCACACGCACGAGAGCGACGCGCTCAGCCGCGATCTGCTCGCGCGTGGATTCAAGTTCGTGGGCACCACGATCTGCTATGCGTTCATGCAGGCCTGCGGGCTGGTCAACGACCATCTCGTCACGTGTCCGCGTCACGCCGCCTGTCAGGCGACGGCACGGTAGCGGCCGAGCCGAACGCCCCGGGCTCCGATTGCCACTCGCATCGACGGGCACACGCCGGTTCCAAGACCGGCGCCAGCCGCGATGGGTTCCTCGGGTGAAGCTGGCAGTTGAGTCCGTCGCTCACAGCTGTGCCACCTCGAGCGTCGCGACGGTCTTCCGGCCGCCGCTCTCACCGCCGCCCGAGCCTTCACTCGACTTTTCATGGCGCAGCGTCACCAGCCGGCCCGCCACACGCCCGAATTCGAAGCGCTCCGATTCCTTTTGCTCGAAACTGATCACGAGCATCGCGCGGCCTTTGATGTGCAGCCGCCGCTCGGCTGCGAGCGGCCAGCCCTCTTCGTCCAGCCACACCGTCGCGTCCGCCGACATCTCCTTGATGTACTTGCGGTCCTTTTCGCTCAGCGGCAGCGTCAGCTTCAGCGCCAGACGGCGCGCCGGCCGCCCCTGCCACGTGTCGCTTTTCTCCTCGGTGACCTCCGCGTTGTTCAACACCTCCATGATCGAGCTGGCGATGTTCAGATAGTCGTAGATTTCCGTCGGCTTCAACCCGTCCATGGCCGCACGCGCACCGCGGCGTCGCTCGTCTTCTTTTTGCCCCGCTTGCATCGCGGGTCGGATCACGTCCCGCGCCCAGCACATCTGAAATCCGTCCGGCCCGTCGGTGGCCACAACGGTCGCCGGTCGCGGCGGCGCCTCGGCGCTCTTCTGTCCGAGCCGGGATGACACATAGGAAACCGTGGCGGTCACTGCAGTGGTATCCGCCGAAGACGACAAGCGTGCTTTCAGATCCGACAACGTGTCAGCGCGCGCGATCGCGCCGGCCAGCAGGAAGGCGAGGGCAAAACGCATAGGTTCACGTGCGACCCGGCGTCGCGGCGCAGGATCCGTCGAAATTTACGGCACCTGCGTGACGCGCTCTCCCGGGCCGCCGCGCGTCAGCCCGCGGAGCCGGCCGGCTTCTCGTCTGGCAATCCCCACTTCTGCGCGTTCTCCCGGCGCCGGCGATTTTCCTCAGCCTCGCGGATCCGTTGCTCAACGGGCACGGCGAAGACCGCCTTGCTCCCCAGCACGCAGCCGGGCCGGCCGGGCACGCAGTCGGTCTTCAACCGCAGGCAGTAGTCGTCGTTGATGCGAAAATGAGGACAGGAAAAACTCACGTGGTGTCAGGATACGCCACCACGTTACTCCGCCGAGCGGATTCCCGCCTTGAGGCGGATCAAGGCTGACGCGCAGAGCTGAATATTCGGAGGCACTCCCGTCCCTACGGCCTGCCTTCTCCTATTCGTTCTCGTTCTCTTTCTCTTTCTCTCAATCGTGCTCTTTCTCGTTCCCTCATCGTTCTCTCCGACGGAAAATCAGGAGAGAACGAGAAAGAGAACGAGAACGATGAGGAATATCCGAACGAGATCGGGACAGGCTTACGCCACCCACTTCGCCTGGCGCATGTCACCCTGCTGAAGGAACGCGAGATGCATGCTGAACGCGTTCTGCAGCGTCTGCGGCACGTGGCCCTTGCTCGAGATGTCGAGGTAAGCGCTGAGCAGCGTCCGATAGTCGGGATGCGCGCACTTTTCGATCATCAACCGCGCCCGATCCGCCGGCGCCTTGCCGCGCAGGTCGGCGACGCCGTACTCCGTCACGACGATCTGCACCGAATGTTCGCTGTGATCGAGGTGCGTGACGAGCGGGACGATCGTGCTGATCTTGCCGCCCTTCGCGACCGACGGGCAGGTGTAGATCGACACATGCGCGTTGCGCGTGAAATCGCCGGAGCCGCCGATGCCGTTCATCAGGTCCTTGCCCATCACGTGCGTGCTGTTCACGTTGCCGAACAGGTCGACTTCGATCGCGGTGTTCACCGTGATCAGCCCCAGTCGGCGCACGAGTTCCGGCGCGTTGCTGATTTCCTGCGGACGCAACACCATGCGCGGACGGAAGAATTCCAAGTCGCGGTAAATGTCGGTGAGCTTTTGCGGGCTGACCGTCAGCGAGCAGCCGCTGGCGAAGGTGCACTTGCCCGATTTGATGAGATCGATCACCGAGTCCTGGATCACCTCGGTGTACATCATGAACGGCGGGATGCCCTTGTTCGAACCGAGCGCGCCGATGACCGCGTTGGCGATGTTGCCCACGCCGGACTGCAACGGCAGAAAACTCGAGGGCAGCCGGCCGATCTTGAGTTCGCTCGCGAGGAACGCGGCGACGTTCTCACCGATGCGGTTGGTCACTTCGTCGGGTTGATCGAACGCGCCGGTCTCGTCGGGATTGTTGGTCTTCACCACGCCGGCGATCTTCTTCGGGTCGATCTTGACCACGGGCGAACCGATGCGATCGGTGGGCGCATAGAGCGGAATCTCACGGCGGTGCGGCGGATCGGCCGGCTCGTAGAGATCGTGGAAACCGGTGAGCGCCGCCGGATGATGCGCGTTGAGCTCGATCAACACGCGATCCGCGAGCCGGATGAACGTGTTGGCTGCGCCGACGGAGGTCGAGAGCGTCACCGTGCCGTCCGCCTTCACGTCGCTGGCCTCGACGATCGCCCAGTGCACCTTGCCCAGCACGCCGCTGCGCACGGTCGGCTGCACCGCCGAAAGGTGCAGATCGAAGAAGCGGGTTTTCCCTTCGTTGATCGATTTGCGCAGCGTCGGATCCGACTGATAAGGCGTGCGCCAGTCGATCGCCTCGGCGGCGGCGAGCGCGCCGTCGAGCGACTTGCCGGTCGAGGCGCCGGTGATCACGCCCAGCTTGAACGGTCGACCTGCGGCGTGTTCGGCTTTGGCGCGCGCCGCGATGGCGAGCGGGATCACTTTGCAGGCGCCGGCGGCGGTAAAACCACCGAAACCGATCGTCTGACGATCGTGCACCATGGCAGCGGCTTCTTCCGCAGTGAGAACGGGAAAGGGCAGACTCATAATGAAAAATTAAACAGTTACGGAAATATTCTCACAGGCCAGACCTATCGACTGCGCACGGGTTGGCGCATACCTCGCGAATCTTGCTGATCCGCGAATGGCCGCGCAAGAAATGCGGAGAGATTGGACGCTTCCGCACGCCGCGCGGCGCGGCTTGCGTTGCACCACTTCGCGCGCTCACTCGTAGCGGCGCCACCGCTTTACTCGCTGCCCCCGCAGCGCTTCCCCATGTCCACTCATCATCTTTTCATCGGTCCCTACACCCGCGACGGCAGCAAGGGCATCTACGCGCTGCAACTCGACGCCGCGACCGGCCGGCTGTCCGATGCCGTGCTCGCCGCCGAAACGCGCAACCCTTCCTACCTCACCCTCGCGGTGGATCGCCGAACACTTTACGCCGTGAGCGAGTCCGACGCCATGGCCGCCGCCTTCGCCGTCGGCGATGACCGGGTTCATCTCACCGCGCTGGCTGCCACGCAGGCGGCAGGCGGCAAGGCGCCCTGTCACCTCGCGGTCGATCGCACCGGCCGCGCGCTGCTGGTCGCCAATTATCACACCGGCGTCGTCGCTTCGCTGCCGATCAACCCCGACGGATCGTTGCGCCCGCCAGCGAGCATAATCCATCACACCGGCTCCAGCGTGCATCTCGAGCGTCAGGCGACGGCTCACGCACACTGCGTCACGCTCTCGCCGGACAATCGCTTCGTCTTCGTGTGCGATCTCGGGCTGGACAAGATCTTCATCTACCGACTCGACCCGGGTTCCGCCCAGCTCTCGCCCGCCGAGCCGCCATTTCTGCCCACTCCCGCCGGCTCCGGTCCGCGCCATCTCACGTTCGCGCCGGATGGACGACACGCCTTCCTCGTGACCGAGTTGGGCGGCACGCTCATCGCGTACCGTTACGATGCGGCGCATGGCACACTCACGGCGACCGACCAAAAATCCACGCTCGCGCCTGACTATCGCGGCGAAAACACCTCCGCGGCGGTGCGCGTGCACCCGCTCGGCCGCTTTGTCTACGCGTCGAACCGCGGTCCCGACAATATCGCGGTATTCGCCTTCGACGAGGCCAGCGAACGGCTCGCGCTGGTCGAACTCGTGCCGAGCGGCGGGCAGGGTCCGCGCGATTTCGCGCTCTCGCCCGACGGCCAGTGGCTCGTCGCCGCCCACCAGTTTTCGGATGTGATCACCGTGTTCCGCGTGGACCGCTCGACGGGACGGCTCACGCCTACGCCGCACCGCGCTCGCGTCTCCACGCCGGTGTGCGTGCTGTTCCTCGACTGAGTGTTGGGGAGGTAGGGCGGGCCTTCCGCTGCCCGCCGGGAAAGGGATTGGCGCTCGCGGCGCTTCACGGAGTGAGCGCCCTACCCAAGAAGGCCCACCGTTGAGGTGAACGGCTGATCGTTTCAGGCCTCGCGTGGCAGCGTTTGCTCCACGGCGTCGATCAAGGTCTGATTCGCGAACGGCTTTTCCAGCACGGCATGGGCGCCGAGCCCGCGCGCGATCCGCAAATACTGCTCGCGCGGCACGTGCCCGCCGCCCGACATCGCCACCACCGGAATCTTCGGATACTTCCGGCGAATCTCGTTCATCAGCTGAATGCCATCCTTCTCCGGCATGATGAGGTCAGTGATCACCAGATCGAAGCCCGCTTCCGCGATCGCTTTGCTCGCCTGCACGCCGTCGGCGGCACACGTCACGCGATCCCCGTGATCCTCGAGCACCTGCTTCATCACCTCGCACAGTTCAGCGTCATCATCGACGATCAGGATGGAGCGCGGTTTCATGCGGGGAAACTGCCGCACACCAACGACCCACGCAAGCCTGCGCCGCACGGGCCGCGAGAACCGTTTCCTCGTTGGCAGCCTGATTGACGCCGCTGCTTTGTCCGCTTTGGGTGTCGGCTTCACTGCATGGCCGTATTTCCCACCGAAAAGCCCTCCAAGCTCGAACGCGCTTTCCTCATCGGCGTCCAGACGTCCGACATGCCCGCCGGCGAAGGCACCGAGTTGCTCGCCGAACTCAAGGAGCTGGTGGAGAACCTGCGGCTCACGGTCGTCTCCTCCACGCTGGTGAAGCTGCGCTCGCCTACCCCGGCCTTGCTGCTCGGCAGCGGCAAGGCGCAGGAGCTCGCCGCACTCGCGAAAGCCGACGGCGCCGATGTGATCGTGTTCGACGAGCAGCTCTCGCCGGCGCAGCAGCGCAACTGGGAGGAACTCACCGGCCTGGCCGTGATCGATCGGGAGGAAGTGATTCTCGAGGTGTTCGCCGATCGCGCGCATACGCGCGAGGCGGTGTTGCAGGTCGGGCTCGCCCGGATGGAATACTCACTGCCGCGGCTGACGCGGGCGTGGACGCATTTGTCGCGCCAGCGCGGCAAAGGCGCGCTCGGTGGCGAGGGCGAAACGCAGCTCGAACAGGACCGCCGGATCGTGCGCGATCGGATTGCGCACCTGAAGGCCGAGCTCGCCGAGGTGGTGCAGCAGCGTGGCGTGCAGCGCCGGCGGCGCCTGCGCGTGCCCGTGCCCACCGCCTCGATCGTCGGTTACACCAACGCCGGCAAATCCTCCCTGCTCAACGCGCTCACCGGTGCGACCGTGCTCGCCGAGGACAAGCTCTTCGCCACGCTCGATCCGACCACACGTCAGCTGCAGCTGCGCGGCAACCAAAAGCTGCTCGTCACCGACACGGTCGGCTTCATCCGCCGGCTGCCGCACCGGCTGGTCGAGGCGTTCAAGGCGACGCTCGAGGAGGTCGTCGTCGCCGATTTTCTGATTCACGTCCTCGACGTCGCGAACCCCGACTTCGAAAAGCATCACGCCACCACGCTCGGCGTGCTGCAGGAACTCGGCGCCGCGGACAAAACGATTCTCACCGTCTTCAACAAGGTCGACATCGCCGCGCCGGAGATGCTCGCGCGGGCCCGGCACCTCGTGCCCGACGGGCTTTTCGTCAGCGCGCGCACCCGCGCAGGGTTCGATGTGCTGGAGACGCGGTGTGTCGAGCTGATCGCGGACTCGTTCGGCTCCACCGAACTGCTCGTGCCCCATGACCGCTTCGACGTCGTTGCCCGGTTGCACGAGCTCGGCGACATTCAGGAGCAGGAACACGTCGACGGAGCCGTGCGCATCAAGGGCCGGTTCCCTGCCGCGCAGTCCGCCTATTTCGCGCCGTTCGTGGTGGCAAAATAGTCCGGTGTAGGGCCGCCGCTTGTCGGCGGCCGAAAATGATCGCGGGCGGCTGCACCCCTTCGCGACCGGCGACCAGCGCCGGCCCTACCCGCGAGCTTGCGCGCACCGTTCGTGGCACGGGCGTCCCGCCCGTGATGGCGGCGTCTCTGCTCGATCCACGGGCGAGATGCCCATGCCACCGCGCCGACCCACGCGCGCCTTCCCGACCTACTCCGCGTCGTAAATCTGCACGCGGCTCCAAAAACTTTTGAACCGCTCGACAAACTTCAGGTGCACGGGGTCGACCTGATACGCATCATGCGCCGCGACGTCCTTGCAGACCACCGTCAGCGCCACGGAATACGTATCCTCGATGACCGGCCGCTTCGCGGTCTTCGCGGGCGTACCGACGTAAGCCTTCTCGATCGCTTTGATCGCCACCAGCGATTCAACGCCGCGACGAAATTCCGCGCGCTGCTCCGCCGTAAGGTCGGGCTTCAACCAGAAAAATACACTGTGAACCAACATGGTGGCGAAAGCGTCGCCACCAATGCGCGCGGCGCAAGCGCGAACCCCGTGGCCCCCGCCTGCCGCCCAATGGCCCGCGATGCCTCGTCGCGTCCGCGCGGAATTCGAGGCATCACGGTTTGCTCGCGTGACCGGGAAACAGCGTCCGCAGCCCTTCGGCGGTCGCAGAACACACGCCGCGTTCCGTAATCAAGCCGGTGACGAGTCTCGCCGGCGTCACGTCGAAGGCCGGATTCGCGGCGGCGCTGCCTGCCGGCAGCACCGACACCGAAGCCACCGTGCCATCGGCCAGGCGGCCCGTGATCTGCGCGAGTTCCTCGGCGCCACGTTCCTCGATCGGAATCTCCCGCCGCCCATCGTGCAGCGTCCAATCGATGCTCGGCGACGGCGCGGCCACGTAAAACGGCACGCCATTGTCGTGCGCGGCGAGCGCCTTCAAGTAGGTGCCGATCTTGTTCGCCACGTCGCCGGTCGCGGTGGTGCGGTCGGTGCCCACGATCACCAAGTCCACGTGTCCGTGCTGCATCAGGTGACCGCCAGCGTTGTCGGCGATCACGGTGTGCGGCACGCCGTGATTCAGGAGTTCCCACGCCGTCAAGCTGGCGCCCTGGTTGCGCGGCCGCGTCTCGTCGACCCAGACGTGCACGGCAAGGCCGGCATCATGCGCCGCGTAGATCGGCGCGGTCGCCGTGCCGACGTCGACGGCGGCGAGCCAGCCCGCGTTGCAGTGCGTGAGGATGTTCACCCGCTCGTCGGGCCGCTTGCGCGCCGCGATCGCGCGGATCAGCGGCAGTCCGGCCGAGGCGATGCCGCGATTCAGCGCCACATCCTCGTCGCACATCGCGATCGCGAGTCCACGCGCTGCGGCCGCGCGCTCGGTTGCCGGCAACGGCGCCACGCGCGCCCGCACGCGATCGAGCGCCCAGCGGAGGTTCACGGCGGTGGGTCGCGTCGCCAGCAAGGTCGCATGCGCCTGCGCCAGCGCCGCATCGGTGGCGTCGCGGCACAGCGCCAGCCACAGCCCCCACGCCGCCGTCGCGCCGATCAGCGGCGCGCCGCGCACGAGCATCGCGCGGATCGCGTGCGCGGCGTCCGCCAGCGTCTCGAGTCGCGCGATCGCGAACCCATGCGGCAGCCGGGTCTGGTCGATGATTTCCACCGCGCTCCCATCGGCAGCGAGCCAGATCGTGCGCATCGGACGGCCGTGAACGTTCATGTGCCGGCGATCTTCGCGCGCGACCGCCGGCCATCCTCGCTGTTTCTTGGCGGTTGTTGCGCATCCGTTGGCCGCACGCGTTGATTCCATTGAATGCGGCGGCCGTAAGTTGTAATCGGACCGGCAGTTCCGAGGTTCTTTGCCGCCCCGATGGCTCACCCGAGCGCCCGCTGTCAGGCTCCCCCCTGACGACGTACGCGCGACCTGACGGACGGCATCGCCCGCCGTGAATCTGCTCTCTGCCCTGATCCTTGGTCCCGTCGTCGTCGGTCTGTTGCTGGCCGGCGTCCGGTCTGATCGTGTGCGCGGCCTGATCGTGGTCGCCGCCGCCGCCCTCGCAACCGCCGGCACCCTCCTCGTGGTCGTCAGCGGTCCGCGCGGCCCGGTCGGCAGCGCGGTGTTCGCCGGCCCTGGCGCACACGGTCTGATGCTCGGGCTCGAGATCGCGATGGGGCTTTACATTCTCGCCGTCGGCGTGCGGGGCCGGCAGCCGTGGGTCGTCGGACTGATGCTCGCGCAGGCGGTGGTGATGGGTTGGAGCGAATGGACCATGCCGTCCGGGCCCGTGGGATCCGCGCCGCTGTTCGTCGATGAATTCGCGCTGATCCTTGCGCTGATCAACGCGGTCGTCGGCGGGGGCATCTGCCTCTATGCGCTCGGTTACATGCGCGGCTATCACGGTTCGTCGCACGCCGACGTGCCCGATCGCCGGCCACGTTTCTTCGCGCTGCTGCTGGTGTTCATGGGCGCGATGTTCGGGATCGTGTTCGCGAACAGCCTGCCGTGGCTCTTCTTCTTCTGGGAAATCACCACGCTGTGCTCGTACCTGCTGATTGGTTACACCGGCACCGCGGAGGCGCGGCGCAATGCGTTCCGCGCGCTGGCGATGAACCTGGCGGGCGGCGTGGCTTTCGCGCTGGCGATTGCGTTCGCCGCGCACCAAGCCGGCACCGTCGAGTTGCAGGCGCTGCTGCGCCAGAGCCCCGCCGTGGCGCTGCTGCCGGCCGCGCTGCTGTGCTTCGCCGGGATCACGAAATCCGCCCAGCTGCCGTTCTCGTCGTGGCTGCTCGGCGCGATGGTCGCGCCGACGCCGGTGTCCGCCCTGCTGCACTCCAGTACGATGGTGAAGGCCGGCGTGTACTTGATCCTGCGGATGGCGCCGGTCGTCGCCGGCACGACCGCGGGGCTGATGGTGGCGCTCGTGGGGGCGTTCACGTTCCTCGTCGGCTCGCTTGCCGCGATCACGACCAGCGACGCCAAGAAGGTGCTCGCCTACTCCACGGTCGCCAACCTCGGGTTGATCGTCCTGTGCGGCGGCATCGGCACCTACGCCGCGGTCTGGGCCGGCGTGCTGCTGATCATCTTCCACGCCATCGCGAAATGCCTGCTGTTCCTCTGCGTCGGCCTCGTCGAGCACCGCATGCACAGCCGCGACATCGAGGCGATGTCCGGATTGATCCTCAATATGCCGCGCGTCGCGATCATGATGCTGATCGGCATGGCGGGCATGTTTCTCGCGCCGTTCGGCATGCTGATCAGCAAGTGGGCCGTGCTGAAGGCCGTGGTCGACGCTTATCCGCCGCTCTCGGTCTTCATCTGCTTCGGCAGCGCCGCGACGCTGTTCTTCTGGGTGAAATGGATGGGCAAGCTGATCGAGGTCGTCACGCCGCGGGAAACCGTCGGACATGAATTCGCGCCGGGCGAAGCGATCGCGTTGTACGGTTTGTCCGCGGCCACGTTCCTCACCTGCCTGTTCTTCCCGCTCATCTCGTCGGCCGCGATCGAACCCTACGTGCGCAGCGTCTTCGGCCAGAGCGCGTCGATGGCTCCGGGCAACGTCGTGATCATGATGATCATGATGGTGATGATCATGCTGTTTCCGCTGAGCTTCATCAACTATGGCCGCGGCGTGAAGGTCATGGACGCGTATCTTGGCGGCGCGAACGTCCAGAGCAGTGTCCGTTTCATGGGCGCGGGCCGCGAAGTGCAGGCGGTGACGATGCACAACTACTACCTGCGCGAGTTCTTCAGCGAAAAGGGACTCACGCGCGCCGGCGTTCTCGCCAGCGCCCTGGTGCTCGCGGTCCTGCTGCTCGCACCCGCGTTCACGCGGTCCGCCCCTGCCTCCGCCGCCGTGCCCGCGCCGCTCACTTCGCTGCCGTCCCGTTGAGTCATGGAACCTTGGATTCGCCTCGTCCTCTACCTCGTCGCCGCTCCGGTGGTGGGTGGATTGCTGACCGGGCTCGACCGGCGGATCTCGGCGCGCATGCAATCACGGCAAGGGCCGCCGCTCGCGCAGCCGTTCTACGACGTGATGAAACTCTGGCGGAAGGAGCGCATCGTCGTCCGCAAGTCCCAGAATTTCTTCATCCTGTTTTTCCTGCTCCTGGTCATCTTCACGGGCGCGCTGTTCTTCGCCGGCTCGGATTTGTTGCTGACGATTTTCGCGCTGACGCTGGCCGCGATCTTCTTCGTGCTCGGCGCCTACAAGGTGAGTTCGCCGTACAGCTTCGTCGGCGCGCAGCGCGAGCTGATCCAGATGATGGCCTACGAGCCGATGGTGCTGCTGACCGCGATCGGCATGTATATGGTCGCGGGCAGCTTTTACGTTCACGAGATCGCCCGGCATCCGACGTTGCTCGTCACGACGCTGCCGGGCGTGTTCGCCGGCTTCCTCTTCGCGCTCGAGATCAAGTTCCGGAAATCGCCATTCGATCTGTCCTCCTCGCACCACGCGCACCAGGAGCTCGTGCGCGGGATCACCACTGAGTTTTCCGGCCGCGCGCTCGCGCTGATCGAGATCGCGCACTGGTATGAGAACGTCTTTCTGCTCGGTTGGGTGTATCTGTTCTTCGCCGCGATTCCGGCAGTCGGCGTCGCCGTCGCGTTCGCCGTTTTCGGCTTCGTGATCCTGGTCGACAACGTCTTTGCCCGGCTGAAGTGGCAGACCGCCCTGCGCAGCGCGTGGATCGCAGCGTTCGTGCTCGGGTTTGGCAACATTCTCGTTCTCTCGCTGCTTCCGCCCAAGCCCGCCGAGCACCCCAGCCCCGCGCCCGCGGCCCTCGTCACGACCGCACCGGTCCCCGCCTCCCGCTAAACGCCATGCTCGGCCTGCGAAAATCTCCGTGGATCATCCACTATGACGCCTCGAGTTGCAATGGCTGCGACATCGAGACGCTCGCCTGCCTGACGCCGCTCTACGACGTGGAGCGACTCGGCGTGATCAACACCGGCAATCCGAAGCACGCCGACATCTTCCTGGTGACCGGCGCCGTCAACGAGCAGAGCAAGGAAGTCATCCGTAACATCTACCACCAGCTGCCCGAGCCGAAGGTCGTGGTCGCGATCGGCGTCTGCGCGTCGAGCGGCGGGATTTTCCGCGATTGCTACAACATCGCCGGCGGCGTCGATCGCGTCATACCGGTCGATGTTTACGTGCCCGGCTGCGCCGCGCGGCCCGAGGCGATCATCGACGGCGTGGTGCAGGCGCTCGGCGTGTTGGAGCGCAAGCAGAGCGAGATGAGCGCGCTCGCGAACTGCATCGATCGGATTCTCTACCTGCGGGCGACGAAGGCGGACGCCGCCGAAATCCTCGTGCTGCAAAAGATCGCCTATCAAACGGAGATCGAGCTCTACGGCGACGACAGCCTGCCGCCGATGCAGCAAACCCTCGAGGAGCTGGAGCACGATTTCGAGCACGTGCCGGTGAACGCGCCGTCGCTGCTGCCGGCCGACCGCGACCTCGCCGCGGCGCCCGCCGCACCCGCTCGGATCGTTTTCCTGAAGGCGGTAATCAACGGGAAAATCATCGGCTCGATCCGCGGTTATCAGCTCGGCGACACCGCTTATCTCAGCCGGATGATCGTGCATCCGTACTTCCGTCGCCGCGGTGTCGGCCGGCGGTTGCTGCCGGAGATCGAGAAGGCGTTCCCCACGGCGCGCCGGTTCGAGGCGAACACCGGCCATCAGAGCAAGCGCAACCACTACCAGCTCACGCAACTGGGCTACCGGCAGTTCAAGACCGAGCCGCTCACGCCCACGATCACGCTCGTGTACTTCGAAAAACTGCGGCCGGCCGGGACCAGCGGCTCTCGTCCGCCCATCCTCGTCTCCAGCTAGCCCGCGCCATGGCGAACCAATCCTACCAAGCGATCGAAATTGGCGAGTTGCTCGTCGCCGTGACGAAGTTCAAGGACGACGGCTGGCGGCTCGTGCAGATCGGCGCAACGCGGCTCGCGGAACACGTCGAGCTGACCTACAGCTTCGATCGCGCGCTGGAGCTGAAGAATCTGCGGCTGCTCGTACCGGCGCCGGGCGCGCGCGTGCCGAGCGTGAGCGCCGTGTTCTGGTGCGCGTTTCTCTACGAAAACGAGCTGCACGATTTGTTTGGCGTCGAGGTGGACGGCATGGCCGTCGATTTCCACGGCGCGTTCTACAAGACCGCGGTGCCCTTCCCGTTCGGCGCCGCGCCGAAGGTGAAGCCGCCGAGCGCGGCGAGACCCGCCGCACCTTCTGCCGCTGCACCCGCGGCACCCGCCGCCAAACCGGAGCCGCCCGGCCCGCATCCGAGCGCGTCCACCTGAGCCTTCCGCCGCCCATCATGGCCCGCACGATCATTCCTTTCGGTCCGCAACATCCCGTGCTCCCCGAGCCGGTGCACCTGGATCTCGTGGTGGAAGACGAGCGGGTCGTGGAAGCGCGGCCGTCGATCGGATTCATCCATCGCGGGCTCGAACGCCTCGTCGAAAAAAAGGACTTCGTCGAGTTTGTGTACGTCGCCGAGCGGATCTGCGGAATCTGCAGCTTCATCCACGGCCAGACCTACTGCCAGGGCATCGAGGAGATCATGCGTATCGCCGTGCCGCCGCGCGCCCGTTACCTACGCACGATCTGGGGCGAGTTCTCGCGGCTGCACAGCCATCTGCTCTGGCTCGGGCTCATGGCGGATGCGATCGGGTTCGAGAACCTGTTCATGCATTCGTGGCGCGTGCGCGAGCAGGTGCTGAAGATCATCGAAGCCACGACCGGCGGCCGCGTGATCTTCGGCGTGTGCAAGATCGGCGGCGTCCGTCGCGACATCCCCGCCGACGCCATTCCCGGCATCCTCGACGAACTCACCGCGATCGAGGCGGGCATGCGCCGGCTCGCGGACACGTTTCTCCGCGACCGCTCGGTACAGGATCGGTTGCGCGGCGTCGGCGTGCTCTCGCGCGATGACGCGCACGCGCTCGGCTGCGTCGGACCGACCCTGCGCGCGAGCGGCGTCGCGCAGGATATGCGCCATCTCGGCTATGCCGCGTTCGGCGAACTGCCCGTCGAGCCGGTCACGCGGCTCGACGGGGACTCCTACGCGCGCTGTGCCGTGCGTTGCGAGGAGTTGTTCCAGTCGGTCGACCTGATCCGGCGCGCCTTCGCCGCGCTCCCCGCCGGCGAGATCGCGGTCAAGGTCACGGGCAATCCCAGCGGCGAATTCATCGCTCGCACCGAACAACCGCGCGGCGAAGTCGTCTATCACCTCAAGGCGGATGGCAGCCGAAACCTGCAGCGGTTCCGCGTGCGCACGCCCACCTTCGCGAACTTGCCCGCGATGGTGAAACTCCTCCCAGGCTGCGAACTCGCCGATGTGCCGGTCCTCGTGCTGACCATCGACCCCTGCATCAGCTGCACGGAGCGTTGATATGAGCTACTTTCGCTTTACTCGTATGGCATTGCAGTGGGCCGTCTCGAAGCCGGTCACCTGCCGGTATCCGTTCGAACCGCGCGTGCCGGTGCCCGGCTCCCGCGGCCAGCTCGAGTTCGATCCGACGGCCTGTACCTACTGCACGGTCTGCGCAAAAAAGTGCCCCACGCGCGCGATTGTGGTGAAACGCGCGGCGAAGCACTGGACGATCGACCGGCTGCTTTGCATCAGCTGTGGCTACTGCGTGGAATCCTGCCCGAAGCACTGCCTCGAGCTCACGACCGACCACGGCACGCCCGCGCTGACGAAAGACCGCGAATATCACGCCGCCCCGTAGGCCCGTCCCGCCCCAGCGGCCCGAGTTCAACGCGCCGGCATTGAAACCTGCGGCTAGGTTCGTATGTTCCGGGGTGACGCCGGACTCCTTCCAGGCGGATTCTGCCCGGCGCCGCGCCCGTGAGCAAAAATCCGACCGTTTCCCGCTGGTGGCGCGGCGGCCTCGCCGCGGTGGGTTTGATTGTTGTTCTCCCATCAGGCCGGGGCGCGGATTACCCCCTCGCGCCCGCCCCGAGCGCTCCCGCCGCCGAGCCCGCGGTCGCATATGTGCCGCCCGAAAATCCCTCGGAACTGCTGCGGCTGGACGAACCGATGCGCCGCTATTTCCGCGCCCGGCTCTCGCGCCACGCCTCGGGTTACGACCGGTTGTGCGCGCTCGTGGATTCGATCATCCAGCCCGATGGGCTGGCCTTTGCCTACGACGGGAACGGGACGTATGACGCGCGGGAGACGTTCCGCCGGCGCCGCGGCAATTGCGCCAGCTTCGCCTTCCTCGTTGTGGCCGTCGCGCGCGAGTTCGACATCGACGCGTCGTTTCAAAACGTCGAGCGCGCGACGCGTTGGAACCGTGTCGGCGACATGGTCGTCGCCGTACTGCACCTCGACGTGAAGGTGAGCAGCCAGGGCCGCAACTACATCATCGACCTCGAGCCAGGGCTGATTCCGCCGCGCGACTCCTCCGATGTGCGCTTGATCCGCGATGAGCGCGCGTTCGCCCAATTCTACTGCAACATCGGCTTCGACGAGTTGGTGCGCGGCGATGCGGACCGCGCGCTGCATTACATGGCGCGGGCGACCGAGATTGATCCGAGCTGCGCCACGGCGTGGGCCAACCGGGCGACGCTGCTAAGCCGGCTGGGCGATCTCGCGACCGCCAGAAAGTGCTTCGAACGCTCGCTGCGGGCCGATTCGCGGGGGGAAGCCGCGCTGGACGGGTTCGTCAGCCTGTTGCGCCAGCTCGGCACACCCGCAGATCTGCAGCAGGCCGACAAGCTGGAGCGCCGGGCGCGCGCCATCCGTGAACGCAACCCCTATTACCAGCAGCAGCTCGCAGCGCAGGCGCAAGAGCAGGGCGACCTCGCCCGCGCCGAAAAGCACCTGCGGCGTGCGATTTCGCTCAAGGATGACGAGCCTGAATTTTATGCGCAGCGGCTCGCGGTGCTGGAGCAGCTCGGGCGCAGCGACGACGCCCGCCGCGTCGCCCGTCAGCTCGAAAATGTGCGCACCCGTCTCATGAACATGCCCGAGCAAATCGTTCCCTGATCGGCTCCCGCCGCCCCGAGCCGGCACCTGCAAGAACCAAAGTCTTCCTTGACCGGCGAGGACCGGACCGCAGCGTAGGCGGTTCTCCACTCCACTGCCCGATGGTGTAATGGCAGCACAGGCGACTTTGACTCGCCTAGTCATGGTTCGAATCCATGTCGGGCAGCCAGTGGGCCGACCGGCTTCCCTCTGGGAGCCGAGTTAAGCTGAGCTAAGGAAAGTTAGGGAAAGCCTGCAAATCTTTCCATTTTCTTTCCATGCTTTTCCCCTCTGAAACCGTGGTTTTTCAGGGCCTATTTCCCACGAATCTTTTCCACCGCGATCCGAAGGGGCGTCATGACCGCGGCAACGGTTGCTTACGTGCGTCATGGGGGCGCCTCGGATGGGCTAGCTTAGGGGGATGGAAGACTCAGCGCAGCCATTCTACCGGTGGAAGGAACTCCAGAAACGCTACGGCTCCTCGCTGCTCGGACGCATGATCCGCGCGCGGTGGTTGACGCCGTGCGTCCGATCTCACCGCTTCTCGTTGTTTACCGCCAAGTCTGTCGCTTCGGCAGATGAGCGGCTCGCGTCGGGCCAACTGCCGCCGCGCCATATGAAAGAGGTGTCGCCGTGAGCCTACACCGTCCCCGCACAAAGCAGGCGATCCGCCATACGGACCAAACGACGATCGAGCACGGAAAGGACAAGGAACAGGGCGAGGCGCGTCAGACAAAAGCTTATCTACGCTACGATGTCGCACCAAGTCCGTCTCCGGTGCGCGACTTGTCGGCGCTCGCGCCCTGGGCTCTCCGCCGGGAGCCCGATGGCCGATTTGTGCAATGCACGCTCGAGGGAGAATACGGCGATTTTGCGGAGAGCCAAGCGAAGGCGCGCAACTGGTACTATGGCCCTGTTCGCAGAAAGGCCGGCGATGGACGCGTTCGCCGCAAATGCGACAGCCCACTAGAGTATCTGGTGATCACCGCCGCGCCGTGGCTGTCGCAGCGTGTTCACGACATGCTCCGAGTCGGAGACGACCCGCGGCCCCATCTCCGTCGAATCTTCGCGCGATGGATGACGACTGTAGGAGGCATGGTTTCGCATCAACGTCATTGGATTGGCGCGTCGTGCCACACGGACACCAGCGATCTCCATGTTGACCTCCTGTTTTCCCGCTATGATGGAAAAGGCGGCAAGATCGGGAAACCTGGCCTGCAGTTGGCCGGCCCGTGGATGGTGGGGGTAGACCGTCAGCTCCAGGCAGGAGCATCGATTGCCTCGTATAAGCGCCGCCAGTTTCGCTCAAATCTCAGCAGGCACCAGCAGCGATACGGTGACGACGCCGTTCCGCTCGACTTAGCCCTCTCACGCGGGCTCGACGAATGCGCCCAGTTGGAAATGCCCGAACTGGCGAAATATCGGGCCGACTACGCGCGCCGAGTTCCGGAGCTTGAGCATGCACACCTGAAGCAAAGGGCGGAAAACGCGAGGCGTACAGCGGAGCGACTGGAGTCTCTGGCCAGTGCCGCGGAGCCGGATGCGGAAATATCGTGGGATGGCTAGCTTGAGGGGGATGAATACCAATACTGACACGATTGATGATTTCGCACTCGCACATATTTGCGGGCTCCCGCGCCATGCACCGCTGCCGCGCATCGATAACCGATTCTCGTTTTTCCTGCATCTGGCGGGCTGGCGGGCAGAGTTCACCGTCGAGTTTTCGTGCAGCACCGACGTGGATGCGCAGCACCTGATTGCGGACATAAATTGCCGTTGCATCGAGGCTGCCTACGTGGAGTTGCGCGAAGGCGGTAGGGGAGAAATCGTCTATCTCGTCCGCGAAGTCGATGGCGGAAGCTCCCTGAAGAAGGCGAACGCAGAGTTCGGAGAATTGAACCTTTTCAGTGAGCTTTCTCCAGCGAAGAAACAGGATGCGGCAGAGCCCAGTAGCGCAAAACTGGTCCCTGACCAAACCAACTTCGCCGACCGTCTGAACGAAATATTGAAACGAGGCGAGGAAGAGCGCCAGCGCGGCGAGTGACGCGAACGAGGTATTACCAAAGGGAGCAACGCTCCCTTTGGCGAGTGCAACTCTGCATCAGCGACGCTGATGCAGAGTTGCATCTCGCATTCGGCGCACGCCGACGATGGATGCATGCCTGCATTCACCCGCAGCACCGGCTTGCCGGTGCGTCGCCCGCTTTGGACACCCCGCCGCTCAGCAGCTCTTTCCCCCCGCCCTCCGCCGCCCTTTCCGCGCTCCCTCCGCGTCGATACACGGGCAAGAGATACTTCATGTCTCGCCGCGCTCGGGCTGCGTGGCGAATCAATCGATACGACCGCGAAGCGCCGCGCAACCACGCGAGACCGACGGCGGGAAGCATTGTCATCACCGGCCACGTTACCGCAATCACGTATAGCACGTTCAACGAGGTGCCGAAAAAATTCTCCGCAATGAGTTCAACTGCGACGAACACCGCAGCGGCGGGGAAGAATCCGACGGTGAAAAAGCTGATGAGATAGGAGCTGATCAGCAATCGGGCGACGTGCCGTTTAGCGAACGCGACCAATTCGAAATCAACATCGTGAACCCCATGGCCTGTTTGATCGACCACCGGCGCGACGGCGCGCACCCGTTCCGTGAATAGCTCGCGCAACTCCGCTCGTTGCTCGTAAGGGGCAAAGCGCCACGAGTCCGTGTGCGTGATCATCTGCCACCGCAGGGCGACAGCATGCTGGTAGTCCTTGCGCGGAAGGAGAAGTTTCATCGCCCACTCATCGCCCACATCAACAGGTAGAGCATGCCGGCGAAAAATGCCGGAAAGAGGACCTTGGGCTGGACGATTTTCGAAGCCCACCACCACGGATCGCGCAGTCTCTCGACAACCATCAGACGCGCTAGCTTCCGGTTCCTCGCAGCCACGTCGTTGCGCATGCGGATAGTTTCCTCGTCGCGGTGAATGGAGTTACGACGGTCCCGGATGGCCTCGTATTCCGCCATTTCCCATCGTGTGGTGATAGCGCTGTCGTCTGGCTTTTCGAAGTGAGGGTCTTTCATCCGGGGAAAGGCTAAGGGTTGACGACGATCTGACCGGTGACATTCGCGGTGCCATTCATGAGCACGGCGTTGTTAGCCTTGGCCGGAATGAGGTTGCCGCCCGAATCGCTGCCGTCGGAGAACTTGAGCTGGCTGATGCCACTGACCTGAACAGGTTGCGCATTCGGTTGCGCCAGATCCCCGCCAGTTATCCGCGTATCCGCGGCGGAGCCCAAGATGATGACGGGGTTGGCTGCGTCGAAGGCCGTTATGTTTCCGATGAAAATGGGTCCGGTGAATTCGACTCCGGGCGCGTAGACTCCAGTCATGCCTTTCGATGCGAAGTAATTCGCGTTGGCGGTGCGGATGCCGCCGAATTTTCCGTTGCTGCTGGCGATGGCGATGAACGCGAGGTCGGCTACGCCGTCGTATTTGGTGGCGCTGTGACCTTTGAAAAGCGAACTGCCGTTGTTCGCCGGGTTGTTCGTCGGGCTCGGTGCGATAAGGATGTTGTAGGCTCCGGTCGGATCGAACGCCGTCGCCCGACCGACGGTGAACACGGAAACGTTGGTGTTTTCATCGGCCCCGGTGACTACGATGCCCGCGTGTCCTTTCACGTAGAGAGTGTCCTGCTGATAGTTCGTCGGCAGCGCCGGAGGGGTGTAGCCGTCGAAAACGAGCGTAAGCGTTCCCGGCCCGCTGAACTCGACTTGGACAATGTCGTTGTCGAGATCGATGAACGAGGTGCGGGTGATCTTCTTCGGGGCGTAACCCGCCGTCACGGCTTCGGCTGGTCCCGTCACCAAAACCTGATCGAAGACGTTCCCGTTGGGATGGGTGATGTCGGTCCCGACGATCTTGCCGTCGCCAACCATTCTTGCGGCGGTTGTGATGCCGACGATAGCTGCATTCGTGCTCGCTTCGGCGCCATTCACGGTAGCGGTGTAAATGCCTGCGTGTGTCGGCTGCAAGGGCGCCAACATCGGCGATGCACCAGAAAGGGCATTGGCGGGATCGCCGTTCTTCGACCATTGGACATTCTGAACGGAGCCGGTCGATCCGACGACAAAAAGGTTCACGGAGCTGCCGAAGGCGGCGGATTGCACATCAGGGCGAATGCGGGGGCCCGTCGGCGTGGCCGTGCCTATCTCGAACGTGACATCGAAGAGTCCGAACGAATTCTCAACGTGCATCCGGTAGGTGCCCGCGTCTGTGCTGCCGTAGCTGGGGATGTCGAACCAGTCCGGTGACTCTCCCGCAAACCTGTCGTGACGGATGATCCTTTGGCCGCCTTTGAACCATGTCACACGGGCATACTCGCTGAGGCCACCGCCCACGCCGAACCGGTGACCATGATAGGCTCCTGCTGAAAGCACCTGCTTTCCGTCCGCGCTGATGCGCTGCACGACGCCATCGAGTTTGACGTTGTCGTCCGGCCAGTAAAACCGAAGGCGAGTATTCGGGCGCTCGTCCACGCCATCGGTGCGAGACATCCCGGCGGCGAAGGTATAATCAAAAGCGAGTCCCGGCGTAGCGGAATTATTGGCGAATGCCACGATTCCGGAGTTTCCACGCGAATCAGACCAAACAGGGACACCACTTCCGGACGGAAAGGTGAACGCGTTTGTGCCGTAGTCCGCCGTGGTTGCGCCACGCTCGCTGCCCTCAAACGGTCCCACCGTCAGGGTGTAGCTCTCACCGTCGATTTTGACGTCGAAGACACACGGATAGATGTAGTCCGGGACGCCCGTAACGGTCCAGTCGCGAGACTCAGCCCATACGGCCCACATGACAATCCGCTCGCCTGTCGCAGGCGTGTATGCCACCGGCCCGGGCCTGAGCAAAATGGGCGCGAGGGGCGCGTCATCGGCGAACGACGCGGAGATCACCGCGACGAGGAAAACGACCAAGGTCTTTTTGAGCATGGCAAAGCACGAAAGATAGCGAAACGGCATGAAATCACGCCGGCTGCTCCGTGGCTCGGGGGTGCTCACATGCAAACCGTGTGGAATCCCACACGGTTACTCGGCACAATTCCACTAGGGTCAAGTGCGGAATTCCACACGTGGCCCAGCACGCACCAACTCCTCGCAATGTCGTCGGTCCACAGCTCCGGGCGCATCGCACGCGCCTTGGTTGGTCACAGCCGATGCTTGCGACGAAGTGTCAATTGGCCGGCTGGGACATCTCACGCGACATTATCGCGCGAATTGAGTTACGCATCCGTTGGGTCGCTGATTTCGAGCTAGTGCTTTTGGCGCAGGTGCTCGATGTGCCAGTCGTGAGTTTGTTGCCCAGGCGGATCGTCTGGAACGAGGTTCTCCGTCCTCCGCTAGATTCTGGAAGCTGAAAAGGCTGCACGCAGCCCCCAACGGGAGCGCCATTAAGCCACGCGGGGTGGCCACAATCTTGATTTTGCTGAAAAGGCTGGAAGGCCTTCAAGCGGATGGGCCATATTATTGCACTACCAATGAAGTCCATCTTTCTCTTTCAGGATGCCCCAAACAACGATCCGTTGAGCGCTACTTTCCGGAACTATATTAACTTGGCCTATTCAGTGGCGGTGGCTGACGATGTTCCGTCGTCTTCGCTCGATGACACCGAGGTATTGCCCGGCTATCGGGCCTCATTGGCAGAGGCGTGCCATCTGGCGAAAAGAGAGGTGGATGCGGACCCGTTGAACAAGGGCAAGATGTTCTACCACGTTTTTCTTGTCGAGTCCGAGCTGATCGACGTATTCGGGGCGGCACCAGCCGCTTGCCAATTGGTGAGTCTGGCGGTCCGAGGCTACATGTTCGATTTCGCGGTCGGTTTCCGGACCTTCTACGGAATGCCTATCGAGCATGATACGAGGAATTGAACGGTGCGGCGATATACCAATCCTTACGCGACGGCGGTCATTTCTGTTGGGCGCATAGCATCTGCGCCTAGCCGCGCTTCGGGGCTTAAGCTGAAAAATTCCGAAGCTGCGTCAGGAGCAACGGCGTCGACGTAATGCCTTTTCAGGGTCCTTAGGTTGTCGTGGCCGAGGTCTGCTGCCACGGCGGCAGCGTCGCGCAGAACGGCAAACCGGTAGCTCGCGAAACTATGGCGCATCCCGTTCTTTGGATACTTCACCTCGGCGGCGGCACAAAGCGCAGCGAAACGTCCCTCGTAGTTCGCGGGATTAACTTTGCCTTCCCGGTTCAGCACCAGATTCAACCACTCAACTGCGGCTGGGCATAACTCGACTGTTCGGCGGGCAGAGGTTTTGGCCCACTCCGCTTTGATTTCTACAAATGGCCGCGCGCCAGTGAGGCGGAGGGCTGCCCAATCGATCCGCGCCCGCTCCGCGGTGCGCAGCCCGGCGAATAGGCCGAGCACCAAGCTGCCGAGCAACGGAGTTTTTGGCTGCGCCGCAGCTGCGGTGAGTAGCTTGCCGGCGTCTGTCGGTGTGAGGATCCCGATTTTGACCGGCGATTTCTTGGGAAGCGTCACGTGAAGCCATGGGTTATCATGTAACCACTGGCGACCGGGTTTGGTTGCCCACTCGAAAACCGTCGAGATGTCGCGCGCGTAGTGGACCTTCGAATTTGCTGAAACGCCGGATTCGTCAATGAACCGCTGACAATCTCTCACCATGATTTCGTTGATGGGCCGGTCGCCGAATTTGCCGGAAAAGCGGTTCAGCACGGCTTGGACACCGTGGCGGGTGTCTGTATTTTGGGCCTTCTCGAGAAGCCACGTGTTAATCGCTTCTCGCACGGTTTTCCGACCGCCTTGCGGAGCGCCGTGGCGGAGGAAAAACGTGACTGCTGCCGAAAGGCTCAACTTCTGCCCGGTTCGTTTCGTCGCATCGGCCAACCGTGTGAATGCGTCTTGGGCTTCGGCAACCTGAGCATCTGACATCAGAAACGCGCCCCGGCCATGCTCGGTGCGGGCCTTTTCTTGGTCGCGGAGCCAATCCGATGCATCGCGATAGCTTCGAAACGACTTTTTCACCGGCGCACCGCCGGTGAAGGACTTGCCGAGCCGAACACGCCAGCAGGCGGACGCGCCGTTGTTGTCTTTGTAGATCGAGGCCCCGGGGAGCTTTAGTTTCCTCATTTTTCCATTCCGTTTCCATTAAGCTAGCCCTCAGAGGAGAAACGGACTGGTTCGAATCCATGTCGGGCAGCCACTCGACGCGCCGTGCAAGCACGGCTTGCTCATGGCCTGCGGCCGGCATACACGAAGCTCGTGAATGCGCTCATCACCGAAGCGCGTCGAAGGGCACCAGCATCGTTTATTTTCTGCGCCTCCGCTCCGGATGCATTTACGTCGGTGTGACGGAGGATCTTGAGCAACGCCTGCGCAATCACGTGTCAGGTCAGGCTTGTCGCACCACCTGGTTCGATCCGCCCGCTTCCATTCTACGCCTCGAGTGTTGCACCTCGTTGTCCGCAGCCCGCTTCCGGGAAGCACAACTGAAACGATGGTCTCGCGAGAAGAAAGAGGCGTTGATTGAAGGTGACTTGGACACCCTTCGCGCGCTCAGCCAATCGCGTTAACCGCGGCAGCTACCGAAAGACCGGAAGTCGTCAGTAGGCGCCCCCATCTCTGACATCAACCGCCATAATGGCCCTGAAATAGGCTGAAAACCCCTAATTCCGGTCTGGAAGCGCACGATAGTACAAGCCATGATTCTCGCGTTGGGCGCGCGTGGCTCCATGGTTGCGTCTAGAGCACTCGCTGGCTTTGCCGTGCTCTCGCTTTGCGCTGCAATTTCCCCGCAACTGGGGGCTGCACCCGAGCAGCAACCCGGGGCGGATCGGTCGTTCACGCTGGAGGAGTGCATTGCCGCCACGCTGGCAAACAATCATCTCCGGCCGGCATCGCGGTTCGCCGTAGCCATCGCCGAGGCCCAGCATCAGCAGGCGCTCGCCGGCTATTGGCCGCAGCTCGCCTTGCGCGGCGCGTATCAGCGGATCGACGAGGCGCCGAATTTCATCTTCCCCTCCGCGGTCTACAGCATCGCTCCGCAAACGATCCACCTGCCGGCGGGAACCGCCCTCGTCACCGTGCCCGCCGGCGTGCTTGGCCCGACGGAGATCCAGTTGCCGGTGACCACGCCGGCGCAGGCCATCCCCGTGCCCGGCCAGTCCTACACCGTGCCCGAACAGGATGTGCGGTTGATGGACCCGCATTCCGTCCTGGCCGGAGTCGAGGCCCGTTGGCTGCTCTATGATGGCGGCATGCGGCGCGGCTACCGCGAACAAGCCGGCGGGCTCGTCGACATGATGAAAGCCGACGCGCGCCGGACCGATCTCGAGCTGATCGATACCGTCAAGCGCTACTATCACGGCGCGGTACTCGCCGCGCAGCTGCGGCAACTCGGCACCGACACGCTGGCGCGCATGGAGGCGACGCTCAGCCTGACGGAGACCATGTATCAACAGGGCGGTGGCACGGTGCAGAAAACCGATTTCCTGGACAACAAAGTCATCGTCGAAACGCTGCGCGCGATCGTGGCGCAGCTCGAAAAGAACGAGGCGATGGCGCGCGCCGCGCTCGCCAACACGATGGGGCTGCCGTGGAACGCCAGCATCACACCCGCTGATCGCACGCTCGCGTTCGCGCCGCTCACCCTCGAGCTCGAGGCACTGGTGCAGCAGGCCTACGAATTCAGTCCGGACTGGGAAAAAATCGAAGCGGGCCTGCGCTCCCTCGAAGGCGCCGTCGTCACCGCGCGAAGCGGTCACGCACCCAAGCTGGCGCTCACCGGCGAGCTCCACCGGTGGTGGAACGACGACCGCGCCGGCATCGCCACCCACATCAACAAACGCGGCTGGAGCGTCGCGCTCGGGATCGAGCTCCCGCTGTTCGACGGGTTCCTCACGCGGCACCAAGTCGCCGAAGCCCGCGCCCGCGTCGCCAAGCTCAAGGAAGAACAGCTCCTGCTGAAAGACGGCCTCGGGTTGCGGATCAAGGACGTGTTTCTCGGACTCGACGCCGCACAGAAATCCCATCAGGCCACCAGCGCCGCGATGACGGCGGCGCAGGAGAACCGCGATTTGAATACGCGCGCCTACCAGAGCGCGCTGGTGGACACCGAAAAGGTGATTCGCGCGCAGCTGATGGAGGCGCTCATGTCCGCGCAGCACTACAAGACCAGCTACGACGTGCTGGTGCTGCAGTCCCAGTTGAACCTGCTGGTCGGCACCGAAGTGCTGGAAAGGCTCCGCCGGTGATGAACCCGCGTTCCGGCTTTTTGCGGCCGCTCAGCCCAGGCGGAGCTGCGCTCCTACCGACACTGCTGCTGCTGGTGGGCGTGGGCGTTTTGTTCGCTGCGTTGCCTCGCGCCGCGCGCGCCGCCCCTTCCGCGACCTCGACTGCGGAGGAACCCCCGCCGCTGCGCGTGGCGCTCTTGCAGCGGATGTTTGTCGAGGTGAATGAAAACGATGCCCGCGCCGCCATGCTCGCGTGGGCGAAAACGATGGGCCGCGAACGCGGCATCCCGGTGGTGTTGGAGCCGAATTTCCTCACCAGCATCGAGGAGGTGCGCCTGGCTTTCCGGCGCGGCACCATCGACGCCGTCACCCTGCCGGCCGACGACTATTGGGCGCTGCGGCCGGACAAGCCGGAAGGACCTTTCATCGCCGGCGCGGTGGACGGCAGCATCGAGGAAGAATATGTGCTGGTCGTGCGGAAAGACCGCGGGCTCGACTCGTTGCCCCAGCTCCGCGGCCGCTCGCTGACCGTTTACGACAACCCTCGTGCGTGTCTGGCTCCGATCTGGCTCGAGACGTTGCTTCTCGAGCTCAATGGCGAACGGATCCCGGAGTTTTTCGGACGCGTCGCGCACAATCCCCGGCTTTCCCGCGTGGTGCTGCCGGTGTTCTTCGGTCAATCCGATGCGGCGCTCGTCACGCTGCGCGGGTTCCGGTTGATGAGTGAGCTCAACCCGCAGGTCGGCGAGCAGCTCGTGGTGCTGGCCGTTTCTCCGCCCGTGCTGCCCGTCGTGTTCTGCTTCCGCCCGGGCTTCACGTCACCTTACCGCGCCAAGCTGCTCCAGGCCGTGAACACGTTTCACCAAACCTCCGCCGGGCAGCAGACCCTCACGTTGTTTCAAACGGACCGGCTGATCGAATGCCCGGTTGAAGCCATCGCCGGCGCCTGCGCCATGCTCGACCGCCACGAGCAACTCCGGCTCGCCCACCCTCCGCGTACGATGTCGGTCCAAGCCGCGCCGACGGCCGGCCCGCCACGCCCCTGACGTTCGTCGTGCGCCTGCTCTCCCAGTCTCGTGAACCCAGAAGGTGTCCACTCGGACGCGCGCCGCGCCCGCGCGTGCTGCGATTCTGGACCGCGGCGCTGGTGCTTGGCCCGCTTGCGGTCGGCGGCACCGCCAGCGAAACGCCGGCCGCCATGCCGCTGCTACCCGTCGAGCTGAACGTCGGCTTCACCCGCCGCGTGTTCACCCAGACGAATCGCAACGATCTCGAAGCCGCTTTCAAGATGCTGGCCAGGGGGGTCGGCCACAAACGCGGCTTCGCCGTCACGGTCACGACCCGGTTTTTCGACAGCCCCGAGGAGTTCCGCGCGGCGATCCTGGATCGCTCCATCAACCTCGCGGTCTTCGACTCGCTGACGTACGTCGCACTCGCCGATCGTATTCACGTCACGCCGGTCTTCGTCACGGTGAACCACGGCAGCCCGCTCCGGCGTTATTCCCTCGTGGTCCGGCGCGATCGCGGGTTTCGCCAGCTCGCCGACCTGCGCGGGCGCGACATCGTGGAGTTGCAGGCCCCCGACTTGAGCCTGGGACATGCGTGGCTCCTGCAGCTCCTGCTGGAGCAGGGCTTCCGTTCGCATGCGGCGTTTTTTCGCCAGGTCGAGGAAGTCGGCAAACCCGCGGCCGCGGTGCTGCCGGTCTTCTTCGGCAAGCGCACCGCAGGCCTCATCGACGATCTCAGCTTCGCCCTGATGTGCGAACTCAATCCCCAGGTCGGCGAACAACTCGAAGCCCTCGCCACGTCCGAGCCGATGGTGGGATCGATCGTGACGGTGAACGACGATTGCGCGGACCAGCACGGCTTCCGGCCGGTGCTCATTGAAACCCTCGGCGAGCTTCATACCGAGCCGGCGGGCCGGCAGATCCTCACGCTGTTCCGGATCGAATCCCTGGCACCCTATGTCGATGCGCAACTCGCTTCCGTGCGCCAGCTGCTGCGCGAACAATCGAGACTCCAGGCCGCCTTGCCGGCGCCGGAAAACACCGAATGAAGAACTGGCGCATCGGCATCACGCTCCGCACCGCGCTGCTCTCCTGGCTGGTGAGCCTCGCCACGCTGATGATTTTCGTGGCGGTGATCCTGCCGCTCCAGAAGCGGATTTTCCTCGAGAACCTGGAGTCGAAAGCCCGCGGCGTCGCCGCCTCGCTGCGCGACATCACCGCCGGCGCCGCCATCAACGAGGACTACAGCAGCGTGATCGAGCACTGCCGCGAGATGCTGCAGGCGGATGACTCGCTCGCTTATCTCGTCATCACGAAGAGTGACGGTTTTTCACTCGTTCAGAATCGCTCGGGCTGGCGCACCTCCACCGCCAGCACCAGCGAATGGCGGCCGGAGCGCCGCGTGCCCCTCAGTGAAATCCGCCCGAGCTCGCTCGGGCCCGAACGCGTGTTCCATTTCTCCCAGCCGTTCGACTACTCCGGCATCGAGTGGGGCTGGCTGCACGTCGGCCTCTCGCTCAAGGACTACAACCGCAGCGTGGCCACGCTGTACCAGCGCACGGGCCTGCTCGCCATCATCTGCGTGGTCGTCAGCATGCTCGGCTCCACCGTCTACGCCCGCTGGCTCGTCGGCCCAATCCTGGACCTGCGGCGGACGGTACAACGCGTCGCGGGCGGCGATCTGTCCGTGCGCGCCAGCATCCAACTCAGCGACGAACTCGGCAGCCTGGCCGGTTCGGTCAACGCCATGACCGAGGCGTTGCTGCGCCGCGACCAGATCCTCGCGACGGTACAGTTTGCCGCCCAGCAATTCCTCAGCACCGCTGACTGGCTCGCCGCACTGAAGAGCGTGCTGGCGCGACTCGGCGATGCAGCCGGCGTCAACCGCGTCGAGGTGTTCGAAGTCAACGGCGCGCCGCCCGACGTGATGGAGCTGCACCCGCGGGCCGCTTGGTTTGCGCCGGCCATCGCCGGCGACCTTGCCCCGCCGCCGCGATCGGCGTTGCATGGCGCGATCGAACCAGGCGCGCCCTTTTACGGCTGGCTCGAGCCGCTCAGCCGCAACGAGATCGTCACCGCGCTGCTCCGCAACGGGCCCGCGACGGAGCGCGCCCTCCTGGAGCAGGCCGGCATCCAGTCAATCATCGTGGTTCCGATTCGCGTGGACGGCCTGTGGTGGGGCAGTCTTGCGCTCTGCGATGGCGTCCACGAACGCGCGTGGAGCAGTGCGGAGCGCGACAGCTTTCGCGCGGCGGCCGACATGCTCGGCGCCGCGATTGCCCGCCAGCGCGTGCAGGACGCGTTGGTGGAAGCGAAAAAAAACCTCGAGCAACGCGTCGAAGACCGCACGCACGAGCTGCGCGAGCAGGTCGAGGCCCGCGCGCGCGCGCACGCCGCGCTGGCCGAGGCCCAGCACCAGCTGGTCGCCGCGTCGCGGCAAGCCGGCATGGCCGAGGTCGCGACCGGGGTGCTCCACAATGTCGGCAACGTGCTCAACAGCATCAATGTTTCCGCGACGGTCGCGCAGGAGCGGCTTCAGCGCTCCGAGGTCACCACCCTGGTCCGCGCGATGTCGCTCCTGCGCGAGCACGCCGCCGACCTGCCCGCCTACCTCACGACGGACCCGAAGGGCCGCAGCTGGCCCAGCTTCGTTCAGCAGCTCGCCGAGCAGCTCGCCCGCGAGCGCGACGAGTTGCTCGCCGAACACAACCAGCTCGCGCGGGGCGTCGATCACATCAAAGAGATCGTCGCCATGCAGCAAAGCTACGCGCAGGTGTCCGGATTGACCGAGCGGCTCTCTGTCGCGCAGCTGGTCGACGACGCCCTGCAGATGAACGTGGCCGGCCTGTCACGCCACGGCATCCACGTCGAGCGGCACTACGAACCGGTGCCCGACGTCGTCGTCGACAAGCACAAGGTGCTGCAGATCCTGGTCAACCTCGTCCACAACGCGAAGTACGCGATGGACGTGCCCGAAGTGACCCGGCGCGTGCTGCGCATCGAGATCGCGTTGGCCGGACCTCAGCAGGTCCGGATTGTCGTGCGCGACACCGGCGTGGGCATCCCGCCGGAAAACCTCACGCGCATTTTTTCGCACGGCTTTACCACGCGCAAGGGCGGCCACGGTTTCGGTCTCCACAGCGGCGCCAACGCCGCCCGCGAAATGGGCGGCCAGCTGACGGCCGCCAGCGCCGGCGCCGGCCACGGCGCGGCGTTCACGCTTCTCCTCCCAATCAGTCTCGAATCTCCGGCCTCATGAGCTCCGATTCCCCTCTGCGCAATCACCGGATTCTCGTGGTGGATGACAACACTTCGATCCACGCCGATTTCCGCAAGATCCTCGGCGGCGGTCAGCCGACCGACGAAACCATCGCGCGCGCGAAGACGTTTTTCTTCGGCGACGACGCGCCGCCCAGCGCCCTGGCGCCGTTCACGATCGACGTGGCGCTCCAAGGCAGCGAAGGTCTGCAAAAGGTGCAGCAAGCGCTGGCCGCCGGCGAGCCCTACGCGCTCGCCTTCGTCGACATCCGGATGCCGCCGGGCTGGGATGGCGTCGAAACGATCGCGCGGCTCTGGCAGGAGCAGCCCGGTCTCCAGGTGGTCGTCTGCACGGCCCATTCGGACTATTCTTGGGCCGACATGATCCGGAAGCTGGGCGTTTCGGACAACCTGCTCGTGCTGAAAAAGCCCTTCGACAACATCGAGGTGCTCCAGCTCGCTCATGCGCTCTGCGAAAAGTGGAGCCTGCAGCAACAACTGCAGATGCAACTCCGCGCGCTCGACGCCGAGGTGTCCAATCGCACCGCGGAATTGCAGGCGACGAACACGCAGCTGCAGCGCGAGATCGACGAACGCCGGCAGGTGGAACAGGCGCTCCTCGTATCCGAGGAACGGTTCTCGAAAGCGTTCGAGGCCAATCCCATTCCGCTCGCGCTGCTCAGCTATCCCTCGCGGCGGCTCACGGCCGGCAACCAAGGTTTCGCCACGCTCACCGGCTACCGGCCGGACGAGTTCGTCGGCCGCACGATCGCCGAGCTTCAGCTCGACGCCGATGCGAGCGGGCCCGACGTATGGCGGCAGGTCGAGTTCAACCAGCCGGTCCGCAGCCGTCCCGCCCGCCTGCGCACGAAAACCGGCGCGGTGCGGGATCTCCTGCTGTCGCTGGAATTTCTCCAGGTGCAGAACCAGCGCTGCCTGCTCGTGATCGCGATTGACGTCACCGAGCAACTGGAGCTCGAACGCCAGCTGCGGCACTCGCAAAAAATGGAGGCGATCGGCGAGCTGGCTGCCGGGATCGCCCACGATTTCAACAACATGTTGACCGTGATCCAGGGCAACACGTCGATCGTACGCGAACGCCTCGAGCGCCACTCGCCGCACCACGAGCTGCTCGAAACCGTCGCGAGCGCGGCCGAGCGCTCGGCCAAGCTCGTCAACCAGCTGCTCACGTTCAGCCGCAAGCAGGTGCTCGAGGTGCAGCCGGTCGAGGCGGGCAAGTTGCTCGGCACGCTCCGCGACATGCTCTCCCGCGTGATCGGCGAGCAGATCACCGTCCGCGTGCTGCCGCCCACCGCCTCCCTCGCGATCTCGGCCGACGCCGGGATGATCGAGCAGATGCTGATGAATCTGGCCATCAACGCCCGCGACGCCATGCCCGACGGCGGCACGCTGACGATCGGGGCGACCGCGGTGAACATCACGCCGGCGCACGCCGCGAGCAACCCGGAGGCGCGCCCCGGTTCGTTCCTGTGCTTCTCCGTCGCCGACAACGGCCACGGGATCGCGCCGGAGGTCCTGCCGCGAATCTTCGACCCGTTCTTCACCACGAAGCCCACCGGCCAGGGCACCGGCCTGGGGCTCGCCACCGTGTACGGCATTATCAAACAGCACGAGGGCTGGATCGAGGTGCAGTCCGCCATCGGCCAGGGCACGACGTTCCGCGTTTTTCTGCCGCTGACCACCCTGCCCAGCGTCGAGCCGCCGCGCCCTGCGCCCGTCGCCACGGCCGCGCGTTGCAGCGAGACGATCCTGGTCGTCGAAGACGAGCCCGGGGTGCGCATGTTTGTCACGCGACTGCTGGGTTCGCGAGGCTACACCGTCCTCGCCGCCAGCGACGGCATCGAGGCGCTGGAGCACTGGGCGCGCCACGGGCCGAGCATCGACCTGCTTCTCACCGACGTGGTGATGCCCGGCGGCATCACCGGTCATCAACTTGCCGCCACGCTCCTCCGCCAAAAACCTTCGCTCAAGGTGATCTTCACCAGCGGCTACAATCCGCAAACGGCGGGATCCAGCCGGCCGCCGTCGCACAGTTATCTCGCCAAGCCCTACGACGCGAGCGCGCTGCTGCAGGCCTTGCGCGCACAGCTCGACCAACGATCTGTGCCCTGACCCGCGTTCTCCGGCTATCCCAGCACCGCCCGCGCCGCGAGCTGCCCTGACACCACCGCGCCTTCCATCGTGGCGACGAACTCCTGCCGCGTGTAGTCGCCAGCCAGCGTCAGCCCGGGCACCGGCGTGATCTGCGGCGGCCGCAGCGCGTCATGGCCCGGCGCGAGCGAATAGAAATCGTCGACGTGGTTCACCATCCGGTACCGCGTCACGCGATCGCGCACGACCAGCCCCAGCCGGTCCGCGTCCTCCAGCGCAATCGTCAGCACCCGGTCTACCGGCAGCCCGATCAGCTCATCCGCTGGCGCCATGATGATCGAGAGCCGCCCGGCCAACCCGCGGAAGGTGGTGCGCGATTGCTCGCTGAAGCACGCCAGCGACGTCCCCACGCCAAAGGTCGTGTGGTCGACGTTCATCGACGGTCCTTCCAACTCCAGCTGCAACGTGACGGCCGGCATCGTCGGCAGCCGCAGCAGCGACTGCACCCACGCTTCACCGCCGAATTTCGCCGCGAGCAGCGCCTGTGTGGCGCGAATCGAGCTCGCCAGCACCACGTGTCGCGCGCGCAACTCCCGCCCCGCGACGCGCACACCGGCCGCGCGCCCGCCTTCGACCAACAACTCTTCCACCCGCGCGCTGGTCCTCACGCGGCCGCCGCGGCGTCGGACCGCCTCGGCCAGCGGCGCGGCGAACACCTCCGTCATCCCGCCCGCGAACGCGCCGACACGCATCGCCGCCGCATTCGGCAGATACGGTGCGATCAGCGCCATGAACACCTTCGCGGAAAGCTTTGCCGCCGGCACGAAGTAGATTCCCGCGACGAGCGGCTCCAGCAGCTTCGAGATCACCGCCGACTGCACGTTCTGCTCGACCGCATACTCGAGCACCGACTTCCGATCCAGCGCGTCCGGATCGGCCGCGTAGTCGGCGAGCCCTTGCGCGACGAACCGTGACATCGAGAGCTTGGCCGTCGCCGGCAGGTAGTCGTTGTGCCCAACGATGTCCGCCAGCATTTGTAGTGGATTGCGCAACGGCGCGACGGAAAACACGGCGGGAGGTTCCGGCACGGGCTGGCGAAACTCCACTTCGTCTTCCCAGATAATCGCCGCGTCGGGATCGATCCCCGCGCGACGCAGCAAGTCCGGAAACGCCCGGTAGACGCCGAGCATGCGGTGCAACCCCGACTCCACGCGCATGCCATCAGACTCAGTCCACGACGCCGTCCGTCCTCCGACCCACGGTTGCGCTTCCAGCAGCAGCACCGCCTGGCCGCGCTCCGCCAGTTCGAACGCACAGCTCAGCCCGGCCAGTCCGGCGCCAACGATGATGACATCCGCCGGACCGAGATCCTCGTCTGCCGGCGAAATCATGGAGTCGTCCTCCTGCGGGTGGGTGCGCTCATCGCGGAAGCGACCACGCGGCGCCGCGCCTGTTCGTCCTCCGCGAAAAACTGCTCCTTTTCCCGATGGTGGCTGGGCCTCATTTTCCGGCCTGCCCAGCTGCTGCCGCGCGTCGGAACCGTTCCCGCACGACGTTGTCCGGCACGCGTGACCCCGCGTCTTTTCCGCTTCGCTCTCGCGCTTCTGGCGACGCTGCCGGTAAGTGGCGCGGGCGGTGCCGCCCCGGAGCCGGCGCCGGGTTTCCGGATCTACGTCAGCAACGAGCGCAGCGGTGACGTCAGCGTGATCGACGGCCAGACGCTGCAGGTGGTGCAAACCATCGCGGTCGGCCAACGCCCCCGCGGACTGCATCTCTCGCCCGACGGACAGACGCTCTACGTCGCCACCAGCGGCTCGCCCCGCCTGGGCCCGGGCGCGGACCCCGAACGTGCGCAAAGCCAAACGGCGGACAAATCCGCCGACGGCATCGCGATCGTCGATCTCGCCACCGGCCGGCGGGTCCGCCAGCTGCACGTGGGCTCGGATCCCGAAGAGTTCGCGGTGTCACGCGATGGCCGCCAGGTCATCGTGGCCAATGAGGACATCGCCACCGTCTCGATCTGGGAGATCGAGAGCGGCCGCGAACTCGCCCAGGCCTCGGTGTCGGCGGAGCCCGAGGGCGTCACCCTGCACCCGCAGCGCGATGAAGTCTGGGTCACGTGCGAGGAACACGGCGACATTTTCATCCTCGATCTCGAATCTGCCCGGATCCTCGGCCACGTGCCGCTCGGCGGCCGGCCGCGCACGATCACCTTTTCCCTGGCCGGCGACCGCGCCTACATCCCGCTCGAGAACGCCGGCGCCGTCGCGCTCGTCGACGCGGATGTTTATCACCCCGTGGACGCGGTGACGATCCCCGCACCCGCGCGACCGATGGGCTCCGCGATCTCGCCCGATGGCGCACACGTCTACGTGACGACCGGCCGCGGCAATCGCGTGGCCGTGCTCGATCCGTCAACGCGACGCCTCGTCGCAAACATTCCGGTGGGCGAGCGGCCGTGGGGCGTCGCGCTCAGCCCGAGTGGCGCGCTGCTTTTCACCGCCAACGGCGGCACGAACGACGTCTCCGTTGTCGACGTGCAGGCGGGGAAGGAGCTGCGGCGCATCAAGGTTGGCGAAGGCCCGTGGGGCGTCGCGGTACGCTAAAACACCTCGGGGGATCGGCTGGCGTCCAGTGCGGTGCCGGCCGGCGCCGGGTCCTCGGCTTCGGTGCTGCGCATCCAGCCGGCGATCAGCGCGAGCGCCGACACGATATACACGAGCCCCGCCGGCACCCACATGATCAACCCGCCGAGTTGCTGATCCTCCAGCGGCGTCAACGACCAGCGGCCGCCGCCGACCGCGTAGGCTGGATAGATCTGCGTGCCCGCAAGCGTGATCAGCGCGCCGAGCAATCCCGTGTGCAGCATCGTGGTGAACAGATACAGCACCGCCACGCCAAAACCGCGCCGGCCCGGACCGCCGTGAATCAGCGCCCACCAGAATAGCAGCGCGGAGCCGAAGAAGCTCACGTGCTGCAGGTCGTGCACGAAATTGCTCGTAAGCGTCGCCTGGAAGAACTGCGGCACATGCCAGATCCACAACGCGACCGCGTGCACCGCCCAGGCCACCAACGGATTCGTGAGCGCCCGCCAACTCGTTTTCACCCACGGCACCCGCGCCACCTGCGAGAGCTGACGCGCCTCGGGCTTCGGCAGCGCGAACAGCAGCGCCACGATCGGCCGGCCCAGCACGAGCAGCGGCGCCGCCGCCACCATCAGCAATTCGTGCTGGGTCATGTGTGCGGAAAACAGCACGCGGCCCCACGGATGCAGCGGCGACGCAAGCGCCACCACCACGGTGACCCAACCGCTCCAGAAACTCGCCACCTCCCATCGCCGCAATCCGCGTCCGCGGCCGGCCTCCGCCCAGAGTCGTCGCACGCCGCGCGCGTAAACCCACGCGGTGAGCAGCAACGCCGCCGTCAGCAGCGGCTCCCATTCCCAGGCACGCGCCAGTTCGCCCCAGTTCTGCGGTCCCGCCGGCGCGTTCGCGCCGACGTGAGCCAGCACCACGGGTTCCAGCGTGCGCCACCAGAAATTCGCCTGCACGCTCACCGTTGACACGGATCCAGCAGAAAGTTCGGCAGCCCCTGCGCGACGATCACGAGCACGAAGAAGACGCTGCTCAACACGCCCATCCTCGCCATGAACAAGGCCCGCTGCTCGCCCGCCGCGCCGCGATTCACCACGTCGCAACACGCCACCCCCTGCGCGGACGACGACACTTGCGGATCGTAGCGCCACTTCACCGCGCCGGCTTGCTTCAGATCGAGCGCGTAAAGCGTGTTGGGATAGGGCGTGACGACATACATCGTGTCGCCCACCACCAGCGGTGCGGCCTCGTGCCCGCGCACGATCCCGGCCGAAAAGGTCCACGCGACCTGGAGGTTCTTCGCGTTGTCCTTGGTGATTTGGCCGAGTGGGCTGTAACGCAGGTTCGCGTAGTCCCGCGCCGCCATTCGCCACTCGCCGTCGGGCTCCTGCGCTCGGACCGCGGCCAAGCCGACACTCGCGGCGAGACAACCCGCCAGCGCGCGCCAAGCGAACCCGCTCGCGGCCGCCCGATCTCCACGCAGCCGCTGCATGCGGCGCCGCGCGGGCCGACCACCACGACCTCTGAAAAGGGGTAGCATGTGTGGGTCGCTTAGAGCCGTTCGCCGCCCAACCTGTTCACCGTGCCCGCGAATCGGGAAAAATCCGAAGCGAACCGCCTCGCTTCACGTAACGTAAGGCCCACGCCGCAGCGCTCAGCGCAACCACGCCAGCGCCCGCGAGGTCTTTTGGTGCAACTGCTCGAGCGTGCATTGTCGCGGCGCCTTGTCCGGCCGCCAGCGCAGCAGGCTCGTGCCATGGCGGAACCGTCCCGCCGTCACGTGATCGAACGACACCTCGACCACGAGCTTCGGTTCGAGCGGCTGCCATTCGCTCGAGCGCTTGGTACTCCAGCGACTCGGCCCGCCCGGCGCACGCCCCGTGAAGCCCGGACCACCGACGAGTGCCTCCAATTTTCTCGTCAGCGCGGGCTTCTCGGCCGCCTTCAATCCGGAGCAGAAACCGACGTGGTGCAGCTTGCCGTCCGCGTCGTAGAGCCCCAGCAGCAGCGAACCGACCTCCTTTTTCTTCTCCGCATAACGAAATCCGCCGACGACGCAGTCGGCTGTACGCAATGGCTTGATCTTCACCATCGCCGTGCGTTCGCCCGCGGCGTAGCTCGCGTCGCGCCGCTTCGCGATCAGTCCATCGAGACTCGCGCCGACCGCGCCGAACCATTTCCTGGCCAACTTCAGCTCGGTGGTGGCTGGCGACAGTCGCACCCGCGCATCCGCTCCGGTCGGGAAGTTTTTCTGCGCAAACCTTTCCAGCGCGGCCCGCCGTTCGCGCAGCGGCCGTTCCACCAGCGAGGCGCCGCGTTCGTCGGCCAGCAGGTCGAACACCACCAGCCGCGCCGGCGTTTCCGCCGCGAGTTTTTTCACGCGGCTCGCCGCTGGGTGGATCCGCTGCAGCAACGCGTCGAAGTCGAGCCCCTCGCCCGACGGCACCACGAGTTCGCCATCGAGCACGAAACGCTTGGGCCGCAACGCGGCGAGTGCCTGGACAATCTCCGGAAAATACCGGGCGAGCGGCTGCCCGGCCTTCGAGCGCAGCTCAACCTCGCCATCGTCGCGGAACGCCAGGCAGCGAAATCCGTCCCATTTCGGCTCATACTGCCAGGCGTCGCCGAGCGGAATCGCGTCGACCGAAGCCGCCTCCATCGGCGGCAAGTCCGTGCGCAGGGGAAACGCCATGCGGTGACCGACCGCTGATCGGGCGCGCTGTTCGCGATCTCTTCGCCTCCGGGCCGGCGAACACGTTCGCCTCGACGCTCTGCCGTTGGAGAAGCCGCAAGGCTTTCGCCGGAGGACTCCCGACACGCTCGCCGGAACGCCGATCGCGACTTGCCAGAAAATGTCCCGAGGTCGGGCGCGACCGCTGGGCGCGCCGAGAATTGGCAGGTGGCGGGCCGAGCGGTCCCGCCCCTGCCCGTCGCCGCGTCACTTCTATCAGTCTGGCTCAATACACGTCAGCGGCGCAGCGGCATCCGCTATTTTTCATTCGTTTCACGAGAACTTTTTTTCCGCCGGCTGGACAAAATCCCGCATCGGGCTTCTCTTGTTTTCGAGATCAAGCCCGTCGAGTCAGTGTCGATCAGGTAGCGTAAGGATCGTGATTCGGTCGCAGTGGTCAGTTCCTAGTTCGCAGTCGGCGTGAGGCCCGCTTCGGCGGAGTCCGGCTCGCGCCGGTCAGTGTCGTCAGGATCGAGGCCAGTTTCATCGGATCGGAGTTTCCGGCTGGGCGGCGTCATCGCCGCTGCGGCCCGCCTCCGGTTCCGGTCGGTTCGTTGTCCGCGTCTTGCACGCCGTGCGTTCGCGCACGGTCAACCTTCAACCAAAGGATGCTTATGCACGGAGACATGCCCCTGAAACTTTCCCAGCTCCTCGTGGCTCGCCAAGGCCTGTTGCAGGGGGCCCAGCTGGCCAATCTCGCGCTCGCGTTCCACCTCCTCCAGGAGTTCGCCACGCGCATCCAGCGCGCGCGGCTCACTGGTCTCGTGTGCCTCCAATCGCCCGAAGCCACCGAGGACGGCGGCTGGGCCGAGCTCACCGCGCTGGAGGGCAACCAGTCGTTGATCGAGGAGCATTTCACCGACGAAGACCTGATGGATCTCGCCGACACGGTCGCTTACGTCACCGAAGCCGATGTCGTTTCGGTGAAGTTCCGGATCGAGCAGTTCTACGAAACGTTCGTCGCCCCCCTGCGTGCCGGTCTTGAACAAGCCGGCATCGCCATCGATATCGCCGCGAGCGGCGTCGAGCAGGATGCGCCGTCCGATCTGCCACAGAAGCAGTAAACATCCAGCGAGTACAGTGGGCCGGTCGGGCGCGGATTCTGTTCCGCGCCGCGCACCTTGGGTGATCGCGGCGGTCCCGCGGCCGCGGGACCGCCTCACCCGGCGTTTCTACTTCAGACAAGCTTCGGCAGTTGATGCTCACGTTCGCACGTTTGCACTGAATTCCGGCGTGCCGTTCTGCTTGATGGACTTGGCTCGCGGGCTGGTGTAGCGACGTGGGGATCGCATGAATCTCCTCGTCCGGCTTCAACCTTGGGTCCTGCTGGGTGCCGCGTTCGGACTGGGCGGATGCAGCACACCGACCGGTACAACGTCCCAGCCCGCCGCGGCCGTCGCGCCGGCAAATCCAGCCGCGAACGTCGCGGAATGGCGGCACACGGCGACGCGCGATTTCGAACACGAGTTTCCCGGCAAAGGCCTCGGGGTCTCGCGGCGCTACGACTCCGAGGATGGCTGGGCCGACGTCTACATCTACGACCTGCGTGAGACCTGGGTGGACGGATGTTCGGATCCCAAATTCGCCGGTGCATTCGACGCCGCCTGTGAAGACGTCCGCGCCGCCGCGCAGCTGGGCCACTACGCCGAGGTGAAATCCGATCCGCCGGAGACAGGAACCGCCGGCGCGCTGCCGGTTCGCTGGATCCGTTTCAGCTACCGCCATCAGGGCAAGCCGATCGAATCGTATCTCCTGATGACGTGCGCTCGCGGTCATGTCCTCAAGGCTCGCGTGAGCCTGTTTGTGCCCACGCCAGCCAATGCGTGGGCCTCGGTGCAAAGCTTGATGCAACAGCAGGTGCGGCTCATTCCCTGACCTCATGTCCTCACGCCTCCGCTCCGCGGTGTCCGGCGGCTGAGGCGCGCGTATGCCCGCCTTCGGCTTCGATCTCGGCGACACGCTGCTCGAATACGCGGGGCTGCCGCTGAGCTGGGTGGACCACTACGCCGACGCCTTGCACGCGCTCGCCAGGGTGCTCGGGGTGACGCCGACCGCCGCGGAGATCGAAGCCGGTTGCGGCGTGCTGCGCTGCTACAATACCCGGCTGCGTCCGCGCGAGCACGAGGTGAGTTTCGCGCGCGTGCTCGCCGAGTTGCAGCCGTGCCTGGGCGCGACGTCCGCGCCCATCGATGCCGACGCTTGCGCCGCGGCGTTCTTCGGCGTGTTCCGGCAGCGGCTGCGCTGTTTCCCGGATGCGCCGGTGGCGCTCGATCAGCTCCGCGCCGCAGGCGCGCGGCTCGGCATTTTTACCGACGTGCCTTACGGCATGCCGCGCCTCCTGGTGATGCAGGACGTCGCCGAGGCCGGGCTGACCGGCAGGTTCGACGTTCTGCTCACCTCCGGCGAAGCAGGCTATCGCAAGCCGGCCGTCGCGACCTTGCAGGCGCTGGCCACGGCGCTCGACTGCACCGCGGCGGAGCTCGCCTACGTCGGCAACGAGGAAAAGGACGTCGCTGCCGCGCGCCGGTTCGGCTGCGAGGCCATCCTCCTCGATCGCGCTCAACGCCGGCCCGCGTGGGGTCAGGCGCGCACGATCACCTCGCTGCTGGAACTCACCGAGCCCTACTGACGCCTGCAAACTCACTCCGCATGATCCGACCGATCGAGCCCTCCGACATTCCCGCGCTCTTCGCTGTCCGTGTCGCCACCGACGAAAACCGGCTCACGCGCGAACAACTCGCGTTGCTCGGGATCA